>NZ_JBQKGL010000002.1:0-346004 GCF_052118825.1 Bilifractor sp. LCP21S3_A7 | reverse complement strand
CATTTGGTATGCGCAAGGCTATTCGCCTGGTTCGCCATGAGATCACCTCTTTCTTTTAAATAGTGGCTTGGACACCTCTATTATAGAAAGAGTTGATCTCAATTGTATAACCATTTGACTCTCACCCGCATAGCGGGTGGTTTTTTATTTCGCTCGGCTCATATTTCCGTTGGGAAATACTCGCTCGAGCTCAACAGGCTAAAGCCCATAATAAAAATGCCGGCAATTCTGGGATGGCTGATTGCCGGCATGCTGCTCGGTCCCTGCGGAGCGGGCCTGCTCTCACCGTCAATTCTGGAGACCGGATGGTATAAAATGATTATCATCTGGATGCAGTGCGCGTTTGGACTGATGCTGGGGACGGAACTTATCTGGACGAAAATAGCATCTTATGGGCGGGCGTTAATCATTACGACATTGACGCAGTCCCTCGGAACCTTTGCCATAGTCTCTGTGACCTTCGCTGTGGTACTTTATCTGGCGCGTCAGCCCGTCTGGCTTGCGCCTGCATTTGGAGGCATCGCTCTTGCCACAGCTCCTGCGCCTGCCTTATCCATTGTCCAGGAATTTCATACGAAGGGGCCGGTTACAGACACGCTGCTTCCCATGGCGGTATTGGATGATATTGTCGGAATTGCCGTCTTTTTTACCGTAAATTCCTTTATTGCTAGCAGAGTTTCCGGCGGAGCAGTGCCCCTGTATATGATTCCTGTCATGATTTTTCTGCCGATCGCGATCGGCATTGTAACCGGTGTTCCGGCAGGAATGCTGTTGAAGAAAAAACCGGGAAAGTCCGGAACACTTCTGATTCTACTGGCCGGAATTACGCTTACAGCAGCAAGTGGTCTGTTTTTCAACCGGGTAGTTTTTACAAATATCACACTGAATTACATGCTGATGGGAGTATCCTTCTCCGCTGTATTCTCCAACCGGATCCCGCAGAGACAGCTGGAGCAGACAACGACATGGTTTCATCCCATCCTCGGCGTCAGCCTGCTGGCCGCCATCACCGACCTTGGCGCTCCGCTTGACTATCACCTGATTCTCGGAGCAGGTCTCTATACCTTTGTATACATTGCTTCCCGTGCCTTTGGAAAATATTTCGGTGCCAGAGTGGGCGCCAGGGCAACACACATGCCGGTGACGGTACAGAAGTACCTTGGACTCACGCTTCTCCCGCATTCCGGTGTATCTCTGGTATTTACCGGAATTGTATGCAGTGTTCTCGCGGCTTCCCGGCCCGGGCTCTCATCCCTGGTGAAGGGGACCATCGCGGCCGCGGCCGTGATCAATGAGATCATCGCGGTAATCGCCGCAAAAAAGGGCTTTGAACTTGCCGGAGAGACTGAAGCAAAGCCAAAGACCATTCATGCATCTGACAGCACAACGGGCAGGACCTCAGGCCCGGTTAACTGACTGTCAGCGGCAAAAGATCGGAGCCGGTATGCCTCTTAACGGCTGTCTAACGGCTGATTTAGCGGTTTTTCTAAGCGACCGGTTTAAAGGCTGGTCTAATGACCGGTTTAGCGGCTGGTCCTGCGAAAAACTTCCAAAAAATCCAGGAGATACTGCCGGAGGGTCTCATCTTCCGTCTCTTCACTCCCGGCAAGCCTCGATTGAAAATCCTCCCACCGGAAGTAGGCGGGCTTTGATTTGTAGTCCATGTAAAAGGCCGGCTCGATCTGACCGGAAAACTGCGGCAGAAAGGTTCCCCGGGCTCTTTGGTAACAGGTTGCCGCCCTGGCTTTTTCCCGATGCTCCGGATCTACAAATATCGCAACGTCCCGATGAATTGCCCTGTCCTCATCCGGCAGATAGAAGTAATTCCTGTAATCGGAAAAGAAATGCTTCATCTCCATCTTTCGTGTGCGGATCAGAAGATCCGCGCTCAGCGGATTCTCCCCGCATCCTAAACGGAGGACCGCTCCGTACTCCCGGTCCGTGACCGCAGCCGGGACAGGGAAGGCGTGATCGGCTTTCATGCGGATCCGCAGTGCCTGTCTCTCAGGTGAACTCGCCCCATTTTCTTGAAAGCAAAAGTCATCTCCGCACGGCATCGCTTCTCCGGATTCTCCAACCATTGCTTCTCCGGACAGTCGGAAGCCTCCGCTGAAAAACAGAGGATAGGAGAGTACCGGTATAATATCAGCCATGCCCGCGACATCGTCATGATTGTGAAGGAAGAGAAGATGCAGCAGTTCCTCATCCCGGCTTTCCAGGTAACGCCGGTATACCGGTATCAGATCACCGCCACTTGAGCGATCCTCTCTTTCGACCCCGAGAAATTTCTCCACATCCTTCTGCTTCAGAGAGGGCAGGCCCAGAAACTTCTGAAGAGGATGCACCTCCCGGTAGATATCAACGCTCTCCATCCCCTCAAACGGGTCTGTCAGACCGTAAAACTCACATTTATGCCGGATATACGGAAGATCAAACAAATTGCCATTATAATGCAGAAGCCGCACACTGCCTCCGCCTTCTTCGGAATTCCCGTTTTTTTCTTTCCCCTTCAGATCGTGCAGAAAATCCCCGAACATCTGCAGAAGATTTTTCTCCTCTGAAGGCCTGTCCAGAAACCACTGAACCAAAATCCACTCGCCGCAGCAGCAGTACAGGACGCCGATCAGATATACATGAGAGGTTTTCCAGGAAAGTCCCGTCGTTTCTATATCAAACAAAACCACGTCCTCATCCGGAAAATATTCCCGGATCTTTTCCGTCAGATGTCGCTCCGCAATTTCCTGTCTTTTCCGCATTATCTTCTCCTTTCTGCACAGTTTTTCTCAAGTCAAAGCGTCTGTATCATGCAGTCATATTCCTACATTATAGCTTTCGCGCCATCCTGCCGCAAGCGAAGCACGGAGCATTGCACAGCTTATACCATCTGTGGCACGGTTTACAAAATCCTCCGTTTCGTGGTAATATGATTGAAATATGGGGTACTCTGTACCGGGGATAAATTTCTGAAAGGCATGCGCACATGATAGGATTTCTGAAAGGCACAATTGAAGAAACAGGTCCGGATTATGTTGTCATTGACAATCATGGGATCGGCTGGATCGTTTATGTACCAACAGCTCTCCTTGACCGGGAACTCCGCGCAGGAGATGACGTGAAGCTGTACACCCATATGGCCGTTCGTGAGGACGCGGTGACACTCTACGGTTTTTTCACAAGAGATGATCTCGAAGTCTTCCGGCTCCTGTTAAATGTCAGCGGAATCGGTCCGAGGGGAGCTCTCGGCGTTCTCTCCACCATGACATCAGACAATCTGCGCTTTGCGGTGCTCGCCGACGATGCCGCCGCGATTGCGAAGGCGCCGGGCATCGGAAAGAAGACCGCCCAGAAGCTCATACTGGAACTGAAGGACAAGTTCCGTCTCGACGAAGCCTTTGAGAAAAAGCTTGCACACGGAGCGGAAGCGGACAGTGCCGCTGAGCCCGGTTCCGGCGGACAGTCCGCCGCTGCGGATGATGCCGTGCAGGCACTTGTCGCTCTCGGCTACTCGGGAGCCGAGGCCCTGCAGGCTGTTCGAAAGGCAGCCACCGATGAAAGTATGGACTCTGAAGCCATCCTGAAGGCAGCCCTGAAATTTTTATTCTGACCTGCATTCTGTCCGCACCGCGGCCGGCCGAAGAGCCGTTTCTCTCCAGGATTGAGGGGCACAGCGGCACGGAACGTTCCGTAACTAATATTATTTGTGGTGTAATACATCATTCAGGTATTTATGGAAAAACGAATCATACAAACTGAGGCCCGGCAGGAGGATGAACCGGTAGAAAAAAGTCTCCGTCCGCAGAGCCTCGACGAATATATCGGCCAGGAAAAGGCCAAAAACAATCTTCGGATTTATATACAGGCAGCCCGGCAGAGAGGCGATGTTCTGGACCACGTCCTGTTCTATGGACCGCCCGGCCTCGGAAAAACCACCCTTGCGGGTATTATTGCCAATGAAATGGGCACGCATATGAAGGTGACGTCCGGACCGGCAATCGAAAAGCCGGGAGAGATGGCCGCGATTCTGAACAATCTTCAGGAGGGCGACATCCTGTTTGTCGACGAGATACACCGTCTGAACCGGCAGGTGGAGGAAGTACTCTATCCGGCGATGGAGGATTACGCCATCGATATTATGATCGGCAAAGGTTCCTCCGCGCGGTCGATAAGGCTCGATCTCCCGAAATTCACTCTGGTGGGTGCCACGACAAGAGCGGGCCTCCTGACCGCGCCCCTGAGGGATCGTTTCGGCGTGATCCAGCACATGGAATTCTATACCGTTGATGAGCTCAGTGAAATCATCCTTCACTCCTCACGAATTCTGGACGTTGAAATTGACGATGAAGGAGCACACGAGCTTGCCAGACGGTCACGCGGAACCCCGCGGATTGCCAACCGCCTCCTGAAACGTGTCCGGGATTTCGCAATGGTTCAGTATGACGGGAAGATCACCGCGGATGTCGCGAATATGGCGCTGAATCTGCTGGAGGTGGACCGATACGGGCTGGACCGTACCGACCGAAAGCTGCTGACCACAATCATTGACAAGTTCCGGGGAGGGCCAGTAGGCCTGGATACGCTCGCCGCTGCCATCGGCGAAGATTCCGGCACCATCGAGGATGTCTACGAACCGTATCTGATCAAGAACGGTTTTCTGAACCGGACGCACAGCGGAAGAGTGGCGACCGAGCTCGCCTACCACCATCTCGGGATAGATATCCCCGAGAACTAAGGCACAGCACAGATTCAGCAGAGAAGAAGCGCTGACATACCAGGTGAGGAAGCTGCACCGCAGATATAACAGATCTGTCAAAAGAACAATCCGCAGCAAAGATACACCGGAAGCGGAAACCGGATCGCTAGCATCCGGCAGAATCCGTATTTATAACATATAGACAATACAGATACAGAGGGATAAACGTATGGCGGAAAAACATTCAGTAAAGGTTCTGATTGACGGAAAGGCAATTACTCTTTCCGGTTATGAGAGTGAGGAATACCTGCAGAGAGTCGCATTCTACCTCAACAACAAGATTGCCGAGCTCAGCTCCATCAGCGGCTACGGCCGCCTGACGCAGGATACGAAATCCATGCTTCTCGAGTTCAATATTGCAGACGACTACTTCAAGGCAAAATCCCAGGTGGATTCTATGGAGCAGGATCTCGAGAATAAGGATCAGAGCACCTACGATATCAAGCATGACCTCGTGGCGGCGCAGATGGAGATTGAAAGGCTCAAGAAGGAAAATGCAAGACTTCGTGAAAGCAGAAGCAATGGCAGTACCCGTAAATAAACGAGAGATGACTGAAAGGATTTCCGGCGGAAGAACGGCAGGCATCCCCGCTTTTCAGACAGAGCTTCTGGCCCCTGCCGGTTCTGTCGAAGCTCTGAAGGCTGCCTACATCGCCGGAGCCGACGCCGTATACATCGGAGGCAGCCGGTTCGGGGCCAGAGCGTATGCCGACAATCCCGGAGAAACCGAGCTCTGTGAAGCCATCGACCTTGCGCACAGACTCGGAAAAAAACTCTACATGACCGTCAACACTCTGGTCAAGGATTCCGAGATTGAAAAAGACCTCGAAGACTTCATGAAGCCATATGTGGAGGAGGGTCTGGACGGCGTCATCGTGCAGGATTTCGGTGTCATTGATCTCTTTCAGCATGTATTTCCGGATCTCCCTCTCCATGCCAGCACGCAGATGACGGTGACCGGCGTTCACGGCGCTGCCTTCCTGAAGGAAATCGGAATGTCCAGAATCGTCCCCGCAAGGGAACTCTCTCTGGAAGAGATCCGTCTCATTCATGACAAGACCGGTATGGAAATCGAAAGCTTCATCCACGGAGCGATGTGTTACAGCTATTCCGGCCAGTGCCTGATGAGCAGCCTTATCGGAGGCCGCAGCGGAAACCGGGGCAGATGTGCCGGTGTCTGCCGCCTTCCTTTCGAAGTCTATGAAAACGGAAAGCTCCTCACCGGGAAAAACACCAGATATCCGCTGAACATGAAGGATATGAACACGGTTGAGATTCTTCCGGATCTCATCCGTGCGGGTATTTCTTCCTTTAAAATAGAGGGACGAATGAAAAAACCCGAGTATACCGCAGGCGTCGTGCAGGTCTATCGGAAATACATCGACCGCTTCCTCTCGGACCCGGACCACTACCGCGTAGATAGCGAAGACCTGGAGTTTCTATGGAATCTCTTCAACCGCGACGGCTTTCATCCCGGCTGTTATCTGCAACGAAACGGCAGGGATATGATTGCCCTCAAAAATGAAAAGCTGAGCGATGTCCGTCAGAAGGCTGCTCAGCAGCTGACCGGACGAATCCGCGCTGATCTCAGCACACGTGAGGCTGCCCACAGGCTGCAGACTCCTGTCGCCGCAAGACTCAGACTCACTGCAGACGAAGGCGCCGTTCTTGATCTGTCATGGTCAGCGGACCAGTCGCCCCGTCTCCCGGAAGGTCCGGATTTTCCCGGAGAAATCGTCTCCGGTAAAGCCGGCTCTGTGCATGTCCGAATCCAAAAAGGCGGAATACAGATCGCAGAAAACCGTCCGGTCACCGAAGAGCGAATTCTCGCGCAAATGAACAAGACCGGAAACAGCCCTTTCTATTTTCAGGATCTGCGTCTGGAAGCGGGGAAGAATCTCTTCGTTCCGATGCAGCTGTTAAACGAGCTTCGGAGAGAGGGTTTTTCTGCGCTTTCCGAAAAAATCCGCGAGACATACCGCCGCAGCGCCCCGGCTGTTTCAAATACATCAAGGGATTTCTTCCGTACAGATACAGATACTGCCGGGCCAGGGCGGACCTGCTGTACTGCATCTGTCAGCTCCGTTGAACAGCTCCGTGCTCTTCTGGACATAAAGGGTCTCTCCGCACTCTGGCTCGATGCCGAGATGTTCCTTGGAGACAACGCACACTCCGGATTTCTGTCAGAGGCAGTACGAAGGACACAGGAATCCGGAAAGTCCGCCTTTCTGATGCTCCCCTATGTGATGCGAAAAGACAGCGAAGCGTCGCTGACCTCCCTTATCCGTGCATATATGTCCTTGTTCCCGGAATCCACGGCTGCGTCTTCCTGTGCCATTCTGGCGCGAAACCTCGAGGAGCTCGGCCTGCTCCGCTTCCTTGATCTTACCGGATATACAGTAGCAGACGCCGGAATCTACACGATGAATACGCGGGCAGAAGATTTCCTGGCCCGCTGGGGATATTCCCGCAACACAGCTTCCCTCGAACTCAATTACCGGGAACTTATAAAAAGAGACAACCGGACGAGCGAAATCATTGTATACGGCCGCGCTCCGATGATGCTGTCGGCTCACTGCCTGAAGAAGACAATGGACCGCTGCACCCATTCCGATGCTCGTCTTGTTCTGAAGGACAGAAAGGGAGCCAGGTTTCCCGCGGAATGTCACTGCGTTTCCTGCTACAATATCATCTACAACAGTCTGCCTTCCTCACTGTTAAAAGAGCATCTGAGCGACGGCAGGGATTCCTCATCCCCGCTGGACAGGCTGCATTTTCGATCCTTCCGTCTGCAGTTTACCGACGAGAGCGGTCCGCTCGCCTCGAGGATCGCGACCGCCTTCCTTGAACGGCGTGATCTTCCGGAGATGGAAACCACCCGCGGACATTTCCGCCGCGGCGTAGAATAGGTGCAGAGTGACAGAAGACAGAAAGATCCCCACAACATGAGGTGTCCGTTTCATGGTAAAAATATTAGTACAGGTATCGAAATACGTTCTTCTTCTGATCATGATTTTTTTCACGGTGGAAACCTTCATGGTCCTCAAGAGGAAATCAGATGAGGCACGGCGCCGGATCATGCGAAACCAGATCTGGCTCATGATTCTCTTCAACACCGTCAGCTATGTCATCATGTACCTTCAGTCCGAGGAGCCATATATGATCCTCATGCTGATCTGTGTGATCGGATATATCCTGGTGGTGCAGATTTTGTACCGGATTATATACCGGAAAGCCTCTCTTATTCTGCTGAATACAATGTGCATGATCCTGTCCGTCGGGCTGGTCATGCAGTCCAGGCTTGGAATTGATAATGCCAGAAAGCAGTTCATCATCGCCGCGTTTGCCACGATGGTCTGCTTCATCATCCCCGTTTTTGTCCGGAGAGTCCGCTGGGTTTCAAAGCTCACATGGCTCTACGGCATTGTGGGCATCCTGCTTCTCGGAGCGGTTCTGGCACTCGGCCGGGTTACCGGCGGTGCCAACCTCAACCTGAACATCGGAGGCATTTCCTTCCAGTTTTCCGAGTTTGTCAAGATCAGTGTCGTTCTGTTCATGGCTGGCATGCTTCAGAAGCGCACCGACTTTAAGCAGGTTGTCATCACCACGATCGTGGTCGCAATCCATGTCGGGATTCTGGCGCTGTCCGCCGATCTTGGCGCTGCGCTTGTATATTTTGTCGCGTATATCGTCATGGTTTACGTCGCCACCAGGAATCCCGGCTACATAGCTCTCGGTCTGGGAGGCATGGCAGGCGCATGTGTCGTTGCCTACCGCCGTTTTGAGCATGTCCGCATCCGGGTACAGGTCTGGAAGGATCCGTTCTCCGACTATGAAGGCACCGGATATCAGATCATCCAGGCACTCTTCGGTGTCTGCGCGGGCGGATGGTTCGGCACCGGCCTGTTCAACGGTCATCCGGAGATGATTCCTCTTGCGTATGAGGATTTCACCTTTGCAGCTATCTGTGAGGAATTCGGGATCATTTTTTCCATCTGCCTGATCCTCCTCTGCATGGGAATGTATCTGCTGATCGTAAACATTGCTCTCCGACTTGACCGGCCCTTCTATAAGCTGGTCGCGATCGGATTTGGTACGGAATATGCCTTTCAGGTATTCCTGACGATCGGCGGCACGACAAAATTCATCCCGATGACAGGCATCACGCTTCCGCTGGTCAGCTACGGAGGAAGTTCACTGATGTGCACAATTGCCATGATATCCATCATCCAGGGATTGTACATCATGAGAAAGGACGAGGACGAAGAACTTGAGGAAGAAAGACGAGAGAGGATACGGAGAAACAGAGAGCTCCAGAGGCAGCCGCAGAACCGGGATCAGGGATTCCGGCCGCAGCAGTACCGGCCGGAGCAGCCGTTCCGACCGGAACAGCAGTATGAACAGCAGCCGTACAGACCGCAGGGACAATCCGGACAGGTACGACAGGATACCGGAGACCTCGAACGAAAGATCGAAGAACAGACAAAAGAAGATCTCGCGCTCCGCAATCATTAGGCCCTACCGGATTGTGTCTTTCGTCTCCCTTGCGCTTTTTGCGTCTCTGATCGTCTACATGGTATACTTTCAGATCAACGACAGTGATGCCCTGCTGAACAGCCCATACAATAAACGGCAGGAGGAAGCGGCACAGGAGATCATCCGCGGATCCATTCTGGCGGATGATGGCACAACCGCCCTGGCAAGAACTGACACGGCAGACGACGGTACAGAAACCAGGGTTTATCCCTATGGCTCACTATTTGCCCAGTCGGTCGGTTACTCTGTCTACGGCGGAAGCGGACTGGAATCGACCCACAACAACGATCTGATCCAGTCCCACTCCGGCATCGTCACTCAGATGGAAAACGATCTGAACGAACAGAAGAAGGCCGGCGACAACATCGTGACAACCTTCAATGTGCCCCTTCAGCAGGCAGCAGCCGCTGCGATGGGCGACAATTCAGGGGCTGTAGTTGCCATGGATGTCGATACCGGAAGCGTTCTCGTGGATTACAGCAGCCCGACCTATGATCCGAACACTGTCGAAGAGAACTGGGACACCCTGACGAATTCCGACAACGGTATTTTCCTGAATCGCGCAACCCAGGGGCTTTATCCTCCAGGCTCCACCTTCAAGATCGTCACCGCGCTCGCGTATCTGCGGCAGAATGGCAGTTTCGATAATTTTTCCTACAATTGCACCGGAACATATGAAAACGCAGGCTTCACGATACATTGCTACAACTACGAGGCGCATGGGCAGGAGACCTTTGCCAGCGCGTTCGCAAATTCGTGTAACTGTGCCTTCGCCTACATGAGTCAGAACGACATCGACAAATCCACCTTACGGCAGACAGCCGATGATTTCGGTCTGAATCAGGCGGTTGATACCGATCTTGATGTCACAACAAGTACCTTCACGCTGGATACCAGCACACCGGACCAGCTGACCATGCAGACCGCGATCGGACAGGGCGACACCAGAGTCACACCCCTTCAGATGTGCATGATCGGTCAGGCTGTCGCCAATAAAGGCGTGATGCTGAAGCCCTATTTTGTAAAAAGCGTTGTAAGCGCTGAGGGAAGAACGGTAAAAACTACACAGACCACAACCTTAAAGCAGGTTATGGACGCGGGACAGGCTGCAAACCTGACGGAAGCAATGAGAGGCGTTGTGCAGGGCGGAACCGGAACTGCCATCGCTGACCTTCCTTATGACATCGTCGGAAAGACCGGAACCGCCGAATATGACAGCGCGGGCCACGCCCACTCCTGGTTTGTCGGATTCTCCAACACCGGTAATAACGATATCGTGGTCTGTGCCATCGTGGAAAACGGAGGAGACGGCACAGCCCCTGCAATCAATGTCGTCCGCCAGGTATTCGCCACATATTTCGGAAGCGAAAGCTGAACGGGATCTGTCGGAATCAGACGGAATCCGGCACTCCCGCATTTTATATCCTTCCTTGCGAACGGCGCACAACTGTCGTATACTAGTCATAATTATGGGAGGATAAAACACATGATAAATGCGGTCAGCTGCGGAGGAATCGTCATCTTCCGGGGAAAAATCCTCGTCCTGTATAAAAATTTCAAAGGTCGCTATGAAGGCTGGGTTCTCCCAAAGGGTACTGTCGAACAGGGAGAAGAGTTCACAGATACGGCTCTTCGGGAAGTTCGTGAAGAATCCGGGGCAAGGGCTACAATCATGAAATATATCGGAACGAGCCACTATACATTTGAGGTTCCGGAGGGCGAGGTGGACAAACAGGTCCACTGGTATCTGATGATGGGAAGCAGTTATTACAGCAAGCCGCAGTGGGAGGAATATTTCATAGATTCCGGATATTACAAATACCACGAGGCCTATCATCTGCTGAAATTCACGAATGAGCGCCAGATCCTCGAAAAAGGATACAGCACTTACATGGAGATGAAAAAATCAGGATTATGGGTACCCCAAAAGTAAAATTTTCAGGCAAGCTGTATCTCGGCACGCGGGCGGAGGAGCAGGAAGCGGAAATCCGCCGCGCACTCCGAAAGGGTGCATGGTTTCCCGGATTGTTTCTGATCACCTACCCTCTGAACGAGGCGGAGCAGCTGGATATCATTGAAGCAAAATATCTCAGAAATGATATCATTCTTCGTACGCTCCCGCCGGTTGTCGGTCTGGCAGTCGGAAAGCGTGAAGCGTACGAGGTTCTGACGCAGATCGCCGGGGAAACATTCCAGGCGACCGGATCATGTGATATGAAAACCTATCTGAGACAGACGGATGCTCCCGGAATGTGCACCCGGAGCAGAAGCATATCCTGAATCTCCGGACCAGGACATAGTTGCCGCACACTGAAACGCAGTTGCCGCAGACTGACGCACAGATGTCGCTCACTGCGACACAGCTGTCGCAGCTGACACGGACAGAAAGATAGAGGAGGAAGGATGCTGTCAGTTTTTCTTCACATTCTGTCAACGATTGGTATCATTCTGCTGTGGATAATCGGGATTATTCTCATACTCAGCCTTCTCCTGCTTTTCACCCCCTTTTTATACCGGGTGAAACTGAAGAAGCACGGAGACGAACTCCGCGCAGACGCAAAGGTCTGGTGGCTGTTTCACTTCTTCCATGCTGACTTTCATTTCAGGCGAAGCGGCGGAAGCAGCACGCACAGCGGGGAGATACGGATTCTCGGGATTCCACTCCTGAAGCTGATCAACAGAAGAAAAGAGAAAAGGAATCACCAATCAACAGAAACAAAAGAAGTCACCGGGGCCGGTGCGAAAACATTCCGCAGTGCCTCTGAGGCCAGGGGAGAGACCTGGTCCGCGGCAAAGAAACGTCCGACGGTAAGTCCCGGTCAATGGAAATACATGCCCGACAGGAGCACCGAA
The DNA here is from genome assembly GCF_052118825.1 of Bilifractor sp. LCP21S3_A7. Lineage (NCBI taxonomy): Bacteria > Bacillati > Bacillota > Clostridia > Lachnospirales > Lachnospiraceae > Bilifractor > Bilifractor sp. LCP21S3_A7. The sequence continues at coordinate 333,865 of NZ_JBQKGL010000002.1, read as the reverse complement.
GAAAACGCTGCGGCACTCGATATAGAGGTGGCTGCAAGTGAAACACCTGGTCCGCTTGCCCGGTTCGGAGCGTGGATCAGCAGTCTGTTCTGCCGGATTCGAAAGGCCTTCCGCCGGTTTTTCACCTCTGCCGGGGAAGCTCTCCGGAAAATCCGCCATTTTCTGAACATTGCGACGGACTGGATCGACTACCTGGAATCGGAATCCTTCTACTGCTTCAAGGAAATGGCACTGAAGCAGCTCGCAGCTCTGCTTCATCATATTCTTCCTCGGAGAATTGACGGGTACGCTGAATTTGGCACGGACGATCCGGCACTGACCGGACAGCTTCTCGGCATCTTCGCAATTTTTTATCCGAAGATACCGGGCAGCCTGCAGATTCGGCCGGATTTTCAACAGAAAATCCTTGAAGCAGATATGGATCTTCGAGGTCATATCATTCTGGTTGTACCACTCGTGCGAATTCTCAGAATCGTTACCGCCAGAGAATTCCGAATCCTGATGCGGCGGATCCGCCGCAAGGGATCCTCTCAGGCGGATCGCGGCGGGGAGAATCCGGATACCGGTCACAAAAAGAGAAAAGGCATCATCCCTCGCAGAAAGAGGGCTGCCTGATTGCGATTCAGCTGCTGCACCGACAGACAGGAGGCCAGCCTGCAGAATCTTCAAATGATTTTGCATAACACCCGGCCATACAGTCTCCACGCTGTCATGCCCAACCAGGCAGCAGTAGTTTTAAACCAGGCAGTAGTTTTCATATTTAAAAAAACACCCGGCCGTACAGGGCCGTCATAACGGGAATTCCGAATCAAATCGGACAGGCAGCCCGCCGCCGGCAGGGATCTGAAATAACAACGGACTACAGGAGGAATACGGATTATGTCAGACAAGAAGAACAGCTTCGAAAATAATGTTGACTCGCTTTTCAAGGGACTGAATAACTTCCTTACCACGAAGGCAGTTGTCGGCCAGCCCGTTCCGGTCGGCGACAGCATCATGATTCCCCTCTCAGAGGTTTCCTTCGGTATGGGTGCCGGCGCTTTCAGCAACAATTCCAAAGATAACGGTGGCGGCGCGGCAGGCGCCAAGATGGTCCCGGCCGCTGTACTGATGGTAGCGAAGGACGGCACCACAAAGCTGATCAGCATGAAGAGTCAGGATGCGGTTTCCAAGATCATTGATATGGCTCCGGACATCGTGACCAAGATCAAGGAAGCTGTCGGTAAGGATGGCAGCGGATCCTCCGCCGGAGAATCGGACGCGGAAGAATAAGCCTGAAATATCCCGGAAGGATTAACTTCTATCCCGATGCAGACGGGATGAAACTTTGAACTTCAGTTCACGTTCAAAAAGGTTGGTTCAAAAAAGTTCCTGCGAAATCTTGCGAAATCTTTAAAAAGTTCTTGCAAAGAGCGGAGCGTTCTGATACAATAGCTGAGTGTTGTAAGCCGTTGTATCAGATTCGGCTTTAGTTTGTGGTTAAGGAGGTGTGATCATGGCAAAATGTGCTATTTGCGATAAGGCTGTTTACTTTGGCAATAATGTAAGCCATTCTCATAGAAGATCTAATCATATGTGGAAAGCTAACGTTAAGGCTGTACGTGTAAAGACACCACAGGGTACAAAGAAGATGTACGTTTGTACCAGCTGCCTGAGAAGCGGTGCTGTAGAGCGTGCCTGAAGTCACGACTCCATAAAAGGAAACATCCTGGAGATCTCATCCGTCATCTGATGAGGTCTCTTTTTTTTACGCGAACAGTGAGCCGCAGCCGAATGCGAAGTATTCGTGTGCGGCGAGCGTCGCGATAGCGAGATAAAACTCGCGCAGCGTGTTTTATCTCGTTGCTTTCCTCCCAGGCCGGATAGATCCGGCAGGTGTCAGAGTGAGGGTACCGCCGCACATTTACCCTTCACAATCCCACATGTTTACGCTATACTAAAGATTGTGTAATTGGGCTTACCAGTCCTCCGGATGTCATCCGGACTTATACGGAGCCCTGAATCTGATTACAGTATTGTCAGTATTGTATATATAGAAAGGAGCAGGAGATGAAAGGACGCGTTAATTCGGAATTCGGCGAAGTAGTCATTAATCCCGATGTCATCGCAACCTATGCCGGCAGCGTTGCCGTAGAATGCTTCGGAATTGTCGGAATGGCTGCCGTCAACATGAAGGACGGTCTCGTCCGTCTGCTGAAAAAGGACAGCCTGAAGCACGGCATTCATGTGATGATCAGCGATAATAAAATCTCCCTGGAGTTCCACGTAATTATTGCCTATGGTGTGAGTATCTCCACGGTAGCACAGAATCTGATCGACAGCGTGAAATATCAGCTCGAGGAATTTACCGGAATGAAAGTTGAGCATGTACGCATCATCGTTGAGGGCGTACGGGTAATAGACTGATATCTGAGGAGGATATAGTTTTGGCTGAAAATACAATTGATGCCAGTCTTCTGGCGCATATGTTTTTAACCGGCGCCCAGAATCTGGATGCCAAAAAGGATTGGATCAATGAATTAAACGTTTTCCCGGTACCGGACGGTGATACCGGAACGAACATGACCATGACCATCATGTCCGCGGTTCATATGGTACAGGATATCGACAGCATGAACATGAAGGATCTGGCAAAAGCGATTTCTTCCGGATCTCTGCGCGGGGCACGTGGAAATTCCGGCGTCATCCTTTCACAGCTTTTCCGGGGGTTCACCAAGGTTGTAAAAGGCTCTGACGAAATCGATATTCCCATGATCGCCGACGCCTGTGAAAAGGCAGTAGAAACCGCCTATAAGGCTGTAATCAAGCCTAAGGAGGGCACCATTCTCACCGTCGCGAAGGGAATGGCCGAGATCGCCCGCAAACTTGTGGACGCGCAAATGACACTCGACGTCTACATCAAGAATATCATTGATTATGGCAGCGAGGTTCTCGCAAAGACTCCTGACATGCTTCCGGTTCTCAAGGAGGCCGGCGTCGTCGATTCCGGCGGACAGGGTCTTATCACCATCCTCGAGGGCGCGTATGACGGCCTGATGGGAAAGGAAGTAGATCCCGACCTCGGTAAGGCAAAGGATGAGAATGCAGACAGAAAAGAGGCTCCGGAGGAAAAAGAGCCTGAAAAGCCCCGATTTATCTACAGTGCGGAATTTATCATCAACAGCGAGAAATCGCTTCCGCAGGCACAGATCGATGAACTCCGCACCTTCCTCGTCACAAACGGTGAACAGGTGGTGATTATTCCGGACGCCAGAGAGCTGAAGGTACATGTGCATACAAACGAACCCGGTCAAATACTTTCCAAGGCGCTGACGCTCGGCAGGCTGACCTGCATCAGCATCGACAACCTCCTCGTGGAGCACCATGAAAAGCTGATCAAGAACCCATCCAAGGCAGCCAGAGATCAGGCAGATGAGCTTCTTCGGAGAACCACTCCCGCAAAACCGGTCGGCTTTATCGAGGTCTGTGCCGGCGACGGCTTTGAAGAAATCTTCCGGGGCCTTGGCGCCGATTTCATCATCAAGGGCGGACAGACCATGAATCCGAGCACTGAGGACGTACTGGACGCGATTGATCAGGTCAACGCGGAGAACATCTTCCTGTTCCCGAACAACAAGAACATCATCATGGCAGCCCGTCAGGCGCAGGATCTGGTGCGCGAGAAGAACATCATCGTGATCCCGTCAAAGACGATCCCGCAGGGAATCACCGCGCTGCTCGGATATGATCCCGCACAGAATGTTGAATCAAATCAAACGGCAATGATGGACGCCATCGCAAATGTCCGCACCGCAGAGGTAACTTACGCAATCCGCGACACCACGATCGATAACGTTGAAATTCACCAGGGAGACATCATGGCGGTCGGTGACGATGGAATTCTCTCCGTGGGCAGCGATATCGAAGACACCTCCCTCGCATCCGTCGAGAAAATGATGTCCGACGACGCCGAACTTATCAGCATATACTTCGGAAAAGAATTCTCAGAAGAGAACGCAAACCGCCTCGCTCAGAAGATCACCGAAAAGTTCCCGGATGTGGACGTCGAAGTGAACAACGGCGGACAGCCGGTCTACTACTGTATCCTTTCCGTTGAGTAAAGCTGTGTCCGTCCGCGGGAAAGCGCACAAACTCGCGCAGAATCTTTAGTCCTGCAGGCGGAATAAAACACGCTTCGCGGGTTTTATCCCGCTGTCGCGGCGCTCGCCTCACTCGAAGGCTCCGCATTCGGCTGCGGCTCACTGTTCGCGTAAATCTATGAAGCTGCCCCTCCGGTCAGACAGACCGGTGAGGCAGCTTTCTTTGCAGAGGAGGAAGATATGTCATCCCGAAAGATACCTCCCCATTCCATCCGGAATCTGAAAGGAATCGGGGAAAAATCCGAGATTCTGTTCAACCGGGCAGGAATTTTCACCACAGATGATCTGATCCGGTATTATCCAAGAGAATATGACTCCTACGAGGAACCCGTCTCCGTCGGAGCGGTTGTCCCCGGTCAGAAAAACGCCGTCTTCGGACGGATCACCCGAAAGCCCTCGGTTCGGACATTTGGAGGAAATTCCATTACCATGGCTGTCCTCAAGGACGAGACCGGTTCTCTGCAGGTGAACTGGTTTCACATGCCGTTTCTCGCCTCCACCCTGAAGCCCGGCATGGTCTATATTTTCCGGGGACCCGTCATAGAGAAAAACGGCAGACGGATCATGGAGCATCCCGAGCTTTTCACACCGGCCGCCTACGATAATCTGCGGGGGCAGTTACTCCCGATCTATGCACTGACGAAGGGGCTCACAAATCAGGCCATTCGAAAAGCCATGGCACAGCTTATACAGACCCGGGACCGCATCCCCGAAATCCTTCCGGAAGAAATCCGTGAACCTCTTGGTCTTGCGGAGATAAATTTTGCGCTCGATCAAATTCATTTCCCGGATTCCCGTGACAGCCTCCTCTCTGCCCGAAACCGTCTCTGCTTCGATGAGTTCTTTTTCTTCCTTCTGGGAATCGCCCGTATGAAGGACCGGAATCGCGACAGAGTCAACCATTTTCCGATGAAGACCGTGTGGAAGACAGAGGAAGTCATCGACGCCCTTCCATACCGTCTCACCCGCGCACAGCAGCGGGTATGGAACGAACTGGAGAAGGATCTTGCATCGAACCGGCTGATGGAACGGCTGATTCAGGGTGATGTCGGAAGCGGAAAGACTATTCTCGCTTTTCTGGCCATGATCATGGCATTTGAAAACGGCTGGCAGAGCGCAATCATGGTCCCGACAGAGGTTCTCGCCGAGCAGCATTTCGCATCTCTCACGGCACTTCTTGAAAGCAGCGGCATCGAGGACGCATGCCCCGTTCTTTTGCGCGGCAGCTGTACGCCAAAGGAAAAAAGGGAAATCTATGAGAAAATCGCCTCAGGGGAGGCAATGATGATCGTCGGCACGCACGCGCTCATCCAGGAGGCCGTGACATATCCGAATCTCGGTCTCGTCATTACGGACGAACAGCACCGCTTCGGTGTCCGACAGCGCATGACGCTTGCCGGAAAGGGCTATCCTCCGAATGTGCTCGTCATGAGTGCCACGCCGATTCCCCGCACACTGGCGATGATCCTCTACGGGGATCTGGACATTTCCGTACTTGACGATATGCCCCGGAACCGGCTTCCCATCCGTAACTGTGTAGTCGGAACCTCCTACCGGGAGACCGCCTACCGCTTCATGGAAAAACAGATCGCGGACGGACATCAGGTCTATATTATCTGCCCGATGGTCGAGCCCAATGAGGAAATCCCCTGCGAGAATGTCACGGAATACAGCCAGAAGATCCGGAAGCGTTTTGACGCATCCATCCGGGTCGAAGCTCTCCACGGCCAGATGAAGCCCCAGCAGAAACAGGAGATCATGAATGCTTTCGCCGCTGGCGAAATCCAGATTCTCGTCTCCACGACAGTCGTAGAAGTCGGCGTCAATGTTCCGAATGCCACCGTGATGATGATCGAAAATGCGGAGCGTTTCGGGCTCGCACAGCTCCATCAGCTTCGCGGAAGGGTCGGGCGGGGCAGCGCCCAGTCCTACTGCATCTTCATGCAGGGCGATGAAAAAAAAGAGACCTCAAAGAGGCTCGAAATTCTCAACGAATCCAACGACGGATTCTATATCGCAGAACAGGATCTGAAGCTTCGGGGGCCCGGAGATCTCTTCGGCGTGAGGCAGAGCGGCATTGCGGTTTTCCAGATTGCGGACATCTACCGGGATTCCGCTATCCTGAAGGCAGCATCCCGGGCAGTAAATGACCTGCTCTCCATGGACGCGGAACTTGCACTGCCGCAGAACCGTGAGCTGAAAAATGCCCTGGATCAGTATATCAGCCGTTCGGGGATTGCTTCCGGATTTCCCGGGTGAAACACATTCGCATCCGGACTCTTTCGCGCATCGCGCGCGTCGTTACCTTTCCCATCAGCGAAGTCGAAATTCTTTGATAAAAGCTTCTTTCGCACATCGCGCGCGTCGTTACCGGATCCGATTTCGAAGAGCTCTCTTTTTTCATATATAAGCGGCGCATTGCTTCGTCCTTCGCACACCTGAAATCCTTCAGGTGTGCGCAAATACGTTGTACGAAATGCCGACCGAAGCGCTTCATTCCATCATAGTTATATCCGAATCGCTGATTTTTTTCCGGTATTCTTGAAAAAATAAAGAAAAAAGAATAATATAGATAAGAATCATATTTGACCATCAAATTTTTAAACAATTATCAGTTGAGTCATTATGGAGGAGAGAAAATGGCAGAGGCTAAGAAGACAGCTGCTGTAGCTAAGACCGAAATGAAAAAGACACCGGAAGCAGCGAAAACGAACGTAGTTGAAAAAGTAGCGGCAAAGGTTGAGAAGAAAGCCGAGAAGGTGGAACATAAGGTCGAACAGGCGGCAGCAGAGGTCAGAAAGACAGCCGCTGACATCAAGACTGCAGAGAAGAAAGCAGCAAATGAGATCAAAACCGCTGAGAAGAAGGCGGCATCTGATATAAAGACTGCTGGCGCAAAGACCGCATCTGACATCAAAACTGCAGGTGCAAAGACCGCATCTGATATTAAAGCCGCAGAGAAGAAGACTGTCGTTGCGGCAAAAGCTGCTGCAAAGAAGCCTTCAAAGGCATCCAGACCGGCAGTTCACAAAGCGGCAAAATCCGCAAAGGCTGCTGTGACAAAAGCTGCTGCCACGGTGAAGAAAGAAGCCGAAAAGGCAGTTGCCGCAAAGCAGGCACACGCTGCCGAGGCAAAACAGACAGTTGTTCTCCAGTACCTCGGGAAGGAGATTCCTTACAGCGAGCTTGTTGACCGCGCAGTCGATGCCTGGAAGGCAGCCGGCAAAGACGAAGCCGCTCTGAAGGAAGTCAAGGTATATGTAAAACCAGAAGAGAACAAAGCATACTACGTACTTAATGACGGCGAAGAGATCGGCAGTTTCGACATCTGAGTTTATCACCAATTCAAGCGAGACCTCTAAGGGGCTTCCGCAGCGGACATCTGCTCGGCGGCCTCTTTTTGTAGTAAAAACCCATAATCAAACCGTTTGCGGTTGCGAAATGTTTGTGCATTTGTTATAATGTGATCAGAAAACACTCGTGCTATATCGGCACAACAATTTGTATACGTCCCCGCGGCACTTCGCTGCTTTACAGCTTCCGTGCCGCTGACAGATATTCAGGCAGTGCAGGAAAGGGAGCATCACAACGCATGAACATTGGAATAATCGCACATAACAGCAAGAAGAGTCTGATCGAAGATTTCTGCATCGCATATAAGGGGATTCTTGCAAAGCACGAAATTTATGCGACCGGTACAACCGGAAGAAGAATCGAAGAGGTAACAAACCTTCACATCCATAAGTTTCTGGCAGGAAGCCTCGGCGGTGACAAGCAGTTTACGGAAATGATCGAGAGAAATGACATGGATATGGTCATTTTCTTTTATAACCCGGCAATCATTGATCCGAGAGAACCGGATGTCGTCAAGATCATGAAGTGCTGTGACCAGTATACCATCCCGATCGCAACCAATATCGCCACGGCAGAAATGCTGATCCTCGGTCTGGACCGCGGCGATCTTGACTGGAGAATTCAATATAAAGAGGCAAAGGAAGAATGAGAGTAATCGCCGGAAAATGCAGAAGTCTTCCGCTGAAGACACTTCCCGGTAAGGATACCCGCCCGACAACTGACAGGATCAAGGAAACGCTTTTCAATATACTCCAGAATGATATTCCGGGGTGCCGTTTCCTTGATCTTTTTTCAGGAAGCGGAGCTATCGGTATCGAGGCGCTGAGCCGGGGCGCAGAGAGCTGCTGTTTTGTAGACAAAAGCCGTCAGGCAGTAAGTATCATAAACGACAACCTTCGCTTTACAAAGCTGGAGAATCAGGCAACAGTTCTTCAGATGGATGTCATGTCAGCAGTCCGGTATCTTTCCGGACAGGCGCCCTTCGACGTTGTCTTCCTGGACCCGCCATATCTTCATGATCTGGAAAAGGAAGCACTCGAGACGCTCCGCACTGCTCCTTGTGTAACCGGGGATACCCTGTTTGTCGTCGAGGCTTCCATCAAAAACGATTTTTCCTGGCTTGACAATTCAGGCTATACATGTATTAAATGGAAGACATACAAAACTAACGAGCACCTTTTCCTGAGGCTCGATTCAGCAGGAGAATAACAGATGGTTATCGCCGTTTATCCGGGTACCTTCGATCCTGTGACCTATGGTCACCTCGATATCATTACCCGCGCATCAAAATTATACGACAAGCTCATCATCGGGGTTTTGCACAATTCTGCAAAAACTCCGTTGTTTTCATCAAAAGAACGTGTTAATATACTTAAGAAAGCTACGAGTGGGATCCCGAACGTCGAGGTACAGGCATTCGAAGGACTTTCCGTCGATTTCGCGAAGGCCTGTCACGCAAGTGTGATTGTACGAGGGCTGCGCCTCATCACTGATTTTGAATATGAACTTCAGATGGCACAGACAAACCGCAAGCTTGCCCCCGATGTCGATACCACTTTTCTCTATACGGCACTTCAGTACTCGTATCTGAGCTCTACAACCGTGAAGGAGGTTGCTGCGTTCGGAGGCGATATCAGCGAATTTGTGCCTCCTTTTGTGGCGGGTGAAATACACCGCAAGCTTGGTGACATCCGACGCATTCACAGCGAAGACTGAGATATCCGCTGAATACTTTTTTCCGGACAACGCCGCGTGCGGATTCGGATCGGCACAGCTGAGGGGCAGTTGCCGGTCATAATCGGGCGGATTATTCTTCCGGAATTCAGATGATACAGGTAAATTAAGGTAAGGAGTATAAATAATGAGCAGCAGCAGAATTGAACAGATCATTGAGGAGATAGAAGAATATGTGGAGAACTGCCGGTATCAGCCGTTATCCACAACCAAGATCATTGTAAATAAAGAAGAGCTGGAAGAGCTCCTCCGCGAGCTTCGTCTGAAGACGCCGGATGAGATCAAACGATATCAGAAGATCATTGGCAACAAGGATGCAATTCTTGCGGACGCGCAGTCAAAGGCGGACAATATTATCGCAGAGGCAGAGAAGAAGGCCCAGGAGCTGACTTCGGAGACCGAAGTCATGCAGGCAGCCTATGCGCAGGCAAATGATACCGTCAATCAGGCGAATCAGCAGGCGCAGGATATTCTGGATTCCGCCCAGAATGACGCGAACAACATCCGCTCGAGCGCGATCACTTATACCGATCAGCTTCTCGGGAATATCTCCTCCATCCTCAGCAACGCGATGGCCGAGGTCGGAGAGAAGTACAACGATTTCTCCGGTTCCCTGCAGAGCTACTACGATCTTGTAAATCAGAACAGAAGTCAGCTTGCTCCGATGGAGGACAACAGTTCCACATCCGGCAATTCGGCAGATGCTGCTCAGGAGACCGGCGGCCAGACAGCATATGACGATTCCGACGACGTGGATGAGGATGATGACGCCGATTACGAGGATGAAGAGTAAATTTTGAACTTATCGCAGCTCATTCCGGAAAGGGATGGGCTGTTTTTTGTTATGAAGCAAGGTGCAGAATATGGATATCATCATGTGGCATAAGGTCCTCAGCCCCTATGTAATGGCTGTGGATGAACTGATTCTGAAATTTGATTCCCTGCGGAGAGAATTTCAGGAGCAAGGGCAGTACTGCCCGATCGAGCATGTGACCGGACGCGTCAAAAGCATTTCCAGCATACTCGACAAGATGGCAAAGAAAAATATCCCGCCGGAAAAAATGGAAGAGCAGATAGAAGACATTGCGGGCATACGCATCATCTGTCAGTTTACCGAGGATATCAGCAGAGTTGCCAGTCTCATCACCAGCCGGACCGATATCGAGCTGGTCGAAATCAAGGACTATATCCGCAACCAGAAGCAGAGCGGTTACCGCAGCTATCACATGGTTGTGCATTATGAAGTGAACACCATCAACGGGCCGAAGAAAATTCTGGTCGAGATCCAGATCCGGACCATGGCGATGGACTTCTGGGCTACGACGGAGCACTCTCTCCAGTACAAGTACAAAGGGCAGATCCCCGAGCGGGTCGGCAGCCGTCTGTCCAATGCCGCGGACGCCATCATTTCTCTGGACAGCGAGATGTCTTCCGTCCGCGATGAGATCATGGACGCCCAGCTTTCCTCCAAGCTCCGCTACAATCTCGTGGAAGATATCGTAAATACCATCGAGAGTCTCTACCGGATGACCTCGAAGCGCGAGGTGGAAAAAATTCAGGAAGAATTCTATCGGATCTATCAGTCCGGTGACGTGGAAGAACTGGTCCGCTACCATCATCAGCTGGATCTTATCGCTCAGGCCTATCACGCCCAGAAAAACCGCGTCGATGAAGGCATAAAAATCAGTGAAGAATAAAAGGAGACAGAGGTTTGAAAATCGAAAAGGGTCAGTACGGCTACATCCGACACGAAAAGTTTAAGAGAGTTCTGAGAACCGTTATCGCGTTTGCGATTGATTTCGCCATCTTTGCTTTTGGCCTGATCATGAACAGCGGCAGCCGCCGCAACATCTATTCGATTATCGCAGCGGTTGGCTGCGTTCCCGCGGCAATGTCAATGGTTGGAATGATCATGATGCTGATGAGAAAGCCGATGGATCAGGAACTCCATACGGATATCGAGACCCACGCCGGCTCTCTCCCCATGCTGTACGAACTGTACCTGACCACCCGCGACCAGAATCTCTTTATTGACGCGGCGGCCGTGTGCGGAGAGTATATCACCGCATATACCCATGAGAATGCTGCGCCCGGTGTTCTTCAGTTTATGGAAGGCCACATCCGGAAATCGGTTCTGCAGAGCGGATATAAGGTCACCGTCAAAATCTTTTCTAATCGAAAGAATTTCCTGGAGCGCATCGACCAGATGCGGGAAAAGCAGGCGGAATACCGCATGGACCGCGATGACGAGGTCGCAGCAATTCTCCGGCAGCTTGCCCTCTAATTGTTTTATTGCACTTAATTGTTTTTATTGTTTTGCATTGCTTTAATTATTTATTCGCTTTTATGGCTTTCAGCCGCTTTCAATAATATGTAGGAAGAAGAATGATTCAAATCACCATTGACACCGAAACTGCTTCCCAGCGTCTGGATAAATTTCTCAGAAGATATCTTCCGGAGGCGGGAAGCGGTTTTCTGTATAAACAGCTGCGCAAAAAAAATATTACACTTAACGGAACGAAAGCTACCGGAAAGGAACTTCTGCAGGAGGGAGACGAAATCCGAATCTTCTTTTCCGATGAAACGCTGCGTAAATTTTCCGCAAAAGAGTCTCTCCCGCAGAAGAACAAATCCGGAAAACCCGGGCCTTCCCTTGCCGCATCGGACATCCTCTTTGAGGACTCTCACGTGCTGATTCTGAACAAAAAGGCCGGGATTCTCTCGCAGAAGGCAGCCCCGGAGGACATCTCCCTGGTGGAAATGATCCAGTCATACCTGACCGAAAAAGGCGAGCTCACAGAAGAGAGTCTCCGCATCTTCCGTCCCTCTGTGGTCAACCGGATCGACCGCAATACAAGCGGAATTGTGCTTGCCGCAAAGACGCTCGCCGCCGCACGGGAGCTTTCCGAATGCCTGAGAGACCGGACCGTACACAAATACTATTATGCCCTGACAGAGGGCGAAATCCGGGAGCCCGCCCGCATCAGTGCATATCTCACGAAGGATCCCCGGACCAACCGGGTGACCGTTCATGACAGAGCATCCGTCCGAACATCTGCCGCAGACGCATTGCCTTCCCGAACATCTGCAGTATCCATACCAGACAACGATCAGATCTCTGATGCGAAGCTGACATTCGCGGCGGAAGGTGTGCAGAATCCCGGCGAATACATTGAGACGGAATACACTCCTGCAGAGCATTTCCGGATCACGGACCCGCACGGACAGCCCGTCTCCTTTACCTTGCTGAAGGTTAAACTGATCACCGGAAAGACCCACCAGATCCGGAGCCACCTTTCTTTTATTGGACATCCCATCATCGGTGATGTAAAATATGGTCTCAGAAACCGGAACGAAGATTTTCGCAAGAGCTTTGGCCTTCGAAGGCAGTTTCTCCACGCATCAGAGCTTGTTTTTCCCCCGATGAACGGCGTTCTCTCTGATCTCTCGGGAAGAACCTTTCAGGCCCCCCTGCCTGATGACCTCAGAACCACGCTGAAAAAGCTTGAAGCAGCCAACCGGCTGTAATCGCCGCATGATCATACCAAGTTGCGTGCTGCCCCGTTCATCGGACAGATAACGCTAACTGCTATTCAGCAGCACTGGCACACAGGCCTGCGCGCTGCCCTGTTCATCGGACAGATAACGCTAACCGCTATTCAGCAGCACTGGCACACAGACCTGCGCGCTGTCCTGTCTGCAGGGTTCCGGATCGCAAGTATGCGGCACTGGCGGCTGCAGAATATCATCAGTATAACTTTCAGGAAAGAAGAACACATGAGTAAAAAAGCCGATACCAATTCCACTGACACCCGTCCGGAAGAGACGGACGAGAAAACACCGGTAACCACACCGGACGACCGGAAGGAGAGTATCCGTAAGGATGTTTTCGACTACGTGAAAATCATTGCGATCGTTCTGATCGTTATGTTTGTCCTTCAGAAATTCATCATTGTCAATGCACGGATTCCATCCGCATCCATGGAACCGACGATCATGACCAACGACCAGATCTTTGGAAACCGCCTGGCCTACCTGAACAGCGATCCGAAGAGATATGACATCGTCATTTTCCGCTATCCTGATGACGAATCGCGTCTGTTCATCAAACGGGTCATCGGCCTTCCGGGCGAGACCGTCGACATCCGGAACGGTGACGTCTATATCAACGGAAGCAAGACTCCTCTGGATGACAGCTTCTGCGCAACGCCGGACTCCACCGACACCGGAAATCTGACGTTCCCGCTTACCGTTCCGGCAGACAGCTACTTCATGCTGGGCGACAACCGCATTTATTCCAAGGATTCCCGATACTGGGAAAATCCCTTTGTCAAAAAGGAAAAGATCCTTGGAAAGGCCTTCTTCCGCTACTGGCCGCTAAACAAGATCTCGGTGATCAACAGCAAAGAGGCGGACTATTATGATCCGACAGCAGATACTTCCAGTGCCTCGGTCTCTGGATTTTCCGGGGCAGCAACGACATCTGCGGGATTCCCGGCGCTGAATCCTGCTTCTGTATTCGGATTCTGAGGCGGCCTCACGATGGCGACCTGGAATTCAAGAGGGCTTCGCGGTTCCACCCTCGAAGACATGATTAACCGGACAAATGACCAGTACCGGGAACAGGGACTTGCGCTGATTCAGAAAATCCCGACCCCGATCACTCCGGTCAGAATGGACAAGGAGACCCGACGCATCACTCTGGCATATTTCGATCAGAAAAGCACCATTGATTACATCGGAGCAGTGCAGGGTATTCCCGTCTGCTTCGATGCCAAGGAATGCAAGACCGATACCTTTCCTCTGGCAAATATTCATCCGCATCAGATCCGTTTTATGTCCGATTTCGAGAAGCAGCAGGGGATATCCTTTCTCCTCATTTTTTATTCCTCACGGGATGAATATTATTATCTTCGCTATGAAGAACTGCTCCGGTTCTGGAATCGTATGGAAGCAGGCGGGCTGAAGCGTTTTCATTTTGATGAGCTTACGCCCGCTTTTTTTCTCCGGAGGAGAGCCGGCATTCTGGTGCCGTACCTGGACGGAATCTCCAGGGATCTCGCCCTTCGGGACGCGGATGCAGCAGGGGGAGCCGATTTCGACGCTGAATAAGCCCTCTGCCTGTCTTTCTCCGTCGTGCGCAGAGGGCAGGAGAGTGCCCGCAAAAGCGACGCACATGAACTCCCTCACAATTATTCCTTGTATTTAGCGTAGTAGTATGGTAGCATACTAAAGTGACGAATAAAAAACATCTGAAGAACAATCTTAACCGTTCAGACAAACAGGAGAACGCCATGAAAAAATTAATCCACACCCCCGAGGGTGTCCGTGACATATTCGGCCGTGAATGCGACCGGAAGAGATATCTGGAGAGACAGATCGAGAAGCTCTATCATTCCTACGGATATCAGTCGATCGAGACCCCGGGGTTTGAATTCTTCGACGTCTTTGCAAAGGAAGTCGGTACGACTCCCTCCCGCGATCTCTATAAATTCTTCGACCGCGACGGCAACACTCTGGTGCTGCGCTCGGATTTCACGCCTTCCGTTGCCCGCGCCGTTGCCATGTATTTCGGCGAAGAGGAGATGCCGCTCCGGCTGTGCTATCACGGAAGCATTTACCGCAACAATCATTCCTACCACGGAAGCCTGAATGAGAGCACGCAGATGGGTGTGGAATTTATGAACGATGACAGCGCCGAAGCCGACGCGGAGATCATTGCCCTTGTGGTATCCACCATGCGCAGGGCGGGGCTGGAGAATTTTCAGGTCAGCATGGGCCACGTGGATTATTTCAATGCCCTGGCGGAGGAAGCCGGCATGAGCGAGGATTCTCTGCAGGAGCTCAGAAACCTCCTTGCCGCGCAGAACCGCTTCGGCGCGGAGGAACTGATCGATCACCTGAACATCCGGCCGGATCTGAAAAAAGCTCTGGTTGAGATGCCCGGTCTCTTCGGCAGCGAGGAAGTCCTGGAACAGGCGAGAACACTGACCGGAAACCGAAGCTGCCGTGCCGCGGTCGACCGGCTGGAACGGATCTATCATTTCCTGAAGATGTACGGCTGTGAAAATTACGTTACCTTTGACTTCGGTCTGGTAACCGAATACCGGTATTACACAGGGATCATCTTCCAGGCGTATACATATGGCTCAGGTGACGCGCTGATCAAGGGAGGCCGGTACAATCGGCTTATTGAGCACTTCGGAAAGAAATGCGCTGCCGTCGGTTTTGCCACGGAGATTGACTCCCTTCTGAACGCCATAGAGCGGCAGAAGATCTCCCTTCCCGTAGAAGATATCAAGACAATGATTCTTTACCCGGCGGAGCTGGAGGAGATGGCCATTCATTATGCAGGTTCCCGGAGAGCCAATGGCCTCGATGTCGCCTGTGTAAGGTTTGAATACGGAAAGGTCCTGGACGATTACCGCAGATACGGTATGCGCAATCAGTTCGGCGGCATCATCTATTTCCGCTCGATGGATGAGGTCTACGCGATCAATCTCTCGAACGGCAGTACCGAAAGAATCTATCCCTTTGGCGGAAACGGAGGACAGGCACAATGAGATATCTTACCTTTGCGCTCACAAAAGGACGTCTGGCGGAACAGACCATGGCCACGCTTGAAAAGCTCGGCATCAGCTGCGATGAGATGAAGGACAAGAGCACCCGCAAGCTGATCTTCACCAACGAACAGTACGGTCTGCGTTTCTTCCTGGCAAAAGGCCCGGATGTCCCCACCTATGTCGAGTACGGCGCGGCCGATATCGGCATCGTCGGCAAGGACACCATAATGGAAGAGAACCGGAAGATCTATGAAGTTCTTGATCTTGGCTACGGGAAATGCAGGATGTGTGTCTGCGGCCCGGCATCCGCAAGAGAATACCTCGACCACAACCAGCTGATCCGCGTGGCAACGAAGTATCCGAACATCGCCAAGGACTATTTTTACAATAAAAAGAATCAGAACATGGAAATCATCAAGCTGAACGGATCCATCGAGCTGGCGCCCATCGTAGGGCTGTCTGAGGTGATCGTTGATATTGTTGAGACCGGAACCACCCTGAGAGAAAATGGTCTTCAGGTTCTCGAAGAGGTATGCCCGCTCTCCGCAAGAATGGTCGTGAACCCGGTCAGCATGAAAATGGACAACATGCGAATCACGGACCTGATCCGCAGAATCAAGGCAGTCCGCACGCAGGAACAGGCATAGTACACCGAATCAACACAGCCCGCGCGCAGGAACAGGCATGGTTCGCCCGATCAGCATGGTCCCCCTCAGGAGCACGCGTGATCCGGACTGCTGAAATCATCTGACAATGCAACTGAAATACAAGGCTGCGGCAGGCAGCATGAACACTGCAGGAGATAAGAAAATGAAAATCGTTGAACTCAGTGAAGAAAACAAAAAGGAAGTACAGAAAAACATCCTCCAGAGAAGTCCTTCCACCTTTGGAGCACAGGAAGCCACCGTCCGCTCCATCATCGAGGACATCAAGGCTCGCGGCGACGAGGCGGTTTTTGAATACACAAAAAAATTCGACCGCGCAGAGATCACCGGCAGCAATTTCCAGGTAACAGAGGAAGAAATCCGGGCCGCATACAAGGAGGTGCCCCCGGAACTCCTCGACGTTGTCCGCAAGGCACTCGTAAATATCCGTGCCTTCCACGAGAAGCAGAAGCAGAACAGCTGGATCACGACCACAGAAAAAGGAACCATTCTCGGGCAGAAAATCACGCCCATGCAGAGAGTCGGAGTCTATGTACCCGGCGGAAAAGCAGCATATCCTTCATCCGTACTGATGAACATCGTCCCCGCCAAGGTTGCGGGTGTCGAAGAGGTCATCATGACAACCCCCTGCAGTGCCCAGGGAAAAGTAAATCCTGTTGTCCTTGTTGCCGCCAATGAGGCTGGAGCTGACAGGATCTTCAAGGTGGGCGGAGCACAGGCGATTGCCGCGCTTGCCTTCGGCACGGAGAGCATCCCGAAAGTAGATAAAATCGTCGGTCCAGGCAATATTTTTGTCGCACTTGCAAAGAAAGCAGTATACGGCAATGTAAGCATCGATTCTGTCGCCGGTCCCTCCGAAATCCTGGTTCTCGCAGATGAGACCGCAAATCCCAGATACGTCGCCGCAGACCTTCTGTCCCAGGCGGAACACGATGAGATGGCCTCCGCCGTTCTCGTTACCACAAGTGAAGATCTCGCCCGGAAGGTCAGCGCTGAAGTTGACGGATTTCTCAAGATCCTGTCCAGACGTGAGATTATTCAGAAATCCTTAGACAATTTCGGACGGATTCTTGTGGCACGAAACAGACAGGAGGCAATCGACGCGGCAAATGAATTCGCACCGGAACATCTGGAAATCGTCATGAGAGACGCCTTCGAGGTTATGACAAAGATCCGCAACGCCGGCGCCATCTTTATTGGTGAATACAGCAGTGAACCGCTCGGCGACTATTTTGCCGGACCGAACCACATTCTCCCGACGAGCGGAACAGCCAGATTCTTCTCGCCTCTCAGTGTGGATGATTTTGTCAAGAAATCCAGCATCATCCATTATTCAAGAGAGGCCCTCAAGGAGATTCACAAGGATATTGAACAGTTTGCAAAATGTGAGCAGCTCACCGCACATGCAAATTCCATTGCGGTCCGCTTTGAAAATGACGAGGACTGAACCATGAGCAGAACAGCTACCGTAAAGCGCAATACAAAGGAGACGCAGATCACCGTCACCATCAACCTGGACGGCACCGGAAAAACAGACCTGGATACCGGCGTAGGTTTTTTCAACCATATGCTGGACGGCTTTGCCCGTCACGGTCTCTTCGATCTGACCATTCACGTAAAGGGCGATCTGAATGTTGACGATCATCACACCATCGAGGATACCGGCATTGTACTCGGCACTGCCATTCGGCAGGCTTGCGGAGACAAGAAGGGCATCCGCCGTTTCGGAAGCTGTATCCTTCCGATGGATGAAACCCTTGTGCTCACTGCCATCGATCTTTCCGGCCGTCCCTATTTCGTATATGACGCAGACTTCACCACGGACAGAATGGGAGACATGAGCACACAGATGGTCCGGGAATTCTTTTACGCGATTTCCTACTCTGCGGAAATGAATCTTCACATGAAGGTCATGTACGGCGAAAACGATCATCACAAGGCAGAGGCACTGTTCAAGTCCTTCGCAAAATCTCTCGATCAGGCCACCTCTCCGGATTCAAGAATCACAGACGTCCTGTCCACGAAGGGAAGCCTCTGATCCTCTGCCCGTAAACCGGAAGTTCGAATATCCGGCCCGGTTTTAAAATAAACCTCATACGATAAGTCGTGCCACATACTGTATAAGCTACGGATTGCTCCGTGCTTCGCACTCCTGCAATCCTACAGGTGACCGACTTCGTCGGTCTGTCGCGGCGTTCGCCCCACCGCTTCACACTTTGTGTGAGCGGATGTGGCTCACTGCCCGCGCATATCATGAATCCGCAAAATTTGGAAAGGACGCAGCTGATGATACAAAATCAGGAAGAAAAAGCAAAGACCAATACACAGAAGTGCAGCCTTGCCTGGAAGGACTTCAAACTCAATGAGAGCGGCCTTGTCCCCTGCATCGTGCAGGACTGCCGCACCGGAGAAGTTCTTATGCTCGCCTATATGAACGAGGAGTCCTTCCAGAAGACGCTGGAGAGCGGACGCATGACATACTGGAGTCGGAGCAGGCAGGAGCTGTGGATCAAAGGACTGACATCCGGACATTTCCAGTATGTTCAGTCCCTTACCCTGGACTGTGACAACGACACCCTTCTGGCAAAGGTAGAGCAGATAGGAGCTGCCTGCCACACCGGAAGCTATTCCTGCTTCTTCAAAGAGCTTTACCGCCGCGAGGAATCGTAGATCTTATTATCCATACTGTTTCCACCGCAGCGTGAAGACATGGAATGTGAACAGCTCTCATTCATCATATTTATCATTGTCTCGAATAGCAGGGATTATACAGCTATGCCCGGTTAACGGCGATGTAGATCTGACAATTCCAAAATCTTACCTTGCATATACCACATCGTTAAACTATAATAGTGGATACACACGGAAGATTTTGAAACACAAATTCTGACTGTATGTGAAGGGGGAAGCAGGTGCGAATCCTGCGCTGTCCCGCAACTGTGAGTATCGTTCTGATACAAGCCAGAGCACCCGCATACGGCACTGCAAATGACACGACGGATGGATGATTGCAGAACATAGCGATTGACTGTGCTTGTGTCCCACGCAGGTCGTTTCCCCTACCGGAAACGGCTTTTATTTTTGTCTAAGGAGAAATTTATAATGTCAGGAATATTATTTGGAATTGGAGTCGGACCCGGAGATCCGGAATTAATGACGCTGAAGGCTTGTCGTATCCTCCGCGAAAACGAGGTCATCGCTGCTCCCGGTGAATCTGTGAAGGATACTGTCGCGTATAAAATCGCGGTGCAGGCGGTCCCGGAAATCGCAGACAAAACGCTGATGCCGATCTTCATGCCGATGGTCATGAACAAGGCCGAACAAATTGAGAATCACAAAAAGGGTGCCCGTCAGATCGAAAAGGTTCTCGACGAGGGAAAAAATGTCGTCTTTATCACTCTCGGGGATCCCACGATTTACTCTACTTTCTCTTATGTACAGGAAATCGTAGAGGCGGACGGATATGAGACCGCCCTCGTCAGCGGAATCACCTCGTTCTGCGCCGCTGCCGCCACCCTGAACATACCGCTCACGGAGTGGACGGAGCAGCTTCACATCATTCCCGCGGTACATAAGCTGGATGTTCCCCTCGACCAGCCCGGCACCTACGTGCTGATGAAATCTGGCAGCCATATGGACGCCGTCAAGGAAAATCTCCGTGCCTCGGGCAAAAAGGTTGAGATGGTCGAGAACTGCGGCATGCCGGGGCAGAAGATCTACCGTTCTCTGGATGAGATTCCCGATGACGCGGGATATTTTTCACTGATCGTCGCAAAGGAAAAATGAAGAAGCTTCCATTAAAAAACAACCTGCGAAGGGTACTTCCCGTCCTCTTTCTGGTTCTGATGACCGCAGCCGCATCGTTCGGCCCCATATCTGTTTTCGCTGATCAGGAACACAGCGACGTGGCGGGAAGCGGAGAGACCGTTTCCACCAGGCCTGTCGGCCGATACGGAATGACACCGATCAGAGGAAGCGATGTCAATGATGGCACCTACGATATCGACGTCGATGTCAGCTCACAGTTTTTCCGGATTGACTCCTGCAAACTGACGGTCAAAGACGGCAAAATGACCGCAGCCATCCAGCTTGATACCTTTTCCTACTCGCTGATCTATAACGGAACCGGGAAAGAAGCCGCCAAAGCCGACGCCTCTGATTATATTGAAATCACTGAGGATAAAGAAGGCTATGCCTCCTTCACGATTCCGGTGGACGCGCTGGATAAGCAGATTTCCATTGCGTCCTTCAGCACACGGAAGAACAAATGGTACGACCGGACAATCCTGTTTGACGCGACCTCTCTTCCCGCATCGAGCCTTCACGTAACTTTGCCGGACTTCGATGCCATCGAGGACGGGCTGAAGGCAATCGGCTACGACACGGATAAGCTTGACGCAGCCAGCGATCTCGCTAAAGCCAAACGAGACACTTCTGAGACTGCCGGTTCTTCTTCAGAGAGCACTTCCACAGACAAAGAGCCTTCCGCAGATGTTCCCGCTGACACAGGCGAAAGCCTGTCCTCAGTCTCGGCTTCCTCTGCCGGATCCTCGTCGGACGCTCCCGCCGAAAGCGGGAATGCCGTAGCGGTTGACCGGAAAGACGGCGAGTATTCCATCGAGGTCAATATGACCGGCGGAAGCGGAAGAGCAAGCGTCACCTCGCCCACCCTTCTGATCATACGGAACGGAAAGGCATACGCTAAGCTTTACTGGAGCAGCACCTACTACGACTACATGATTGTTGACGGCGTCAAATACCAGAACAACACCAAAGACGGCGGAACCTCGACCTTTATCATTCCGATCACCTCCATGGACGCGCCCGTACCGGTGATTGCCGACACAACCGCCATGGGGGATCCTGTGGAAATCAGCTATCAGCTCACCTTCTATGCGGACACGATCGGAAGCAGGAATCTCGTTCCACAAATTGCGACGAGGCGGGTACTCATTGTCGCCCTGTTTATCATCCTGGCCGGCGCTGTCCTCAGCTTTCTCACCCGGAAGACAAGGTATCGCTGAGCCGTGCGAACGGGACGGAACCGTCGCTCTCAGCACCTAAAACAGTGTGATGCGACGCTCTCCGAGCCAAAGAGCATTACAAAGCGACATTCTCCGCACCAATAGCAATGTGAAACGGTACTCTCCGGACGATTTTTCAGCAGCCGGATAATCAGAAATATCGGATATACGAAATGATCGAATTACAAAATCTCACAAAAAAATTTGATGACTTCACTGCCGTGGACCATCTCAATCTGACGATAAATACCGGGGAATTTTTCGGTCTTCTCGGCTCCAACGGCGCCGGTAAGACAACGACCATCAGCATGATCTCGACGGTCCTTCTTCCTACCGAGGGAGAGGTTCTGATCGACGGCGGAAAGGTCACCCGCAAATCCTCGGCGCAGAAACGAAAGCTTTCCATCGTCACCCAGGAATACTCCATGCGTCAGGACATGACCATGGATGAGGTAATGGAATATCAGGGCCGGCTCTACTATATGCCCCGCAAGGTCATTCGCCGTAAAACCGACGAGCTGCTCGAATTCGCAGGTCTCATCGACTACCGCAGGCGCATAGTCCGGCATCTGTCCGGCGGCATGAAACGCAAGCTGATGATCTGCCGGGCGCTGATGACGGATCCCGGAATCATCCTTCTCGACGAACCCACCGCAGGCATGGACGCTTTTGCGAGACGGCAGATGTGGGAACTTCTGAGGAAGCTGCAGCGCCAGAACATCACAATTATCCTGACCACGCATTATATCGAGGAAGCAGAGGCGCTCTGCGACCGGGTTGCCTTTCTTCACAAAGGCAAACTGGACGTTGTTGACACTCCCTCAAATCTCATCCTTTCCCTTGGAAAATACGCTGTCGATGAAGCCACCGATGAGGGACAGAAGAGCCGGTTCTTCTCCGACAGAAGGGCAGCGATTGATTATCTGGATGGACTCGATCCGGACGCTACGGCATCTCTTCGCAGAACCACCCTTGAGGATGCTTTTGTGGAACGCATCGGGAACCGCATTCGCAGATGATCACAGCGGTGACGCAATGCCCTTCCGGCAAAACTGCAGGCGCAGTTCTCCTCTGTAAACCGTCTCCGCGGGCGTATGATCAGACAGACCGACCCGCTTCGCAGCAGGACGGACAGAAGGGAACGAATGAATTTCCTTATAACACCGACAACGATATCAAAGCGGGCGTACAAACAGACAGGAAAGAACGAATGGGAATAATTACCGTATTATGGGAAAAATGGGCGGAGTTCAAGCGGGATTTTTTCAAGATCACACTGGCATCCATGATCTCGCCCCTGATGTATCTGATTATTTTCGGCCTCGGCATACAGGCAACCTCGCACGGAGAGCCGTACCTCAACTACCTGATTCCCGGCATCGTAGCCATGTCCACCATGACCGGAAGCTTCAGCGCGGTGGCTCAGAACATGAGCGTTCAGCGGCTATATGAGAAAGCACTCGATCAGGTAATGATTTCGCCGACGCCCCTGTGGCAGTTCATCGCGGGACAGATTATCGGCGGCGCGCTCCGCGGGATGTACGCATCCTGCATCATCCTGCTTCTCACAATGTCGATCCGGACGGGACTCATCTTCAACTGGAAATCCTTCCTGATCATGTTCCTGAACGGCATGGTATTTTCCACGATGGCACTGGTTCTGTCCTTTCTGGCCAAAAGCTACTCGGACGCGCCGAGATACAACGCCTACATCATCGTTCCCATGTCGTTTCTGTGCAATACCTTCTTCTCGACGGATCAGATGCCTGCCGCTTTCCGGTATTTTGTGGGATTTCTCCCGCTGTCCCAGGCGAGCAACATGATCCGGAGTATTTCAGCCGGAATCGATCCGGGCTGGGGCGGGGTTGTCATTCTGCTGGTCTATCAGGCAGCCTTCACCCTGCTCTCCGTCCTGTTTATTTACAAAAAGAAAAACCTGTAAGGCGCCTCCGCCGGAAAGGAAATACAATGTCTGATAAAGCGATCCTTGTTGCAAGCTTCGGCACTCTCCAGGAAGACAGTCAGAGAAGATCGATCGGCGCTCTCGAGACAGAGGCCGCAGCTTTTTTCTCTGACAGAACTCTTTACCGCGCCTGGACAAGTGCCTTTATCCGGAAACGTCTGTTATCCTCCGGCCGCACGCCGGCAGCCAGCACAGAAGAGGCCATTGCACGGATGCTTCGCGATGGAATCCGGGATGTGCTCGTACTCCCCGCATTCGTATTCGAGGGAAAGGAGTATAGAGATCTCTGCGCCCGGTTCGCGGATATTCAGAAAGGGGAAAAAACGAAAGCCGGGAATTCCTCTGCATCCGCTAAGTTTGAAAAAGTCCGCATCGCCAGGCCACTTCTCAGCTCCGGTGCGGATCTGGACGACATCATCCGCTTTCTGACAGACAGCTTTCCCGGCCGCGAAGACGACGAAGCCGTCATCCTCATGGGGCACGGAACCACCTACGGACTCGGCGGAATCTATTCCACGCTTGATCGGGAACTTGAGAAGCGGGGGCTTCAAAACATCATGCTTGGCACCATCGATTCCCCGGAAATCGGATTTGATCATGTGCTCTCTGAACTGCAGACAGCTGCCAAAAACGGACGCCACATCCATCATCTCATCCTGATGCCATTTCTGATGACTGCGGGAAATCATGTGATCGTCGACATGGCCGGAAACCAGCCGGATTCCTGGAAGTCCCGGCTTGAAAGCGCCGGGTATGAGGTCACCTGTGTCCTGCAGGGTCTCGGCGAATCAGAGGCGATTCGCCGCCTGCTGATCCGGCATGCCCTTGGTAAGTAAGTGAGGTAAGTTATGATTCAGATGGTCGGAACGGACCATACACTGGCACCCGTCAATGTCAGGTCCTTTTTCTCCTTTACAAAAGAGGAGAGTATACAATTCATGACACAGATCCAGATAGATCTGAAAGCAAACGGCGTACTGCTTTTGTCCACATGCAACCGGATGGAGCTGTGGGTCAGCACGGACCGCGAAGAGCCGGACAACCTTCTCCATGAGATCTGCCTGTTCAAGGATGTGAACGAGGAGAGATACCGCGGCTATTTTCAGGGACGCACCGATGAGGAAGCTGTGGAGCATCTCTTTGCTCTCACCTGCGGATTAAAATCCGCTATCCTCGCGGAGGACCAGATTCTCACTCAGGTCAAATCCTCCCTCGCCTTTGCCCGGGAGAACTATTTTACCGACAGCGTCATCGAAGTTCTGTTCCGGATGGCCGTCACTGCCGCGAAGAAAGTCAAGACAAGCGTGACCTTCACCCATGCCGATTCCACTGCCATCGAGCAGGCCGTATCCATGCTGAAGGAACAGCGATTCAACTTCAAAGGCGCGAACTGTATGGTCATCGGAAATGGCGAATACGGAAAAATCGCCGCCAATACTCTTGTCAAAAACGGAGCCAATGTCACGGTAACGGTCCGCCAGTATCACCGCGGACATGTGGAAATCCCTTCAGGATGCAGCCGCATCAATTACGGCGACCGCATGCAGTATCTTCCGGAGTGCGACCTCGTAGTCAGCGCCACAACCAGTCCCCACCTCACCATTGAATATGATGATCTTCTGGGCATGCACCCGGACCACCCGATCATTCTGATCGATTTCGCGATCCCTCAGGACATCGATCCCCGCATTTCTCATCTGAAGAGCTTCACGCTCTACAATATTGATGACTTTCATTCGGATGCGGACCCCGAAAATGAAGCCAACCGGGCTGCGTATCGGCAGGCGCGGGAAATCCTTGCCGAAGAAGAAAACGAGTTCTGGTTCTGGATGAATGACCGCGATCTTGTGCCGAGGATTCACCGGATCAAGGATCAGGCGGTGGAGGACTACAACCTCCGGATGCGAAAGATCATCCGAAGGCTTCCCCTCACCGGAGATGAGCAGATGGTGCTTAACGGAGACATGGATCGTGCCGTCGGAAAAGTAATTGCCAAGCTGATCTTTGACCTTCAGGACCATCTGCCCGACCATGAATTCCGGGAATGTGTCGCAGGGATGGAGAAGGTTTTTGAAAAGGAGGATGAGAACTCATGAGCACCTCTCAGGGAAAACCATTTTTTCCGGTATTTCTTGATTTATCCGAAAAAAAAGTTGTCGTCGTCGGCGGTGGATCCATTGCGGAGCGCCGGATTCTTACCCTGTCCCGCTTTGTCGGCAGCATCACCGTGATAGCGCCGGAAGTCACCGATGCCATCAGCCGGATCACTTCCGATACGCAGCAGGCACCGGTCACCTGGATTGCGAAATCCTATGAACGCACCGATATTATGGATGCGGACCTTGTACTTGCCTGCACCGATGACCCTGATCTGAACAACGACATCTATGTCGCCTGCAAGTGTCTCGGAATCATGGTCAATGACTGCAGCGACAAGAACAAATGCGATTTTTACTTTCCAAGCGTTGTACAGAAGGACGGCATCGTCGTCGGCATCAACGCAGGAGGCACGGACCATCACCGTGTCAAGGCTGTCCGTCAGCGGGTAGAAGAGGTTCTGGAATGTAAGACCTCCCTCTATTCCGATGACACGGCTGACCGGTAAGTCCGTTCTTCCGCCACCGGCATGAGAACCGCCATGTCCGTTCTTCCGCCACCGGCATGAGAACCGCCATGTCCGTTCTTCCGCCACCGGCATGAGAACCGCCATGTCCGTTCTTTCGCCACCGGGACGAGAACCGGTAAGTTCGTTATTTGCCATCGGTACGAGGGCGGCGAGCAGGCGCATACTGCGCCGGCCATGTATATCCATCATATTCAAACATCTGATATATGTCATGAAAGAGCATCCAATTATGAAGAAACGAAAATTAATAATAGGAAGCCGTGAGAGTACTCTCGCGGTGGTACAGAGCAATCTCGTTATTCAATATCTGAACAAGGCTCATCCGGAGCTGGATACCGAACTTCTGACCATGAAGACGACCGGAGATAAAATCCTCGACCGCCGTCTCGACCAGATCGGCGGAAAGGGGCTCTTCGTCAAGGAGCTCGACAGGGCTCTCCTGGAACATCGGAGCGACTACTCGGTTCACAGCCTCAAGGATCTTCCCATGGAAGTACCGGATGAGCTTCCGGTCGTCGCTTATTCAAGGCGGGAAGACCCCAGGGATGTGCTCGTCCTTCCGAAAGGTCAGACAGAGCCGGATCTCACAAAACCGATCGGAACCTCCTCGCTCCGAAGAATCCTGCAGCTGAAAAAGCTGTTCCCGGGTGCCGTCTTCCAGAGCGTGCGCGGCAATCTTCAGACCCGCCTCCGAAAGCTCGACGACGGACAGTACGGCGCCATCGTACTCGCCGCCGCAGGCATGAAACGTCTCGGTATGCAGGACCGGATCAGCCGTTATTTTTCGGTCGATGAGGTGATTCCCTCTGCCGGCCAGGCCATACTGGCTGTACAGGGCAGAAGAGGAGAGGACTCCTCTGTATTTGACGATTTTGCAGACGAGAATTCCTTCTATGCCGCAACCTGCGAGCGGGCGTTCGTCCGTTATCTGAACGGAGGCTGTTCCTCGCCCATCGCTGCTCACGCCACTGTCTACGCGAACGAAGACGCTTTTCGGAAAGCCCTCGGGAACAAGGCGCCTGAGCTTTTTCACACCCCTGAAGCAGGCATGAATCCCGAAAAAGCCGCAAGCGGAAGTCAGAAACTGATCTACCTCCGCGGATTGTACTACAGCGAAGAGACCGGCAGGTATTCCACCGGTTTCGCTGCTGCGCGCGCCGGCGATTCAGCCGCTCTTGGCATCGCTCTCGCTCAGAAATTACAGGCAGAGATCTGAAAATATAACACCACGGACTTCAGGCGCAGATCCGCGAACATCACAGATCCAGGAAAATCGCAGATATGGAAAGACACAATCGCAAGAAAGGTACGGAATCAAGAAATGAAGAAAGGTAAAGTATGGCTCGTAGGAGCCGGTCCCGGAGATCAGGGCCTGTTCACAATCAAGGGAAAAGAAGTCCTTCAGAATGCAGATGTAGTGCTGTACGACAGCCTCGTGGGTCCCGGCGTGCTTGCCATGATTCCCGACACCGCGCGCACCATCAATGTCGGGAAAAGGTCCAGCCACCACACCATGCCTCAGTGGAAGATGAATGAGCTGATTCTGGAAGAAGCGCAGAAGGGAAACCGGGTGGTCCGCCTGAAGGGGGGAGATCCCTTCCTTTTCGGAAGAGGCGGAGAGGAACTGGAGCTCCTGGCAGAGAACGGCATCCCCTTTGAGGTCGTCCCCGGCATCACCTCGCCGATCGCGGTTCCCTCGTACAATGGCATTCCGGTCACGCACAGAGATTTCACCTCGTCCCTTCATATCATCACCGGACACAAAAAAGCCGGCGATGTCTATGACATCGATTTCCATGCCCTCGTTCAGACAAAGGGAACCCTCGTTTTTCTCATGGGAATCGCCTCCCTCAATGATATCTGCAAGGGACTTCTGGATGCCGGAATGGAACCGGACATGCCGGCAGCGGTTCTCCAGAAAGGCACCACGGCACGCCAGAAGAGAATCATCGCCACCGTCTCCACACTCCCGGATGAAGTAAAAAAGCAGGGTGTGGAGACACCGGCTATCATTGTGATCGGCAAGGTCTGCGCGCTGGCGGATACCTTCGAATGGTATGAGAAGCTTCCGCTGTCCGGCTTCCGGGTTCTTGTGACGCGTCCAAGAGGTCTCTCCTCCGAGATGGCCGCAAAGCTCAGAGCGCAGGGTGCTGACGTCCTTGAGGTTCCGTCCATCGCGACCGTTCCGATTGAAAACAATCTGAAGCTGATCCACGCCATCCAGAACCTTCGGGACTATCAATGGATCGCCTTTACCAGTCCCAGCGGCGTTAAAATCTTCTTCGATCAGATGCGCACCTCAGAAGTAGACATCCGGAATCTCGCCGGTTTAAAAATCGCCTCCATCGGAAAGGGCACGGCTAATGAGCTCGGAAAATACGGACTGATCCCCGACCTGATACCTCCGCGCTATGACGGGGAAGCTCTCGGAGAATGGATCGCCCGCAAGGCAGATCCGGATGACCGGATTCTGCTGCCGAGGGCGGAAATCGGCAGCAAGGCAATCCTTGAAAAACTGAAGGACTTTGCTGTCGACGACATTCCCACCTATCACACCGTACCCCTTAAGTCCGAAGCCGTAAACGAAACAGAGCTCTTCGAACATGGTGAGATCGACTGTGCCGCCTTCACCAGCTCCTCCGGCGTCAAGGCGTTCCTCGCCGCAAATCCCGACCTCGACATGAGCCTTGTAAAAGCCGCCTGCATCGGAAGGCAGACACAGGCTGCCGCTGACGCCGCCGGGATGGAGACCTTCTGCGCTGATAAAGCGACCATTGACAGCCTTCTGGAACTGATCATCCGGATACACGATCACTACAGACAGAACGGCTGACGCTCCGGCAAAGGACAGCCTCTGGATATCCATAGTGAAAGCCGCACTCACCTGCAGGCACAACAACTAACGAACAAATTCGACTATCCGCAGTGAAAGATGTTCACACCTGCAGGCACAACGGCTGACACTCCGGCATAAGGGCCCATGTCCACAGAATTCTCTGACACACTGGCAACCGCTTCAGAAGCGTGCTATGATACGATTGAATAAACAAGAAAAGAGGCAATTGCAATGGAAATGATAAAAAGACCGCGCCGTCTGCGCGAAAATTCAGTCATCCGCAAAATGGTGCGTGAAACCAGACTTGACAAGTCCTCTCTGGTATATCCGATTTTTGTCATGGAAGGAGAGGGTATCACAGAAGAAATTCCTTCCATGCCCGGCCAGTACCGCTACAGCATCGACACCTTTATTGTGAAGCTGAAAGAGCTCCTCGCTCATGGTGTCTCCTCCGTCATGATCTTCGGCATTCCCGATCAGAAGGACGAAATTGGCTCCGGAGCCTATGACAGCAACGGAATTGTCCAGAGAGCCCTCCGAGCAGCGAAGAAGGCTGTACCGGATATGTATTATATCACGGACGTCTGCATGTGCGAGTACACCTCGCACGGCCACTGCGGCGTCCTGAACGGAAACGACGTGGACAATGATCCAACGCTTGAACTTCTCGCAAAAACCGCTCTTTCTCACGCGGAAGCAGGTGCGGACATGGTTGCACCATCTGACATGATGGATGGACGGGTACTGGCTATCCGCAGAAAGCTGGATGAAAACGGCTATTCCAGAGTACCGATCATGTCCTATGCGGTAAAATACGCTTCCGCCTTCTACGGTCCCTTCCGTGACGCCGCGGATTCCGCGCCGAAATTCGGAGACCGCAAGACCTATCAGATGGACTTCCACAACGTACGCGAGGGCATCAAGGAGGCTCTCACCGATGTGGAAGAGGGTGCGGACATCGTCATGGTGAAACCGGCTATGTCGTTCCTCGATGTCCTGACGAAAGTACACGACGTCGTAAATGTTCCGGTTGCCTGTTACAGTGTCAGCGGCGAATATGCCATGGTCAAGGCAGCTGCACAGAACGGATGGATCGATGAAGACCGCATCGTCGGCGAAATGGCCGTATCCGCCTTCCGCGCCGGCGCACAGATCTACATCACCTATTATGCGGAACGGATCGCCCGTCTCATCGACGAAGGCGTCATCGGCTGATCCGCTGAATGATCGATAACCTTCTGCATGGCACCGGAAGAAGGCGTCCGCAGATTTATCAACAAGAAAGGATGAATCATCATGGCAGAACAAAAGAAGAACCGCTCCGAAGTTCTGATGGAGCGGGCACAGAAAGTGATTCCCGGAGGCGTAAACTCTCCGGTACGCTCCTGGCAGAATGTCGGGATGACCCCCAGATTTATCCAGGGTTCCACCGGCCCGTATATTTTTGATGTGGATGGCAACAAATATATCGACTACATCTGCTCCTGGGGTCCGATGATCCTCGGGCACAACAACAGCGAAGTCCTTGACGCGGTCGTCCGCACCGCGGAGAACGGCCTCAGTTTTGGCACCCCGACGGAGCTTGAGGTGGAAATCGCGGAATATATCTGTGAGCGGATTCCTCACGTTGACATGATCCGCATGGTGAACTCCGGCACAGAGGCTGTCATGAGCGCCATCCGCCTTGCCAGAGGGTACACCGGCAAAAACAAGGTCATCAAATTCGCCGGCAACTACCACGGTCACAGTGACTGTCTTCTCGTGGACGCCGGTTCCGGACTGATGACACAGGGTATCCCCGGCAGCGCCGGTGTTCCGGAAGGCTGCACGCAGGACACCCTCAGTGCGGTCTACAATGATATTGCGAGTGTTGAAGAGCTTTTCAAGGCAAACAAAGATGAGATCGCCTGTGTCATCGTCGAGCCTGTCGCCGCAAATATGGGCGTTGTTCCTCCGCAGCCGGGCTTTCTGCAGGGGCTCCGCGAGCTCTGCACCAAATACCATGCACTCCTGATCTTCGATGAGGTAATCACCGGATTCCGACTCGCGTTCGGCGGAGCAGCAGAATTGTTTGGAATCACCCCCGACCTCGTGACCTACGGCAAAATCATCGGAGGCGGTATGCCGGTAGGTGCATACGGCGGCAGAAGAGACATCATGAAAATGGTTGCCCCGCTCGGTCCGGTATACCAGGCAGGCACTCTTTCAGGCAACCCGGTAGCAATGGCGGCGGGACTTGCCCAGCTGAAGATTCTCTACGAAAACCGCGGGGATTATGCCGTTCTCTCCGCCAACGCAGACAAACTGTATGAAGGAATGAAGGAAATCATCCGCCGCTATGAGCTTCCGGCGACCGTAAACCATATCGGCTCACTGGGTTCTGTCTTCTTCACCGATGCGGAGGTTACCAATTATTCCATCGCCAAAACAGCAGATACCGGGGAATTCGCCCGTTACTTCCGCTTCATGCTGGAGCATGACATCAACGTGGCTCCATCTCAGTTCGAAGCTATGTTCCTCTCCCTGGCTCATACCGATGATATCATCCAGTATACACTGGACACCTTCGAGGCTTACGCGAAAACACGCCGGGACGAGATCGAAAGCGATCTGTAAAATCCGGCAGCTGCATCAAAAAGAAATGCTCGCGCATCCGGCTGCGCCGATCATGTATGATCTGCGGTTTTTTCGCATACCGCATACGCGCAGCCGCTGCCCCGCCGCAACGCGGATTCACTACTACAACGATCAGAAAGTAAACAAACCAATTATATTACAAGATGGTGTCCCGTAAATTCCAACTTGAAACATCAATTGGTCCTGGCTGACAAAGAGCCCTCTGCCACAATTCAGGAGGAAGATATATGCACGTAGAAATATACACTGACGGTGCCGCTCGCGGAAATCCTGATGGTCCTGGCGGATACGGATGCGTTCTGCAGTACGTCGACAGTCAGGGACAGCTTCACGAGAGGGAGCTCTCCCGCGGCTACAAAAAAACAACCAACAACCGGATGGAGCTGATGGCAGCAATCGCAGGACTTGAGGCCCTCACGCGTCCCTGCGACGTAACCCTTCATTCCGATTCCCAGTATCTTGTCAATGCCTTCAATCAGCACTGGATCGACTCCTGGATCCGCAAGGGATGGAAGAGAGGAAAGAATGAACCGGTCAAGAACATCGATCTCTGGAAGCGGCTACTCGAAGCCAAAAAGCCGCACAATGTAACCTTCGTCTGGGTCAGAGGCCATGACGGCAACGAACTGAACGAGCGCTGTGACAGACTGGCAACAGGAGCGGCAGACGGCGATGATCTCTCCGTCGATCCCGGAACGAGATAAAACACGCTGCGCGAGTTTTATCTCGCTATCGCGACGCTCGCCGCACACGAATACTTCGCATTCGGCTGCGGCTCACTGTTCGCGTAAATCAGTTAACCCGGTCCGACCGTCCCGCGGATCGGGTGCCCTCTCCTCTCGAAAAAACCCACTGCACGTCTTCCAATCTTATTTTTTCCCTTTCTGCATAATCCCCTCGAAAATCCTGACGAAAAATGCCAATCAACGGCTGATCGGCGGAAAATGCCGATCAGCCGTTGACATTATTCCGGAACAAGTGTAGAATTTACTCAACATATTTCATACTATATAAATAGGAATTGTAGTATAATAAAAAGGCGAGGATCACTAATGGAATTTAACACCAGGCTTCTTCATGGAAAAGCTGTCCGCAAGTATCCTGACAGCGCAATCCTTCCTCCGATCTCTCAGGTAACTGCTTTCCGATTCGACACAGCAGAAGAGCAGGCAAAGGTATTTCAGCACAAAGCCGCCGGTTTTGCATACAGCAGAGTAGGCAATCCGACAGTTGCTGCCTTTGAGCAGAGAATCAATGAGCTCGAAGGTGGCAATGCATGCATTGCCTGCTCATCCGGCATGTCCGCGATTACCCTTGCTCTGCTGAATATGCTCTGCGCGGGAGATGAGATTATCGCGGGAAGCGGCCTTTACGGAGGCTCCATCGACCTCTTCGAGGACCTTACAAAGTTCGGAATCACCACACATTTTGTCAATCACGTCACCCCGGAAGAAATCGAACCACTGATTACCAGTCACACAAGGCTGATCTACAGTGAGGTGATCGGGAACCCGGGACTTCGGGTGCTTGATATCCGGAAGGTTGCTGATTTTGCGCATGCACACGGAATCCCCCTGATGACGGATTCGACGACTGCGACTCCCTACCTGGTGAATCCGATCTCTCTTGGAGCAGACATCGTGGTTCATTCATCCTCCAAATACATCAACGGATACGGGAATGCCATCAGCGGTGTCATCATAGATTCCGCAAAATTCAAATGGGATTTCGACCGTTTCCGGGCACTTGACGGCTACCGGAAATTTGGAAATCTGGCTTATACCATCCGCCTGCGCACAGATATCTGGGAAAATATGGGAAGCTGCCTGTCTCCGGCGAATGCCTTTTTGAACATCGCCGGACTCGAGACTCTGGGGCTGCGTATGGAGAGAATCTGCAGCAACGCCAGCAGGCTGGCGGAAGCCCTGAACGGCATCGATGGAATCAAGGTCAACTATCCGCTGCTTGAGAGCAGCCCTGACAGAGACCTTTGCCGCACACAGCTCAAGGGCTTCGGCGGCGGCATTCTCACCTTCCGGACAGGAAGCAGAGAACGGGCTTTCCGAATTCTCAACAGCCTGAAATACGCGGTGATCGCCAGTAATATCGGAGATATCCGCACGCTGGCCATCCATCCCGATTCCACGCTCTACATCAGAAGTACAAAAGAGCAGAAGGAATCCGCCGGAGTCTTTGATGACACCATTCGCGTCAGCGTAGGAATCGAGAACATAGACGACCTGATCGACGATTTCACCGAAGCGATCCGCAATTCCTGATGTCCGACACATCCTGAAGCACACGAGGGAGTCAAAGTTTGTACAAGGTATTTACAATATCAAATGGCTTACCGTTTACTCAGGACTTTTACACTATGCTCAACAGGGAAAACGTTTACTCAAGACATTTACACCATCAAAAGAGATTACCGTTTACTCAAGGTATCTACACGATCAAAAAGGATAAAAAATAAAGAGGATAAGGAGTACAGAAAAATGAAAATCACAGTATCCGGAGAAACCAAGGAAGTAAAGGACGACATTACTATCTCAGAACTGATCAGCCAGGAGAACGTGGAGACGCCGGAATACGTAAGTGTCTCCGTAAACGAAGAGTTTGCCCAGAAATCAGACTTCGACACCACACACCTGAAGGAGGGCGATGTCGTTGAATTCCTCTATTTCATGGGCGGCGGATGCATGTAAGACAGGAGGATAAGGAAAATGCCATTCACAAATGAGCAGCTGGAGCGTTATTCCAGACATATTATCTTAAAAGAAATCGGTGTAAAGGGCCAGAAAAAGCTTCTGAACGGAAGCGTTCTGATCATCGGTGCAGGCGGACTCGGAGCACCGGCAGCCATGTATCTCGCTGCTGCCGGTGTCGGAAAAATCGGCATCGCCGACGCCGATAATGTTGATCTCTCCAACCTTCAGAGACAGGTCATTCATACTACAAATGACATCGGAAAGCCGAAGGTGGAATCCGCAAAGGAAACCATGAATGCCATCAACCCGGACGTCGAGGTTCAGACCTACCATGACTTCATCACCAGCAAAAACATCATGGACATCATCCGCGACTACGATTTTGTCATCGACGGAACCGACAATTTTCCCGCAAAATTCCTGATCAACGATGCCTGCGTCATGGCGGATAAGCCCTTTTCTCACGCGGGAATCATCCGCTTCAAGGGGCAGCTCATGACAGTCGTTCCTCACCAGGGCCCCTGCTACCGCTGTGTATTTAAGGAGATGCCTCCGAAGGACGCCGTTCCGACCTGCAAACAGGCCGGAGTCATCGGTGCCATGGGTGGAATCATAGGTTCCCTGCAGGCACTCGAAGCAGTAAAATATATCACAGGTGTCGGAGACCTGCTGGTCGGCAGACTTCTGACCTTTGACGGTCTGAAGGGCGAATTCCACACAATCAAGCTCCCGCCCCGAGGAGATGGATGCGCGGTATGCTCCGACCACCCGACCATCACAAAGCTCATCGATTACGAGCAGGCACAGTGCGAGTGGAAACCGGGACAGAACTGACCGCCGCGCGGAATGTCTGAGTTTTCTGGTAAATATCCGGCACGGATAATCCTATCCCTGGAAATACCCTGACACAAAAGATCAGATCACAAGATAATTAGCTCAGACACAGATTCCCGGTTTATCAGAGATTTGCCCAGACACAGATTTCCGATTCATCAGGTATTTACTCTGACAGAGCCTGTCGATATGGCTTGACATGCAGGAGGTTTGCGGTTTGAAGGTTACAATCAGAAAAAGCGATTACGAGAAGATGCTTTCCCACGCGCGCTCCGTATGGCCCGAAGAGGCCTGCGGACTCATTGCCGGGATTGATCATATCGATGACACCGACCCCGACGCAAAGGTTGAGATTCGCGAGATCCGCAAGGTATACCTTCTGGAAAACCGGGATCACACAAATGTTCATTTTTCTCTGGACCCGGGAGAACATCTGAAGGCAGTCGTCGATATGCGGAAGCATCATCTGAAGCCCCTCGGCAACTGGCACTCCCACCCGGAAACGCCGTCTCGCTCATCGGCAGAGGATATCCGTCTGGCATCCTTCGACCATACCGCAAGCTACCTGATCCTGTCGCTGATGGACAATGAACATCCGGTGCTGCACAGCTTTCATGTGGAAAACGGCGTATCCACACCAGAGGCTCTCGAAATCATTTCCGGATGATTACCGGAAAAACAGGAAACCCGCGGCCGCATATTTTATCTCACATGCGTCAGGCGGTCACAGTTCGTGTAAATAACAGCTTCCGGCACTTCGGAAGATACGAGGAGGTACAAGTCAAATATGGCTACAGATTACGCAACATTAAAAAAAGGCGGATGGATGAGGCAGAAACAGAAAAACTATTTTGCCCTCCGTATTCACGTGACCGGCGGATATCTGACAGATGAACAGATGGCAGGCGTTTCACTCGTCGCAAAAAAATACGGCCACGGATACGTCCATCTCACAGCCCGTCAGTCACTGGAAATCCCGTGGATGAAGCTCGAGGATATTGAGGCGATCAAGGCGGAGCTCGCAAAATACGGCGTACAGCCGTCTGTCTGCGGCCCGCGTGTACGTACCACCACTGCATGCCAGGGCAGCGCAACCTGTCCCTCTGCCTGCATAGATACCTACGCCCTGGCCCAGGAAATCGACGAGAGATATTTTGCGAAGGAACTTCCGGGAAAATTCAAGTTCGGTGTGACCGGATGTCAGAATAACTGCCTGAAAACAGAAGAAAATGATATCGGCATCAAGGGAGCCGAGCGCGTCGAGTGGATCGAGGACAACTGCATCGCCTGCGGCGTATGCGTCAAGGCCTGCCGCGAAAACGCAATAACACTTGCCGACGGTAAAATCACCATCGACCGTGACAAATGCACAAACTGTGGAAGATGTGCGAAGGCATGCCCTGCAGATGCCTATGAAGAGCATCCCGGATATATCATGTCCTTCGGCGGTATGTTCGGCAACCATTTTCACAAGGGAAGACAGCTTGTACCGTTCTTTGAGAGCCATGACAAGCTGATCCAGATCTGCGACACCGTCATCCGCTTCTTCCACGATAACGCGCAGCCGGGAGACCGACTTCAGTTTGCTATCGACAGATACGGTCAGGACAAATTCGACGAGTTGATCCGGGAGACCTTCGCCAAGAGCGAAGAATCCGCAAAAAAAGAAGCATCCGAGCCTCTTGAGCTCTCTGACTGGAAGCTCAGAACCGATCTTCAGAAATAATTCCGGACAATCCGAAACAGATACACAGGATCCATATTTTATCCGCAGGAGGAAAGACAAATGGCAAAGGAAATCGACGGAATTCAGGTTGACGAAACGGTAGACATCACAGATGTAGTCTGTCCGGTTACTTTTGTAAAAGCAAAGGTTGCCCTCGAGGAGCTGGACGACGGTCAGGTTCTCTCTGTTCATATGAATGACGGAGAGCCGGTGCAGAACGTGCCGAGAAGCATTAAAGAAGAAGGCCACAAGATTCTGAAGCTCATCGATAACGAAGACGGAACCTACGATCTCCTCGTCCGCAAGGTTGAAGACTAACAGCTCATCATTGAGCTGGAATAAATATTGAAAGTCCGGAACCCGGAATACTGGGTTTTCGGACTTTTTCTATGCCTCGTGAGTACATTTTTCAAAAAAAGATTCGGCGTTTACCGACCACCCTTTTTGCCTGAAAACGGAACCACCTATTTACCTCCGTCTGTGAAGGTGAATAATTCCTCGACAGTAACGTCAAATACTCTTGCAATATCCATTGCCAGCTTTAATGAGGGATTATATTTACCGTTTTCCAGATGAACAATTGTCTCCCTCCGGGCACCAACTTTCTCCGCGAGATCCGCCTGCGTTAATCCTGCTTTTTCACGGAATTCTTTTATTTTTGTAATAAGTGCCACCTCATACTCCCTTCTGATCCATTACCTTGAAAATGATAATTCGCAGTATGGAAATGATGATCAGCGAAATCATAATAACCCAGCCCATGAAAGATGCAGTATTAGCTACATGCCCCAATGTGCCGCCAATAAATGCAGTCAAAACCATTGCTGCTGCAAATATTTTCAGACAGATGGAGTCACATCTTTTTAAATTTGCTCTTGCAAGCTCATCGATGGGCTCTTTGTGAAATTTCCGGACTCTGTATGATATCAGGAAAATAATACATATGATCCCTCCTGCGACAGCATTTTGAATATACGTGTAGGATTCTTTCCAATCCGTTCTTACCCAGCACCAATAGTAGAATGTCAAACCAATGGTAAGAACTGCAGTTTCTGTCATCAATTCTGTAATACTGACTTTTTTATTCATAATGCCTCCTGTGTGATATATTTGTCACTTGTGTTATAAATATATCACATCAAAATTACTTGTCAACAATAAATGTGATAAATAATTCACTTTGTATATTCAGATATACAGTTTCCAGACCGCGATTGACAGCTATGAGGACTTGATGAGTGTGTCTGATTCTGAAAGAATTGTTTAATTGTTAAGAAGTGAGGCCTTAAACCGTTACAAGGATTACAGGAAGTTGCAAATTATAAGAGCGCAAAAAGACATTATTATATGCGGGTTACGCGATTAACCTATTGTGGAATGAGCTTTTTTTAAATACTATGGAACAAAAGCGTAAAGGAGAAACCCCATGTCAGATAAAAGATTTTTACAAGATGTGCTGCGCATCTCCATGCCGGTGGCATTACAATCCATGCTGCAGTCTTCCTTTTCCATGGTCGATCAGATCATGGTCGGTCAGCTTGGAGATAAAAGTGTTGCTGCGGTTGAAATTGCCGGAAAGCCCAGTTTTATTTATGCGTTTGTCATTGGAGCAATCAGTACGATCACAGGAATCATGATCTCGCAGTACATTGGCAACCACAACAGAAAAGCAGAGGAAAAGAGCATCTGTATCAATTTTCTGGTGATGATATTAACCGGGCTTACCTTTCTATCTGTTTTCAGCCTTTTCCAGAATCCGTTCGTGGGAATGTTTACGGAAGAAGAGCAGGTAATCGCAGAGGGCAGCACATATCTCGGGATTATCTCATGGACATTCATTCCGCTGGGGATCTGTAACATTCTGGGGACGGCGCTGCGATGCCGGGACAAATCAACCTGGCCACTTTATATCGGCATTTTTTCTGCTTTGCTCAATACAGTTTTAAACTACTGCTTTATATTTGGAAATTTTGGCGCGCCGCGTCTTGGAATAGCAGGTGCCGCATATGCGAGTGTCATATCCCAGGCAGCAGGAGCACTGATTTCCATCCTGTGTTTTTGCAGATTATATGGGCGGATTCGTATTTCGTTAAGCCTTGGAAAGGCAGGATATTCGCAGTACTTTCTGATGCTTCTGCCGATTGTTTTGAATGAGTTTTTCTGGTCCGTGGGACAAAGCGTATACACATATGTTTATGGGCATATGGGGACTAATGAACTGGCAGGAATGTCGTTGACGGGCGCTGTTCAAGGCCTGACCATGGGAGCATTAAGTGGCCTGTCTCAGGCAGCCGGGATTCTGATCGGCAAAAGGCTGGGCAGCAGGGAATATGATGCTGCTTATGAGGATTCCAAAAAGCTATGCGGTCTTGGAGTAGCCGGATCACTGGTCTTCACGCTGTTATTGATTTTGATCAGAAATCCGTATGTTCAGCTGTTCAACGTATCAGGAGATGTTCGCGGAATTGGCGCAGATATTATGGCAGCATTTGCGATCCTGATGCCTGTGAAGGTACAGAATATGATACTGGGAGGCGGAATCATCCGAAGCGGCGGAAAAACAAAGTATGTCATGATGATTGACATGATGGGAACCTGGCTGATCGGCGTACCTCTGGCACTGCTTACAGGACTGTATTTAAAGCTGCCGGTTATCTGGGTCTACTTTATTTTATCGCAGGAAGAACTGGTCCGTCTGATCGTATCTGTTATTATGTTCAGAAGCAGAAAATGGATGCATACACTACAATAATCGGAGATGAATATGTGGGATGAAAAGAAGATCCGGATTATTGATATTGCAGATGAATTAGGCGTCAGTACAGCGACGGTTTCCAATGTTATCCACGGCAAAACAAAAAAGATATCCGACGCAACGGTCAGACGTGTGCAGGAAAAACTCGTTGAAAGAGGATATATTCCGAATATGGCCGCGACGCTCCTTTCGCAGAACAATTCGAGAATTGTCGGAGTGGTCGTAAACAATCATCCGAAATATGAAGGACATGTTCTGGAAGACCCGTTCGTCAGCGGCGCAGTCAATGCGTTATCCGATGCGCTGGAAAGCCATGGATATTTTTTGATGCTGAAGAAGACAAACGACATCATGGATATTGTCCCCTTCGCATCGATGTGGAATATGGATGGGATGGTAATCATGGGTTTCTGCGAAGATGAGTATCAGAAACTTCGTGACCGCATCAGGATACCGTTTGTTGTATATGACGGCTTCTTTCAGAATGACAGAAACATCTGCAATCTGATGCTGGATGATTATGACGGAGGAAGGCAGGTCGGCGCGTTCTTCAGGGAAAACGGCAGAGAGAAGATATTATTTATCGCGGATAACCGGCTGAAACCGGATTTTGACAGATATGAGGGTCTTTGCTCCGGTTATGGAAGAACAGCTGATTTTCTGGAAGTGCCTATGAGTAAAAAAGAAAGACAGGCACATTATCAGGATATCTTACCGGTATTTCAGGATTATGATTCGGTATTTGCTGCATCGGATTATTATGCGGTTGAAATTATGTACTTTCTGATTCACGCGGGGATACGCGTCCCGGAAGATATCTGGGTTGTGGGATTTGACGACATGGAGTTATGTAGAAATGTCATGCCGCAGTTATCATCCGTCCGGCAGGATGTGTTTTTGCGCGCGGGAAAAGCAGTGGAGTATCTGGATCGGATGAAAACAGACAGAAGTTATTCTGTAACGGACAAAATTCCGGTACAGTTCGTTCCGCGGATGAGCTGTGGAAGAAGATCATATTGAAAGGAATAAAGCCGGCTGCAAAGTGGAATATCGTGGGGACGATGATGGATTTACGGTAAGATTCCACCGTCGCTGCGGAGAAGGCTGGGGGACAGGCTTGAGTGCCAATGTCATTCACGGTGGCACTTACGATGGCACTCACGATGAAGAAAAAATAAGAGAATCCTATGAATCTGGCATTCTCTCAATGGTGAAGTCAAATAACAGAATTACCCGGAAAGTAATGGCGGAAAAGTTATCCATCAGTCTCCGTTCTCTTCGAAGGATAATTAACAAAATGGATGAATTACATTACGTTGGAAGCGGAAATCACGGACATTGGGAGATCAGTTTAGCAATTGAATCAGACAGTGCTTTTTTGTACTCTTTTCCCGTTGAGTAACGGTCAAAAATCCCTGACATTGCCGGAGGCTTTTGAGATAGTATCACAAAAGATACCATGTTAGAAAAATCTGCTTACTTGATATTAAATTGAAATACAGTATGATAATGGATACAAAGAACAACACAACTATCAGGAACGAGATAAAACACGCTGCGCGAGTTTTATCTCGCTATCGCGACGCTCGCCGCACACGAATACTTCGCATTCGGCTGCGGCTCACTGTTCGCGTAAATAAAAATAGGGGACCAGAAAGGCATAGAGGTCATTGTTATGTCCAGTGAAATCAAACAGAGGAAGATGTTGCCAAAGTACATCGAAATACGCGGCGCGAAGGTTCATAATCTCAAGAATATCAATGTAGATGTCCCGCTTAATGAGATCGTGGCGATTACCGGGGTCTCCGGATCGGGAAAATCCTCGCTTGCACTTGGCGCGCTGTATGCGGAGGGATCCCGCAGATATTTGGAATCTCTCTCTACCTATACGCGCCGGAGGATGACGCAGGCGGAAAGAGCGGATGTGGATGATGTCCGCTACGTGCCGGCGGCGCTTGCACTGCGCCAGCGGCCCGGAGTTCCCGGTATCCGCAGTACATTCGGAACACTTTCGGAGCTGCTCAATAGTCTGCGGCTGATGTTTTCGCGGCTTGCGAGCCACCGCTGTCCAAACGGACATTACTGTCCGCCATCTCTTTCCGTTGCGGCCATGCAGGAAATCACCTGCCCGGGCTGCGGCGCGAAATTCTACGGTCCCGGAGCAGAAGAGCTTGCCTTCAACAGCACCGGCGCCTGCAAGACCTGCGGCGGAACAGGAGTCGTCCAGACTGTGAATGAGGCAGCCCTGGTGCCGGATGATTCCAAGACCATTGACGAAGGTGCGGTCGTTGTCTGGGGGACGCTCATGTGGTCGCTGATGAAGGATATCGTGCGCACGATGGGTGTCCGGACGGATGTTCCGTTCCGTGATCTGACACCCGGGGAAAAGGAGATTGTCTATCACGGCGAGCTGAAAAAGCACCACATCCACTACATCAATCCGAACACGCTTGAACCGGCGGATATGGATTTTAATTATTACAGTGCGGTTAATTCCGTGAAGAATTCCCTTGCCAAGGTCAAGGACGAGAAGGGAATGAAGCGGCTCGAAAAATATCTGGAAGAGGATGTCTGCCCGGATTGCCGCGGAACCAGACTTTCAGAAGCCGCCCGCGCGCCCAGGCTTCGAGGGATAGGGCTGGATGAAGCCACAGCCATGACGCTCTCAGAACTGATTCCCTGGGTGAAGGGCGTTCCGGCTTCTTTGCCGGAAGAGATGCGTCCCATGGCAGAAAATATCTGTGAATCCTTCCTGGACGTCTCAAAGCGGCTGATGGATCTGGGGCTTGGCTATCTTTCTCTTGACAGAGCGGCCTCAACGCTTTCCACCGGGGAAAGGCAGCGTGTGCAGCTCGCGAGGGCAGTGCGCAACCGCACGACAGGCGTGCTCTATGTTCTCGATGAGCCGTCGATCGGCCTGCACCCTTACAATCTCAAAGGTCTGACCGGCGTGATGGACGATCTGCGGACGGATGGAAATTCCGTCATCATTGTCGATCATGACACGCAGGTTCTAAAGCATGCCGACTGGATGATAGAGATGGGCAGGGGCGCCGGCGCGGACGGCGGAACGGTTATTGCGGAGGGGAGCATCGAGGATATCTCCAAAAATCCCGAATCCGTCATCGGGCCATACCTCTCCGATCAATATGAAGCAAGGATTCGTCCGGTGCTGCAGAAGGCTTCGATGTTTGAGAAAGGTGTCATACATCTGGAAACAGGGAAAATTCACACCGTACATCCACTGGATGTGCGGATCCCGATGGGGCGGCTCACCGTGGTGACGGGCGTTTCCGGTTCGGGAAAGACGACCATGGTGCTTGAAAGCCTGATTCCGGCACTCAGGGCAAAAATCAACAGGCAGAAACTTCCGGTACATGTAA
This sequence comes from Bilifractor sp. LCP21S3_A7, assembly GCF_052118825.1. NCBI lineage: Bacteria > Bacillati > Bacillota > Clostridia > Lachnospirales > Lachnospiraceae > Bilifractor > Bilifractor sp. LCP21S3_A7. The sequence goes on along the minus strand of NZ_JBQKGL010000002.1, from coordinate 290,918 downwards.
AAAATATCGAGGCAGAAGGCATCACACAGGTCAAGCTGATCGATGCGACACCGATCGGCATTAATGTGCGCTCAACCGTGGCGACGTACGCGAATGTCCATGATGGGCTCCGAAAAGTTTACGCGAAGACAAAGGACGCAAAAGAACGCTCCTTTAAGGCGGGAGACTTTTCTTATAATACGGGGAAGCTCCGCTGTCCGACCTGTGACGGAACGGGGGAAATTTCCCTGGACGTCCAGTTTCTGCCTGACGTGAAGATTCCCTGCCCGGACTGCCGCGGCTCCCGGTACAGCAGAGAGGCTTTTGATATTCGCAGGAAGGCAAAGGACGGTAACGAATACAGTCTGCCGGAGCTCATGAATATGAGTGTGGACCAGGTGCTGCATGCGCTTGGCGGGCTTAAACTCCTGCAGCAGCGCCTGCAGGTACTGCACGACTTAGGACTCGGCTATCTGACCCTCGGAGAGGAAACACCGGGACTTTCCGGCGGCGAAGCGCAGCGTTTAAAGCTGGCCAGCGAGATGGGAAAGGGCCAGAGCGACTCTGTGTTTGTTTTTGATGAACCGACAATCGGCCTGCATCCGAAGGATGTGAGGACACTGCTGCATGTTTTTCAGACTTTGATCGACCATGGAGCAACGGTCATTGTCATAGAGCATGACCTTGATGTCATTAAGAATGCCGATTACATCATCGACATGGGTCCTGGCGGCGGAAAGGAAGGCGGCAGGATCGTTGCCTTCGGGACACCGGATGAAATCAAACAGACAGGTGAAAGCATTACCGGGCAGTATATATAACTCTCAATTGCAAAATTGCAAAACTAAATTCCCCCCAGATGGCATTTAGTTTTGCAATTGAGAAAGAAGCGCCGCCGAATAACCAAATGTCTTGACTTTGTCCCGCGAACTCTATATACTCCAAAGCATGATCAATTTCATAACAACAGGCAATGACGGGAACAAGTAGGAAAGAACAGAATCCTTCAGAGAGCTGCCGGCAGGTGAGAGGCGCAGGAAGAGTTTTTTCACGAATACATCCCCGAGCTCTGCACTGAAACATTTACAGTAGGCTGCAGCGTAGTGGCGCACGTTATAAACGCCGGAGTATTTGCTTTTCATGTCCATGCACTCCATGTTCAGGCTGTTTTATTTCATAATAACAGCGCACAGATACTCCAGGAGGCGGATATCGTGAGATACCCGTGAAATTAGGTGGTACCACGGAAGAATTTTAAGCTTTCGTCCTGAATGAATTACGGTTCGGGACGGGAGTTTTTTTATGCATTGAATAGACCCGAAAGCCACACCAAAGTGAAAAGCTCTGTCCGTACCGGAGAACCGGACACATCGCGCACATTCGCTGTGCACCTCATTTCCCAACGGAAGGACCAGCCAGCGGAATCAAACAGAAAAGGAGAATAGCAGAACAATGACACTTTACGAAGAACTTCAGGCGCGCGGACTGCTCGCGCAGCTCACAGACGAAAAGGAAATCGCCGATCTCATCAATCAGGGAAAAGCCACCTTTTATATCGGCTTTGATCCGACCGCTGATTCCCTGCATGTCGGCCATTTCATGGCCCTGCTGCTGATGAAGAGACTTCAGGCGGCGGGCAACAAGCCGATCGCCCTTGTCGGCGGAGGCACTGCGATGATCGGCGACCCCTCCGGCCGCACCGACATGCGGAAGATGATGACCGTTGATATGATTGATCACAACGTAGAATGCTTCAAGAAGCAGATGTCCCGCTTCATCGAATTTGGCGAAGGAAAGGCACAGATCGTCAACAATGCGGACTGGCTCCGTGATCTGAACTTCCTGGATTTCATGCGTGACATCGGATCTCAGTTCAATGTAAACGAAATGCTCCGCGCGCGCTGCTATGTCAACCGCATGCAGACCGGACTTTCCTTCCTTGAATTTTCCTATATGTTGATGCAGAGCTACGACTTCTACAGACTGTACCAGGATTACGGCTGCCAGATGCAGTTCGGCGGCGATGATCAGTGGTCCAACATGCTCGGCGGCATCAACCTCATCCGCAAGAAGCTGAACAAGGACGCCTATGCCATGACCATTTCTCTGCTTCTGAAGCATGACGGAACAAAGATGGGCAAGACCGCGGGCGGCGCTGTATGGCTCGATCCGGACAAATACAAGCCTTATGACTTCTACCAGTACTGGAGAAATGTTGACGACTCTGACGTACTGAAATTTCTCCGCATGATGACCTTCCTTCCGCTGGAACAGATCGATGAGATGGATAAATGGGAGGGCAGCAAGCTGAACGAGGCAAAATCAATCCTGGCATATGAGCTCACCTCTCTGGTACACGGAGAGGACGAGGCGAAAAAAGCACAGGCAGGAGCCGAGGCAGTCTTCAAGGGTGCCGGAAGTCTCGACACCGTTCCCTCCGTTGTCCTCACTCAGGATGACTTTAACGAAAACGATGCCATTGATATCATCAGTCTCCTCGTAAAAACCGAACAGTGCGGTTCCCGCTCCGACGCGCGCCGCGCCATCACCAAGGATCACAGCATTACCGTCGGCGAGAGCAAGATCGATGACTTCAAATACGAAGTGAAGAAGACGGATATCCCCGCAGAGGGTCTCCTGATCAAGAAGGGCAAGAAGAATATCAAGAAAGTAGTTGTCGAATAAACGACAATGCGGGAATCACTTCCAAGCTCTTTCGCGTGCGGCGTGACATGCCTGTCTGCGTTTTCGAAGAGCCCGCACTTTCCCATTTGACCGAAGCTTATAGACGCTTATAGACGCACTTCTTGTGCAGAAGCTTGGGATTGCGATGAAGTTCATATAGTGGTAAGATTAATTCCGTACGTGCTGCCGACGGGCAGTTTCGTACGGATTTTTCACAATAAACAGTTCGTGGACAACTGCAGAGTTCACGAAAGCAGGAGGAAGCAGTTATGGCACCAAAGAAAAAATACGGAGTCAACGAACTCCGTGAGATGTTCCTTTCATTTTTTGAATCAAAGGGCTGTCTGAGGCTGAACAGTTTTTCACTCGTTCCGCACAATGACAATTCCCTTCTGATCATCAACTCCGGCATGGCTCCGATGAAGCCCTGGTTCACCGGGCAGGAGATTCCGCCGAGAAGAAGAGTTACCACCTGTCAGAAATGCATCCGTACCGGTGATCTGGAAAACGTCGGAAAAACCGCCCGTCACGGCACGTACTTCGAGATGCTCGGAAACTTCTCCTTCGGAGACTACTTCAAGAAAGAGGCGATTCCGTGGGCGTGGGAATTCCTGACCGAGGTTGTCGGTCTCGACGCGGACAGACTGTATCCCTCCGTATATGAAAAAGACGATGAGTCCTACAATATCTGGCTCAATGACATGCACATCCCTGCAGAGCGCATCTACAAATTCGGCAAGGAGGATAACTTCTGGGAGCACGGCTCCGGCCCCTGCGGTCCCTGTACAGAGATTTACTATGACAGAGGTCCCGAATTCGGAAACGGACCGGAGGATGTCATGGGCGGAGAGGGCGACCGCTTCATGGAAGTATGGAACGTCGTTTTCTCTCAGTTCAACAACGACGGACACGGCAATTACACCGACCTCGTACAGAAGAACATCGATACCGGAATGGGACTTGAGCGTCTCGCGGTTGCCGTTCAGGGCGTCGGCTCCCTGTTCGATGTCGATACCGTAAAATCACTCCGCGACCTCGTATGCACCCTTGCCGGAGGCATCGCCTATGAGCAGCCGGACACCCATGATACCGACGTATCCGTCCGCATCTGCACCGACCACGCAAGAGCCATGACCTTCATGATCTCCGATGGCATCATGCCGTCCAACAACGGCCGCGGATATGTTCTGCGCCGAATCATCCGCCGCGCGGTCCGTCACGGAAGAAAGCTCGGCATCAAGGGTCCCTTCCTGACAAAGCTCGCAGAGAATGTAATCGAGGGCTCGAAGGACGGCTATCCGGAGCTGGAGGAAAAGAGAGATTTCATTCTGAACGTCATCCAGGCAGAAGAGGATAAATTCGAGAAAACCTATGAGCAGGGCATGGAGATCCTTCAGAGCATGGAGGATGAACTGGAGGCAGCCGGCAGAAAAGAGCTCTCCGGTGAGAATGCCTTCAAGCTTTACGATACCTACGGATTCCCCATTGATAATACAAAAGAAATTCTGGAAGAAAAGGGCTATACCGTCGATGAAGCGGGCTTCAACGCCGCAATGAAAAAGCAGAAGGAAACCGCGCGCGAGGACCGCAAGAAATCCGGAAAATCCTCGACCTACATGGGCGCAGCGGCGACCATCTATGAGGAAATGGATCCAGCCATCAACTCCGAGTTTATCGGCTATGACAAAACACAGGCAGACAGCCGGATCGTGGCAATGGCAGCCTTCGCAGGCGAGGAAGAGGACAGTGACTCCATCGTGGAAGCCCTCGCGGACGGACAGTCCGGCGCGATTATCACCGCTGAAACACCGTTCTACGGAACGATGGGCGGACAGGTCGGCGACATTGGAACCATCGTTCTCGGCAGCGACGACAATGAGGCTGCCGCGCTCGGAAAGGGAGCTGCCGTCTTCCAGGTAACCGCGACCGAACACGTAGCCGGCAATAAGATTGCCCACATCGGCAAGGTCGTAAAGGGCATGTTCAAGCTGGGCGACACAGTCACACTGAAGGTCGATGAGAAAGAACGCATGGCGACCTGCCGCAACCACAGCGCGACACACCTTCTCCAGAAGGCGCTCCGTGAAGTGCTCGGCACCCATGTAGAGCAGGCCGGCTCCTACCAGGACGCAGACCGCACCAGATTCGATTTCAGCCATTTCCAGGCAATGACCCCGGAAGAGCTGAAGAAGGTAGAAGATCTTGTCAACGAGAAGATCCAGGCAGGACTTCCGGTTAAGACAGAAATCATGAGTCTTGACGACGCGAAGAAGAGTGGTGCTATGGCGCTCTTCGGTGAGAAATATGGCGATAAGGTACGTGTCGTTCGCATGGGCGACTTTTCAACGGAGCTCTGCGGAGGTACCCACGTATCCAATACCCTGCAGATCGGACAGTTCAAGATTCTGTCCGAGAGCGGCGTAGCTGCCGGCGTCCGCCGGATCGAGGCACTGACCGGCGACAACGTAAGGAAATATTACGAGAAGCTGGAAGCACAGTTAAAGGATGCCGCTTCCCTCCTCAAGGCAACCCCTGACACTCTCGCGGATCATATCCGGAAACTTCAGGATGAACTCAAGGCATCCCGCAGCGAGAACGAGTCGCTGAAGGCAAAGGAAGCACAGAATGCCCTGGGCGATGTCACCGGAAACGCAAAGGACATCAACGGCGTGAAATTTGTCGCCTCCGCTCTTAAGGATGTAGATCCTGATGAGCTGAGGAATCTTGGTGACAGCCTGAAGACAAAGCTGGGAGACGGCAGCGTCATCCTTCTTCTGGCAGACAACGGCGGAAAGGTCAACCTGATGTGCATGGCGGATGACACTGCCGTTGGAAAAGGCGCACATGCAGGCAACATCATCCGCTCTGCCGCAAAGATCCTCGGTGGAGGAGGCGGCGGCCGCCCGAATATGGCACAGGCCGGCGGTAAGGATGCCACCAGAATCAACGACGCCATTGCAGATGCCGAGAATGTACTGAAAGCACAGATCCGGTAATTCTGAACCGCTTAAGAACGCAGAACCGGATATATGCCTGTCATCTGTATGATGCTGAACGATTCGGATTCTGACTGGGATCAAACGCAATGCAGTGCTGATTCATTTATCAAAGCTGGATTGTCGAGTTTTGAAGCCAGCACACTGTTCCCCGACGGGACTGGTGCGCTGGCTTTTTTGATTTACGCGAACAGTGAGCCGCAGCCGAATGCGAAGTATTCGTGTGCGGCGAGCGTCGCGATAGCGAGATAAAACTCGCGCAGCGTGTTTTATCTCGTTTCATGATGGCCTGCTCAAAGTTCATTCTGTTAACCGGAATTCTGCTTCTGTCCGTTAGTATTCTGCTCCCGTCAAAACAATGCTCTTGACTTTTGAACCAGGATAGGGCTAACGGGTCGGAAAAAATGTGCTCATTGTGCGCGTATCAGGTTTTTGTAAAAATCAACACATCCGGGCAGACAGTTGTACGCAATATTTTCGTTAATTCCGTGCATGCCCTTCATCTGTTCCGGTCCGTAGATGACCGGTGCAAACCGTACTACATTGTCGCAAATTTCCTGATAACAGCGGGCATCAGTAGCACCTGTCATCACATAGGGAATTCCGGTCATGCCATCAAAGGTCTTCGAAATCACACCCTGAAACATCCGGAATGCTTCTCCGTGAATGTCGATGGGGCGGGTGTAGTCGTTCTTGTGCATGACTGACATGGTCAGACCGTATTTTTCTGCCCGTTTCTGAATGAGAGCGAGGCTTTCCTCCATTCCCTGGTGAGGAATAAACCGAAGGTTCGCGGACACAGAAGCCTCCTGAGGGATGACATTTACCGCATCCGATCCAGACTGCATGGTAAAGGCAATCGTTGTTCGAAGCATGGCTGCTCCCTGAGCAGAAATGGACGGCATGACATGTGTCAGCAGTCCCTTAAAGAGCCAGAGATTCTCGAAGAGATACCGGAGACCAAATCCAGCGTAGGGTCCCAGTGTCCGGAACATCGCGGCGACTTCCGGAAGCATCTTCACCCGGAAGGGATTGTGCGTTTCTACATCATTCTCAAAAGCTGCAAGCCTCGCAATGGGAGAACCTTTTGACGGGGCACTTGCGTGTCCGCCTCTGCCCGTTGCTGTGAATTTTACATCCGCCTTTCCCTTTTCAAAAACGCCGACCATAGCAAAATTTCCCTTAATGCCCCCGATCGGGTCTGTGATGATTCCACCGCCCTCATCACAGACCAGATAGGGATGAACACCTCTTCGTTTTAGTTCATCCACTAGCTTCGGGCAGCCGTCACCAGCCCATTCCTCCGTGCAGGAGGAAGAGAGCCAGACATCCTGTTCCGGGCTGAACCCCTCGGAAAGCAGTTCCTCCACAGCCTGAAAAAAGCCCATCACAGAGCATTTCGTATCGGATGCGCCGCGTCCCCACACCTTCCCGTCCGCGATGTCGCCCGCGAACGGAGGATGAATCCAGTCTCCCTCTGCGGGCACAACATCCTGATGACTCATCAGGACAATCGGACGATTATGTTTTTTCCCTTCCCAATAAAAGAGGAGATTCCCGTCAATTTCTGTTTTTTCCAGCTTCTCGTGCACAAGTGGGAACATCTCCGCCAACAGTTTCTGGAAGCCGAGAAATTTTTCCCTGTCGTGCATACCCTGATGCGAGGTAGTGTCACAGGCCACCATGCGGGAAAGCTTCTGCGCATATTCCAGCGCACGCTTTTCATCCGGATGCGGCACATAATCCGCTGTTTTCCGTGGCACAAGCAGAGTATGAATCCAGGCTGCACACAAAAGAACTGCCAGCAGGAGAAGAATGGCAGCAATTACGAGAAGAACCAGTTTCATGAGGACGTACTCCTTTCATTTTTTCTTTCCTTTTTCGTATTTCTTTCAGGCTTCAACATTTTACTTACCGCCTTCGCCGTTTTATTTTCATTCCTCAGAATATTACTTACCGCTTTCGCCGTATTCCTTTCAATCCTCAGTGTTTTACTTACCGTTTCCGCCATTTTTCCTGCGGCAATTTATGGTTCCCTTACGGTATTCCATCCACGCCAGCAAAATAGAGAGCGCACCGGACGGAAGGATCATCATGCTCGTCTGTGCGGTCAGGGATGGAACAAAAACAAAGAGAACTGTCATGCCAGCCAAAGGGATTATGGCAAGCCGAAGATTTTTGCGGTAATACTGCCATGCCATCGCGCCGAACAGTGCGGGAACGACGTTCTCAAATGCAGGGGCGAGAGTCTGACTCTGCAGAACCGGCTGCAGAGGCTGCAGCAGCAGAACTCCGAGTGCGAGAACCGCGATTGTCACAAGTGAGGAAGTGGCAATTGAGAGCGTGGAAATAATTTCATTCTCCACTGTACCCGCCTTCGTTCCTGCAATGTCACGCGCATTCATCGCGCATGGAATTTTCATGTTGATCAGATTTCCAGTCATAAACGCCAGATACCCGCCGCCGGCTCCAAGCATAGGCGTATATACCAGAAACTCTACGACGCTTGAGACGGTCCAGATCAGTCCCACTGAGAGAAAGCCCTTGGCGGCAGCGGAAAGATCCGGCATGGCATGCAGATAGATTCCGATCAGAAACGGAGCGCCGACAAGCGAACCAGTGTGACTGCGCTTGAAATTCTACCAATCCGGTGCGTTCCCCTGTGATACTGCTCAACAGAAAAAGAACCATCCTTCATAGCATATACTCTCTCTGTTTTTGCGGCAGAGCTGTCCTTTCCGGAAGAAGTGCCCTTCTGAATAGAACCATTCTCCTGTGCGGATATATTTTCCTGTGTGGAAGCCTTTTCTTGTGCGGAAGCATTTTCCTGTATCAAAGTATTTTCAAAAATATTATTTTCTTTTTTCTGTGTTCGCATATGCTCTCCCTTCAACCTAAAGTCTGTATCTCACTTCCCGCATTCCTGCTAAAAGTCTGTATCCTACTTCCCGCATTCCTGCAATTTTCCGGTTATCCGAGAAAAACGGCGGCAGCCATCCCGATCAGCATGCTGCCCGCTACGGAGAAATTCTCAAGCCACCGCAGACCCTTTTTCTCAGAGAAGAACGTAAAAAGTCCCATCGCGGCAGCGGATACAGCGGCAACAACCAATGGAACTGCATTTCCCTGAAAGGTGAAGTTTCCACTTCCGGATACAAAATTTCCGATATAGCTCCCGATATAGGCGCTAACCAGTCCCACAAACATGGCAGTCATCGCAGAATCGCCAAAACCCGCTTCATTCTTCTGAGCTCCTCTGTTACTCAGACGGCTGGTATAGCGCTTATTGAACAGAATAGAAAGAATCATTCCCCACATGATGCAGACACTCATCAGAAACGCAATCGTAGTAAAAGCCTGCGGGGTCATATGCGCAATAGAAAGGCTTCCGATTCCCACCGCCTCTGACGCAGCTTCTGCCACCTGTGTCTCATAGTGAAGCGCCCCGATGACAGACAGCCGCAGCCAAGGCCAGGGAGTTCCCAGACTTCCCGAGAGGGCAATGACACCGAGCAGGATGCCGACAGCAGGAAGAATCGTGAAGGTGGCGCTGGACGCAATCGCATGTTTCAGAGCCTTCGGGTCCATTCCCATAGCCTTTCCCGCACGGTATGATCGCACGAGAAAGACAACACAAACGATCGCGACAAACAAAATGACCGTACCACAAACCATGTACATAAAAGGACTATTCAACTTCTGAAGCATTCACAGCACCACCTTTCGCGAGAATCCTCTTTTCTTTTCATATTCTCATAAAGTCCATTATGCTTCAATACCATCGAAATAGCAATTAATGTCTGCAAATTCCCCGGCAAATTCCATTCGTTCTGCCTCCATTACAAATGCCGCTTTCCTGTCACTCATCCGTTTTCTCCATTACATCTTCTGAAATTTGTGTTATTTTATTTATATCTGATAAGACGAAAGAAAGACTGATCGGTGAAAGAGGAGAAGAACATGGCTGAATTTAAAAAGATGCGGCGCTTTAAACAGGAAATTACAAAAGAAGAGTGTATCGAAGTCTTAAAGAAGGCTCCACGCGGTATTATGGCCTTCCACGGAGAGAATGGCTATCCATACGCAATTCCACTGAATCAGTATTACGATGAAGCGGATGGCAGGCTCTACTTCCATGGCGCAAGGGATGGCCTGAAAATCGATCTCCTGGCAAAGGACAATAAGGTCTGTTTCACCGTAATGGACGAAGGCTTTGTGAAGGAAGGCGAGTGGGCTCTCAATATCAAGAGTGTGGTCTGCCTGGGAAGACTGGAGACAGTTACCGATCATGATAAGGCAATCGAACAGTGCCGTATGCTCGGCAGAAAATTCTATCCATCTCATGAAGCGGTAGAGGAAGAGATTGCGAAAGCGGGTGGCAGAGTGAATGTGCTGGCTATGACGATCGATCGTATGACCGGGAAACTCGTCAATGAATCATAACCCAGTCGGCAGATGATTTCGATATCAGCGCATGTGAAAACAGCTGATCGTTTACACCAGCAGGATCAAACCTGTAAGAATGGAGACCCATCATGAAAGCGGACCATCAGGAAATTCTCACAGAATACGTAAAACAGCTTGAGAAGGGAATGTATTCTGCGTTTATTGACGGTTCAGTCAATACAAATCTCGCTTATAAGCCGGAATTCGTATCCAATAATTACCACGAAGGCAGGAAGGTCCTGTCGGCACTGGAGAATGAACTGCTTCAATGTGAAGAATTTTACATCAGTGTCGCTTTCATCACACTCGGTGGAATAACTCCACTGCTTCAGACATTTAAAGAGTTAGAGGAGCGGGGGATTCCGGGCAAAATTCTCACCACCAATTACCTGAATTTCAGCGAACCCCTTGCGATTCAGAAGCTTCACGAGTTGTCCAATCTGGATATACGAATGTACATGTCTGATGATGACGAGGGCTTCCATACGAAGGGATATATTTTCAAGAATAAAGATGTATATCGGATCATCGTCGGAAGCTCCAATATGACGCTGACGGCTCTCACCAAAAATAAAGAATGGAATACGAAAATCATATCCACGGAATTCGGAGAATATTCCGAGCGTATTCTCACAGAATTCCAAGATCTTTGGGCTTCGGACAAAACCAGAGAATACCATTCGTTTATCGATGAATACCGAACAGCGTTTGAGATTTCAAGAAAACAGCGTCAGATCGCCCGGGACGCAATTCAAGAGAGCGGCGCGCTGGATTTTGAGTTGTACCGACTGAAACCTAATGCGATGCAGACCGCCTTTATAACCAGCCTGAGGGATTTGATGAAAAGAGGCGAAAAGAGGGCACTTCTGATTTCTGCAACAGGCACAGGAAAGACCTATGCAGCCGCCTTCGCAATGAGAGAACTTAACCAGGAAAAGGTCCTTTTTTTAGTTCATCGGGAGCAAATTGCAAAGCAGGCACAAAAAAGCTTTCGTAAGGTTCTGGGCACCAAAGTCTCCTATGGGATTATATCCGGAAACCAGAAGGAACCGGACGCAGATTATCTTTTTGCTACCGTTCAGACCATGTCAAGAGATGAAACACTGACCAATTTTTCAAAGCATCAGTTTCAGACCATCATCATTGATGAAGTTCACCGGGCAGGTGCTGCTTCCTATCAGAAAATTGTGGAATATTTTAAGCCTCAGCTTCTTTTGGGAATGACAGCTACACCGGAGAGAACCGATGGCTTTGATATTTACAGCCTGTTTGACCACAACATTGCAACGGAAATTCGCCTTCAGGATGCGATGGAAGAGAATCTGTTATGTCCATTTCATTATTTTGGCATCACAGAACTTGAGGTTAATGGGCAGGTCGCACACGATCTCCAGAACAACGAAACCCTGTCCCTCAGAGATTTTCAATATCTGACGGGAGAAGCCCGTGTAAAATATATCCTGCGAGAAGCAGATTATTATGGCTATAGTGGTAATCGTGTCAAAGGTATAATTTTTTGCAGTCGTAAGGATCTTGGACGAGAATTGTCCTGCAAAATGAATCAGATGGGAAAACAGACAGTTTTTCTGTCTGGTGAAGATTCTCAGTACGAAAGAGAGCAGGCAATCCGGCGCCTGACCAGCGATGACATGCCCAGGAACAGACAGCTCGACTATATCCTGACTGTTGATATATTTAATGAAGGCGTCGATATTCCTGAAATTAATCAGGTCATTCTGCTCCGGCCAACGGAAAGCCCGATCATCCTTGTGCAGCAGCTTGGAAGAGGTCTTCGGAAAGCGGTCGGAAAAGAATTTGTCGTGATTCTGGACTTTATCGGTGCCTATACCAATAATTACATGATTCCGATCGCACTATCCGGAGATCGTTCTTACAACAAAGATAACATCCGCCGCTATGTGCAGGAGGGATCCCGCATGATCCCGGGCTGCTCGACCATACATTTTGACGAAATTTCCCGTAAGAGAATCTTCAGTGCAATTGACAGCGTCAGACTGAACGACACAAAACTTCTTTGCGATGCCTATAGGAAGTTAAAATACCAGCTCGACAGAATCCCTTCAATGACGGATTTCTCTGCCTACGGTTCCGTTAACATAACAAAGTATTTTATGAAATTCAATTCCTATTACGGCTTCCTCAAAAAGTATGAACAGGAATATCCTGTAAGACTGGACGCCACAGAAGAGCAGATCCTCGGATTTATCTCAAAAAAGCTTGCCTTTGGAAAACGTCCGGAGGAATTACTCATCCTTCGTGATATTCTTCATAACCACGGCTTCCATTTTCGTATAAAGGCTTATGCAGATGCCCTGTCACGGAGTGGAATCCGGGAAAAGGATGCAACCATTGCCTCTGCTGTTCGCAACCTGACAAATCGTTTTGCAAAAGACTCTGATCAGAAGAAGTTCTCTGCCTGTGTCTTTCTGAAAAAAACAAAAGAGGAAACCTACCAGGCTTCCACCGGATTTCTCCGGGTACTGAGAAATGACACGTTCCGAAAGATGATAGAAGAAACCGTGGAATTTGGTTTGCAGGAATATCAGAAGAACTACAGCAACCGGTATAAGGATACGAATTTTCAACTGTATCGGAAGTATACATATGAAGAGGTCTGCCTTCTGCTGAACTGGGACAAAAACATGAACGCACAGAACCTGGGCGGATATTTTTATGACGCACGAACGAAAACTCTTCCCGTATTCATCAACTATGACAAGACCGATGATGCCATCGCATATGAAGACCGTTTTCTTGCAGCGGACAGACTCATAGCACTATCCAAACACCCAAGAAAGATCACATCAAGCGATGCGGATCATTTTTACAAACGCACCGAAGCCGACCGCGAAAACCGGATTTTTCTTTTCCTTCGGAAAAATAAGGACGACCGGGAAGCAAAGGAGTTTTATTTCCTCGGTGAAATGCAGGCACAGGGAGATCCGAAACCTATCCAAATGAAATTTGATAAAGTCGATGAAACCGGAGCAGTCATCGGGACACGGATAGATGATGCTTTTGAGGTTGACTATCAGCTTGAGGTTCCGGTCCGTCAGGATCTTTACAATTATATTGTGAAAGAATGATACCATTCGTCAAAGGCCGGAAGGATGCCCATCTGCTGAGATAAACAATACAGAAAGTGAGAATAAAAAATGGATACAAAACATGTGGTTGCCGCCGTGATCATTCATCATGGGAAAGTATACGCTACCCAGAGAGGCTACGGAGAATTTAAGGACAAATGGGAGTTCCCCGGAGGAAAAATAGAGCCAGGAGAGACCCCGCAGGAGGCACTCCGCCGGGAAATTCGCGAGGAACTTGACACCGAAATTTCGCCAGGCTCTCTGATCGATACCATCGAGACCGATTATCCTGGATTTCATCTGGTCATGGAATGCTATTATTGTACTGTTCGCAGTGGCAGCCTTACGCTTTTAGAACACGAGGCAGCCAGATGGCTGGATTCAGCTCATCTCGAAGATGTTGACTGGCTCCCGGCAGACCGTTCGCTTCTTCCGGAGATCCGGCAGCATCTGGATCGCCACCTCTGAGTCCGGGTATCCTGCCTGAGGAGCAACAGGCAAGGGCAAGATGGTTTCGTCGCAAAGGCTTTACGAAGTCCTTGATCATGTGATAGGATTTGAAAAGGATCTGGTTGGCAAGCGGATCCTGGTCTCACCCGGTCCAACCCGAGAGGCTTTGGATCCCGTTCGTTTTCTCACCAATCATCCACAAGAGTTTCACGACGACAGACAAACCACATAACGCGACGGAAAAACAGAATGAAACTATACTTCGCACCGATGGAGGGGATCACCGGAAGGGTTTACCGGCAGGTACATCACCGGTTTTTCCCCGGAATCGATAAATATTATACGCCGTTTCTTTCCGTGACCAGAGATCTGAAGCTGAAGAGTAGGGACAAAAAGGAACTGGATCCGGCAGAAAATCCGGACATTTTTCTGGTCCCCCAGTTTCTCGGGAACGATCCGGAGGCTTTCCGCAAAGGAATTCAATACGCGGGAAAACTCGGGTATTCAGAGATTAATATCAACCTGGGATGTCCTTCAAAGACCGTGACCGCCAAGAAGAAGGGATCCGGCCTCCTCGACGAACCGGAACTTCTGACAAGACTTCTCGACGGTGTATTCGAAGAGACCGAACAGAATTCTTCTGACAGTTCCTCCGGCTTCGAAAATCCGGGACTGAATTCTTCCGGCAGCTCCTCGAACTTCAAAGAGCCGGAACAGAATTCTTCCGGCAGATCCTCGAACCCGGACAGGAAAATGCAGATTTCAATCAAAACCAGATTAGGGGTCAGCGATCCGGAAGAGGTATTTTCTCTTCTGGAGATATACAATCGTTACCCCGTTTCAGAGCTGACCATTCACCCGCGAGTGAGAGACGAGGGCTACCAGGGACGGGTACATCTGGATTACTTCGAAGAATGCCTTCGCAGATCAGAAAATCCGGTCTGTTACAACGGAGATATCCGGACCGTGCGCGACTATGATCAGATTGCAGAGAAATTTCCAGAAGTACATGCTGTAATGATCGGTCGCGGACTCGTCGGAAATCCGGCGCTGGTGCGCGAAATCCGCGGAGGAGATTCTCTGACCATGGAGGAACTGAAGCTTTTCCACGATTCCATCCTGGAATCCTTCATGGAGGCGTTTCAGGGTGATGAATACGTGTCCATTCGGCATATGCTGGAGCTGTGGTCATTCATGAAAGAGAATTTTCCGGATTCCGACCGTCTGATTCATAAGCTTTATAAGACAAAAAGACTTTCAGAGTATCGGACGGCTGCTGACAGAGTCTTCTGTGGATGACTCTGCTTGACAGACCTCATTTCCGATAAAAGCAGCTTAATTCGTCAGCTTAAATCAGCAGTACAAATGCAGATCGATTCACGCAGCATGAAAAATTGTAGAAAGGACTCAAAATTATGCAGGGAATTATGGAGCTGTTTTCCAATGCGGGGAACATCACATGGCAGATGGCTGTCATGTGGATCATTGGAGGTATACTGATCTATCTGGGCATTGTAAAAAAAATGGAGCCTTCTTTACTGGTACCAATGGGATTCGGCGCAGTTCTGGTGAATCTTCCGATGTCGGGAGCAGTCACGCAGACAATCAATGGTGTACTAACACAGGGGCCTCTCGATACCCTCTTCAATGCAGGAATTTCCAATGAGATCTTTCTGCTCCTGCTCTTTATCGGCATTGGAGCCATGATCGACTTTACGCCGCTTCTGTCCAATCCGCTGATGATGCTGTTCGGTGCAGCAGCCCAGTTCGGCATTTTTTTCACGCTGAGTCTGGCGGCCCTCTTTGGCTTCAGCCTGCAGGATGCCGCTTCCGTCGGCATCATAGGAGCGGCAGACGGACCGACCTCCATCTTTGTCGCCAACTATTTTCACTCCAGATACCTCGGAGCAATTATCGTTGCGGCCTACTCCTATATGGCGCTTGTGCCGATCATTCAGCCGCCGGTCATCCGGGCGGTGACGACAAAAAAGGAACGCGCCATGCACATGTCCTACAACCCGCAGAGTGTTTCAAAACCGGTGAAAATTCTGTTCCCGGTCTGCATCACCATTATCGCGGGAATTGTAGCACCGCGGTCTGTCGCCCTGGTGGGCTTTCTCATGTTCGGAAATCTCGTCCGTGAGTGCGGTGTTCTGGATTCGCTTTCCGATACGGCCCAGCACTCCCTCGCCAACATCATCACTCTGATGCTTGGGATCACAGTGGCATCACAGATGCGTTCAGAAGACTTCCTCAATATCAGGACTCTGCTGATCCTCCTTCTCGGACTCATCGCGTTTATTTTTGACACCGTCGGAGGCGTACTCTTTGCAAAACTCCTGAACCTGTTTCTGCCAAAGAACAAAAAGGTCAACCCGATGATCGGAGCCTGCGGCATATCCGCCTTTCCGATGTCTGCCAGAGTCATCACCCAGATGGGCATCAAAGAGGATCCTTCCAATGTTCTGATCATGCAGGCCACAGGCGTCAATGTCTCCGGCCAGATCGCATCCGTTATCGCAGGCGGTCTGATCCTGAGCCTTGTACCGCTGGCATGACCGCGCGGACGTTTTTCGTAACGTTTTTCTTATAGAGGACATTTCATATAATAGAGTTTCACTTATGAAGGCCCTCTCTTTGAACAGGCTGATGAAATTCCTGAAGAATTCAGCGGAAACATTGAAAAAACAGATACCTCTCTGAAGGAGACTCTGAAAGGAGATCGAAAATGAATACATTTCTTGGATCACTGAAGGTTATGGGCCTCGGGATGCTCGGAATCTTTATCGTCACCATTGTGCTGATTGTCATCATGATGCTTCTCACAAAAATCTTTCCCGCCAGGAAAAACAGTGCTGACAGCACAGAGGTTCCCACCGCAGAACAGAAAGCTGCCTGCAGTCAGACGAATGACACAGACCAGTGAATCACAGACACACATTGATACAGACCGGTGAAACGCAGTCAAACAACGACACAGACCGGTGAAACGCACTCACACAACAGCACAGACCGGTGAAACACAGTCAAACAAACGGCGCACTCCGTTGGAACGCAGACAGAACCGCTTCGCGCGTAATACGCGCGGCGGTACTGTCTGCGTTTTTTCTTATTCCTGTAACAATTTCCTGCAAACAACAGAATCTCTCACCTGTGCTTCCGGTTCACCTCCATTGATCCGGCAGGAATAACACGCGTCCCGGAAGACCCGTTAATCCATAAATAATGCACAAAATATGTTTCTATAAAGCTGATATTTATGTTATAATTTTAAAATCGATCATTTAAAGGGGCATATTGTACATGAATAATGACGAATTCAAAGTGATTGAAGTCAAGAGCCGCATTCTGGAGGACAATGACAGCATCGCCGATGCTGTACGATCCAGAATGAGAGAGAAGGGAGTCTTTCTGATCAATCTCATGGCCTCACCGGGAGCCGGCAAGACAACACTTCTTGCCCGTACGATCCGGGAGCTGAAAGACACATACCGCATCGGTGTGATGGAAGCAGATGTAGACAGCGACGTAGATGCAAGGACGGTGGCAGAAGCCGGCGCAAAGGTCATTCAGGTTCATACCGGAGGCTCCTGTCACATGGATGCCGTGATGACACAAAAAGGCCTTGATGAGATGGGCGTGGACGGCCTGGATCTTGTATTTCTCGAAAATGTCGGTAATCTTGTCTGCCCGGCAGAGTTCGATGTGGGTGCGGATAAGCGGGTGATGATTCTCAGCGTGCCGGAAGGCGATGACAAACCGCTGAAGTATCCGCTGATGTTCCAGGTAAGCGACTTACTTGTGGTCAGCAAGTCGGATACGGCAGCGATCTTCGATTTTGATTTTGACAGGCTGCGCGAAAATGTCTCCGCACAGCGGAAAAAAGCAGACCGGCGCTCAGCGGAGATGCCGGTTCTTCCTCTTTCAGCAAAGACGGGAGAGGGCTTTGATGCCTGGATCAGCTGGCTGAAGCGGGAGGTGAATGCGCGATGAAGGTAATCGAACTGCACGAGAGCGTAACCGCGTCAAATGACCGTGATGCAGAAGCACTTCGTGAAGAGATGAAGAGAAGAGGGACGCTGCTGATCAATTTGATGAGCAGTCCGGGTTCCGGCAAGACGACACTGCTGGCGCAAACGATCCGCGATCTCCAGGGCGAGTGCAGTGGCGATGCTGGAAACCGAAGAACGAATGACAAGCTGAAGATCGCCGTGCTGGAGGCCGATATCGATTCCGATGTGGATGCCAGGCGGATGGACCGTCTGGGAGCGAAGACAATTCAGGTCCACACCGACGGCATGTGTCACATGGACGCAGGAATGACGGCAAGGGGACTTGATGAACTGGGATATGAGGGCATCGATCTGGCTTTCCTGGAAAATGTCGGAAACCTGATCTGCCCGGCCGAATTCGATACCGGAGCAGGAAGAAATGTCATGATACTCAGTGTCCCGGAAGGCGACGACAAACCGCTGAAGTATCCGCTGATGTTCCAAACCAGCGACGCGCTCGTCATCTCCAAGATTGACGCGCTGCCATATTTTGATTTTGACATGGACGCCTGCGTACAGCGGGCAAAAGCTCTTCATCCCGCAATACAGATCTTTCCCGTATCCGCGAAAACCGGAGAGGGGATGGCTGCATGGGAGGAATGGCTTCGAAACGCCGTACATAGCTGGAAATCCGGCGTCTGAAGCACTTATGACCAGAGATATCCTGGTCTGAAAACCTGATGACCAGATATCCTGTGTCTAAAGTCCTCATGGCCAGATATTCCGTGTCTGACTTATATCTAAGCGTCTGATTTACAAAGGCGCCGGATCACGAACAACGCCGGCTATCGGGGGAAGGCCGCGCAGGAGAGAAGAAAAGGAGAGGATTTTATTTATGAAGGAACAGAAGAACCGAATGACGAACGAACGTGATTACCGGCTTCCGGAGAATTTTGTCTATCCGGACAGAGAAAAGCTGAAGCTGCTGATTCGTCTGGCCAGTATGATTACGGACCGTTATGTGGCAAAATACACTCATACCATTCGTCCGGACGACCCGGAGGTCTGGTGCCTCGATGAGGTCATGAACAAGGATGAAGTAAAGTTCATGCTCAGTTTCAAGAAACCCAGGACAAACTACAGCCACGCGCAGCTCGTGAAAATGAACCCTGCGTTTACAGAGACGCAGATCGATAAAATGCTGGAACACCTGATGTGGGTCGGCTGCATTGAGACGAATCGTGAGAACCCGGCAAAAGAGCTGTGGTACGATGTGCCGATTTTTGTTCCGGGCATCGCCGAGTTCATGGTCATGAACGATAAGCTGATGGCAGAGCACCCGAATATCGCGACATTTTTTAACCTGATGACCCAGATGCCCCTGGAGGGCATTACGCCCATGGTTCCCATGGGTGGCGCGGGCATCGGCATGCATGTCATTCCCGTCGAGAAAGCAATCGAATCCGTTTCCACATCCGTACCGCTTGAGCATATCTCGCATTGGCTGGATAAATATGAGGGCAAGCTTTCCATCGGTGTCTGCACCTGCCGCCGGCAGCAGCGGATCCGCGGAGAGGGTGACGGTTCCATCGAGCAGGAGTGCTGCATCGGCCTGGGCGATCTCGCTGAGTGGTGCGTGAATACCGGCCGCGGCCATTATATTACGAAGGAGGAGGCGCTGGAAGCCTGCGAGAGGGCAGAGCGGCATGGATTTGTCCATCAGACTACGAATATCGACGGCGAAGATAAAATCGTCGGTCTCTGCAACTGTGCACCCGGCGTCTGCAATGCGATCCGCACCTCTCAGCTCTACAATACGCCGAATATGTCCCGTTCCGCATATCGTGCGCATGTAAAGAAGGAAAACTGCGTAGCCTGCGGAAAGTGTGTGGAGGTATGCCCGGTCGGCGCGGCCAAACTCGGTCAGAAGCTCTGTAAAAAGGACGGCAGTGAGGTGAAATACCCGCTGACGCTGCTGCCGGATGAAACACGCTGGACTGCGGACAACTGGAACATTCATTACCGTGAGGACGCGAAGATTAATTGCTATGACACCGGAACTTCCCCCTGTAAGACGGCTTGTCCGGCGCATATTGCGGTTCAGGGCTATGTGAAGATGGCAAAAGAAGGCAGATACGCGGACGCGCTGAAGCTCATTCGTCAGGATAATCCGTTCCCGGCTGTCTGCGGAGCCATCTGTAACCGCCGCTGTGAGGATGCCTGCACGAGAGGTACAGTGGACAGCCCTGTCGCGATCGACGAGATCAAGAAATTCGTCGCGCAGCAGGAGATCGATCCCGCTTTCCGCAAATCTATCCTTCCCGTATGCGAGCGTGACGAGGGCGGCTTCTGGGACGAGAATTATAAAATGGCAGTTATCGGTTCCGGCCCTGCCGGCATGTCCTGTGCTTATTACCTCCGGACCAAAGGATATCCGGTCACAATTTTTGAAAAGGAAGAAAAACCCGGCGGAATGCTCACGTACGGCATGCCGTCCTTCCGTCTCTCGAAGGATCTCGTCGATGCAGAGATCGATATGCTCCGCGAAATGGGCATTGAGTTCCGCTGCGGTGTGGAGATCGGAAGGGATGTCAGCATAGCCGATCTCAGAGCACAGGGATATCGCGCCTTTTACGTATCCATCGGTCTCTCAGGCGGCAGAAGCGCCGGTGTTCCCGGAGAGGATGCCGCGGGTGTAGAGTCCGGTATAGGCTTCCTGAATCGCGTGAATCGCGATCACAGCGTAAAACTGACCGGAGATGTCGTTGTGGTAGGCGGCGGCAACGTAGCCGTCGATGTAGCAAGGACAGCACAGCGTGTGACAGACGGACACATCACCATGATCTGTCTGGAAGGCGCAGATGAAATGCCTGCCGCTGCCGATGAGGTTGAAGACGCAAAGGCCGAGGGCATTGAAGTGAAGAACGGATGGGGTCCGAAGGAGATCCTGACAGAAGATGGAAAGGTAACCGGCGTTGTGTTCAGGAAATGCACCCGGGTCAAGAACCCCGACGGACGCTTTGATCCCCAGTATGACGAAGAAACAACAATCACCGTTCCCTGCAAGAACGTACTGGAGGCAATCGGCCAGTCTGCTGTCTGGGGCGATCTTCTGAAAGGTACAAAAGCACAGACACGGCGAGGCGGCACCATTATCTGCGACCCGGTTACCTTCCAGACCGGAGAACCGGACATTTTCGCCGGAGGCGATATCAACCACGGCGCCCGTTTCGCCATTGACGCCATTGCCGACGGCAAGAAGGGAGCGGAATCTATGCACCGCTTCGTACATGAAGGTCAGTCGCTCACGATTGCCCGTGATCTCCGGGAATTCATAGAGCTCGACAAAGAGGATATCACAGTTCCTCTCGGCTATGATCACGCCAAACGCTGCGTCCCCGGATCCCGTAAGGTCGAGGACCGTTTCGACGATACAAGACTTCCGCTGACCGAAGAGCAGGTACATCAGGAGGCGGACCGCTGTCTCGGATGCGGCGCAACAACAGTTGATATCAACCGCTGCATCGGATGCGGCCTGTGCACCACCCGCTGTGAATTCGACGCAATTCATCTGGAGCGGGACCTCCCGGACTGCAGTAACTTCTTCCGTTCTGAAGATAAGATGAAGGCGATCGCGCCTTATGCAATGAAGCGGGAGATTAAGATCATCCGAAAGGAAGCCCGCGAAAAAAAGGCAGCGCGCAGGTGACGGAGAACGGCTATGCATGAAATGGGAATCGTAACTCATCTCGCGAAGACACTGGATGATCTCGCAAAGGAACAGAACATTACGAAAATCGGTTCTGTCACACTGCAGGTCGGAGAGGTCTCCGGCATCATGACGGACTATTTCACCGACTGCTGGGACTATTTCAAGGTGCGCCATCCCGTATTAAAGTCGGCAGAACTGAAGCTTGAGACGATCCCTGCAGTGACCTGGTGCAATCACTGCAGAAGAACCTACCCGACCGTAGAGTACGGACGGGAATGCCCCTACTGTCACAGTGGAGAGACATGGCTCCTCAAGGGAAATGAATGTATCATTAAGGAAATCGAGGCCGAGTAAATCAATTAAATTCGGTTCACACAAGAAGAAACCGGAAATCTGAAAACGAGATAAAACACGCTGCGCGAGTTTTATCTCGCTATCGCGACGCTCGCCGCACACGAATACTTCGCATTCGGCTGCGGCTCACTGTTCGCGTAAATAAAAGTCCCGGAAAGGAACGGTTGACAAATGGAGCAGCTTCGGATAGGCATATGTGAAGATAATAAGGAATCACGCGTCCGGCTTCTGAATATGGTGACGGATTCCGCAGAAAAAATAACCGCAGAGGCGTTTGAAAGCGCTGAAGATCTGCTGGATCATTTTTTTCCCGGGAAATTCGATCTTCTGATACTTGACATCTATATGGAACGGATGACCGGAATTGACGCGCTGGAACAGATCCGCAGAAAAGATACACGCGTAGTGGCAGCCATTGCCACAACCAGTCAGGATTTTGCGCTGGAATCCTATCGTCTTCGTGCCGCCCGTTATCTGGAGAAACCTGTAAAACCGGAGGATATCCGGGAACTGATCCAGGATGTTATTCACAAGAAGGAATCTGAGCCTCATTTCGAATGTGAATCGGTACGTGAGAGGATACGAGTGCCTTTTGACTGCATTCTCTTTGCAGAACAGAGAGGGAAAAGCATCTGTCTGCACATGGATGACGGAAAAGAACTGATCTTCCGCGGAAAACTGGATGACGAGATAAACAAATTCCCGGAGAAGTATTTTTTCCGCTGCCATAAGAGCTTTCTGGTCAACCTCTCGAAGATTTGCGGTATAGACCGCGAGCTGCTGACCTTTGTCATGCAGGGCGGCGAACAGGTTCATATTCACCGACAGGGATTTTTTGCCGCAAAAAGAGCATATGAACATTATCTTTTTTCCATTGCTGAAGGACGGAAACAGGAAGGACAGGGGGCGGACGAGTAGACGGATGCTGTTCCCTGGAAGAATGGGATGAAGCGGCATGCTCTATGAAGCTGAATGATCCGATCCGGGCATAGTTAAATATGCAATAAAAAAAACACCCCATCCGTCAACCCCTCAACCCCTCAAAATTAAATTTTCCCTTGACGAAAAAAAAAAATTTGCTATAATAAGGTGAGTGCAAAAATACCCAAACAGTTGTATTTAGCACAATCTTACAACTGGAGGGAGGTTAGGTTTGGGCATATGGCAAACGTTATCGTAAAAGAGAACGAAACACTGGATAGCGCGTTACGTCGTTTCAAGAGAAGCTGCGCTAAGGCTGGAATCCAGCAGGAGATCCGTAAGAGAGAGCACTACGAGAAGCCGAGTGTTCGTCGCAAGAAGAAATCCGAAGCAGCAAGAAAACGTAAATATAATTAATTTGCACATGAAAAGCTCTGACATGTAAATGCCAGAGCTTTCTTCGTTTTATTTATATTCATGAAAAGATACAAAGATACCCGCTACAATCTCAATCTCAAAAAACCCGGACTTCCCTCAGGCACGCTTACCGTCTGTTTTTTCACTGACATGCACAATTGCTGCAGTCCTGAGGAAATCTCCCGCATCGAAACCATTCTGCAGAGAAACCGCCCGGATCTCATTCTGTGCGGTGGAGACAGCATTATCGGGAAGCCCGGATACCCTGTCGCTCCCGCGGCTGATTTTCTCACCTGTCTTGCCGGGAAATGGGCCTCTGCTCATGAGAACGGAGATCCTGCCGGAAATATCTATCTCGCCATGGGCAATCACGAATATCGCACACGGATCTACCCGGAGGTGTACGGCGACATGTATACCCGCTACCAGCGCGCTCTGCAGCAATCCGGACACCTCATTCTGCTCCAGAACGAATCGCGCGAATTCACCGTGCACGGCCTCCCGGTCTGCATCTGCGGCTTCAGCATGGATCGCCGCTACTATGGCAGAATCCATCACGAAAAGCTCCCCTGTTCCGCGATTACAGAGGCTTTCCACACAGATCAGAATCCCGGGACGCTTCCTGCAGACCGGATCAGTATTCTTCTCGCACACAACCCATCCGGTATGGATGCCTATCTGGAATGGGGCGCTGATCTGACTCTCTGCGGACATTACCACGGGGGAGTCGCACGTTTTGGAAAGCACGGAGGGCTGATCAGCCCTGATCTCTGTCTTCTTACCGGAAAAGCCTACGGCTTATTCCAAAAAAACGGAAAAAGTGTTATAGTAAGTTCCGGCTGCGGAGAACACACCATCCCCGTCAGGATCAATAATCCGAGGGAGATCGTGACCGTAGTAATTCATGTAAATGAGAATTCTCAGTCCTGACAGCTTTCATTCAGAAAGGAAATCTCTTCGAAGTGGCAATATCTGTAAATCTCCAGGTATTTCAAGGTCCTCTGGATCTTCTCCTGCATCTCATTGACAAAAACAAAATAGATATCTATGATATTCCCATTTCTGAAATTACCGATCAGTATCTGGAATATGTCCGGCAGATGGACCACGAAGACATGAATGTCACCAGTGAATTCATGGTGATGGCGGCAACGCTGATCGACATCAAATGCCGGATGCTCCTTCCCAGAGAGGTCGATGAAGAAACCGGCGAGGAGATTGATCCGCGCGAAAACCTCGTGCAGCAGCTTCTAGAATACAAGGAATACAAGGAGATTTCCAGGCATCTGCGCGAATATGCGGAGGATGCGGGAGAGCTCGTCACGCGAAGGCAGCACCTTCCGAAAGAGGTGGCACGCTATTCGCCGCCGGTAGATCCGGCGCAGCTTCTGGACGGCGTCACACTGGAAAGGCTTCACGAAATCTTCGAATTCGTCCTGAAACGGCAGAAGGACAAAATCGACCCGATCCGGAGTAAATTCGGCCATATTGAACGAGATGAGGTTTCTCTCCCCGACAAGCTGGATTATGTCCAGATCGTGACCCGCAAGAAGAGAAAGGTCTCCTTCCGGAGACTGCTGGAAAAACAGCCGACGAAAATGAACGCTGTCGTTACGTTCCTGGCAGTGCTTGAGCTCATGAAACTCGGCAAGATTCACTGCACCCAGGATGAGCTCTTCGGTGATATTGAAATTGAATCCCTGGAGAATGAACACGAAACCGCCCTCGCCGGAGACGCCTACCGGGAGGACGCAGGCAACAAACCTTTTAATGAACTGTTCTGAGAAAATGGTAATTGCAGATGGCAGAAGAAATAGAAACAAAAAAAACAAGCGGAAATAAAGAAACAGACCCGGATACTACACCTGAAACAACAGCTGATACAGCTCCCCGTTCCGAACCCGGCCACTCAGCGGATTCCTCCCGGCATTCCGCTCCCCATACACGTAAGGATACCGGATCCGGTCCGGAAAACTCCGACTCCCAACATTCCGCTCCCAATATGCGTAAAGATACCGGATCCGGTCCGGAAAACTCCGACTCCCGGCAGGACGATAACCTTCGCTTCACCGAAACGGAGGACACAACTCTGGAGGGAGCCCTTGAGGCTCTTCTCTTTGCGATGGGAGATTCCGTTGAGCTGTCGCGTCTCGCCTCTGCCGTTGGCCGCACCTCCTCGCAGACCGAGAAGGCTCTGCGCTCCCTGCAGAAAAGGCTGAGCCGGCCGGAATCCGGCATTCAGCTTCTCGATCTCAACAACTCCTGGCAGCTTTCCACAAAGAAACAGTATTACGGCCAGCTGATCACGCTCGCCAGACATCCAAAGAAACCCCAGCTTACCGATGTCATTCTGGAGACTCTCTCCATCATCGCATACAAACAGCCGGTCACAAAGGCTCAGATCGAACAGATCCGCGGCGTCAGCTCCGAGCACGCGGTCAACAAGCTTCTGGAATATGATCTGATTCAGGAGCTCGGACGCCTTAATGTTCCGGGCCGGCCGATTCTTCTGGGCACCACAGAAAAATTTCTCCGCTACTTCGGTGTGGAATCGACAGATCAGCTCCCGGAGCTCAGTCCCGGACAGATCGCGGACTTCAAGGCGGAAGCAGAAGCGGAGGCCGATGTGCGTGTAGACGTCTGAATGGCTCTGAAAAATTCATAAAAATCAGGACTCCCAGCCGGATTTCATTCGTTAAAAAGGGGGTGTCGCACGAACTGGTGCGGCACCCCCTTTTTCTTCTCTTATCTTTATTCTTATCTTTATTCTGTCTGGGTTTTCGAAGAGCTGTTCTGTTATGATACCGGATAAGCTGCGGATTGCTCCTTGCTTCGCACTCCCGCAATACTTAGCCAGTGAACCAACTATATTTATATGCGTACGTGCTGCTCAATACCTTGTGTGTGCTGGAATTTGACTGAACCGCTACCTTTATCATGCTGTCTTCATTCAGATCCTGATCATTTACCATCAGCGTCTGGTTGTTCACATAGATCGTATCGTTGTCCAGCTTTCCGTCGATAACCACCTTACATGACTGTGTGAAATTTTCACCGCTGATGTAATACGTTCCGTTCGCCAGCTTTGTAATTCCATTAATAACAATCGGCTTCACGCCCAGCCGGAGATCGGACTTTTTAAACGGATTTGTCTTGTTGTACACATATCGTTTTCCGTACAGTATATCGTACTGAAGCGTCTGCATGTCGAAGGTGTAGCTCTCGCTGTTCTGCATCGTCTGTTGATACCGGAACATCACGCCGTCATGAATATCAAGCTTGTCAAACAGATCTGCTGCCGCCTGATATGCTGTGATATCTTTACTTTCCTTCTTCAGGCCGATATTGTCCCACAGAAGGTAATTGGTCTGGTAGATCGAACCATAATTCAGATCCTCATCGGAAAGGCCCATCGTTGGGAGATGATCCCCGTAGAACAGAATCACTGCAGGTTCACCCCGGTTCTCCACATCCTGAATCAGGTCCGCGATGAACTGATCCTCCTCGTGCAGCTGATTCACGTAATACTCCCACGCGGCGTTCTCCGCGTCTGTGTCAGTCCCCGTCACTGTAATCTCCGGATTATCAATGATATGCTCACTCGGATAGGAGCCGTGAGGCTGAACAGAAACAGTAAAGACAAAATCCTTCCCGGATGTGGAATCCAGCGCGTCGTTGATCGGAGTGATCAGATTCTCATCGCGCATCCATCCGTTCTCATTCACGTCATTCTGCGTGTCCATGTACTCGCCCGAAGTAAACGTATCGAATCCGAAATCCGCGTACACCTTGCGGCGGCTGTAGAAGTTCGCCTCATTGTCATGGACCGCATGCGCGGAGAATCCCAGATTTTTCAGCACGGTTGCCGCACTCTCACAGGTTTCTTCCCTGAGGATGCCCTTATAGGGATACTCACCGGCTCCGAAGAACCGCATGCTCATTCCGGTCAGGGTCTCAAATTCAGTGTTTACCGTGCCGGCACCCACGACCGGCACCTGATACAGACCGGAGGTGTATTCCTTTTCCAGCTTATGCCAGTTCGGAAGCGGGTCCTCGGAGAACGTGAGATTTTTCATACGGGTCGGGTCAAAAAATGTCTCGCACTGCACAATAATAATATTCGGGAGATTGTCCGTATCCGAGGTGGTTTTCTCCTCATCATGCTCATCCGCAATGATCTGATCCACCATCGTCTTGGAGTAATTGTCCGGCTTTGATATTCCGGTATCCAGAACTGTAACCGTCAGACAGTACGGAAAACCGTAATCCTCATACGCATAGGCAATGTTTTCAAAATAAGCGGAAAGCAGGCGCACATTTACCATCACCCGGGTCAGTCCCCAGAAACCGAAGCAGGAGAGTACAATCCCGATCAGCACCGGAATCCTGTGTGTCTTTCCCTGATAGCGCGGAGAGCGGCACAGCAGCACAATAAGACCGGCCACAAGAGCAATAATAAGTGCGTATATCACCCCGATCTCCCAGCCGGACAGATACTTCGTGACTACAGAAGCTCCTTCGCTCAGCGCCGTCAGATCCGGTCCGGTCAGCGGCGTCACACGGTTCGCCAGCAATATGCTGTTACTGATTCCAAGGAGCATCCAGAAGGTCAGAACCAGAATTCTCCAGAAGGTCCGTCTCCGGAACAGAAATACGATCAGTGAGCTCAGAAAGATCAGCAGTGTATTATACAGGAAAACCTTGGTGTGATCATCCAGAAATGTTACCGCCGCCCCGAAGGAATGTCTCGACAGCGCCTCAATAAGCAGATATCCGAAAAACGACGCGGCAAAATGAAAAATAAGGGCATATCGGTTCAGAAACTGCACCAGTTTCGGATGCCGCGGCGGTTTTGGTTCCGGCCTTACTGCCTTCAGAAACCAGTGCTTCCCCTTTCCGAGGACTTCCCTAATACTCATAATTTCCTCCGTTCCAGACATCTGTTACGTACATAGACAAATTCTTTCTGCTCAGCTTCTGCGTTTCAGAAGCTTGCTCACGTAAGCTTCTGCATTTCGGCAGAGTTGTCACGTGGCCTTCTGCATTTTGGCAGATTTAACGTGTCTGGCTCAATGATTTAACCCAGTGATTCAACACTTTTAACTTGACAACGAACCATCATAACAGTTTTACCGGAATTTGTCGATGTACGAAGTCCTGAAAGTACTGGCCAAAGAATGCTGAATATCAGGAAAAATTCATGAAAAAACGGCTGGAACAACAGCCGTTTATCTTGAAGATCATCCCGTTATGAATTAGTATTATTTATGTGCATCCATAAATATATGTCCATAAGTTAAGCATCCATGAACATTTGCACCCAAGAACATTCGCATCCATAAATACCTGAATCTTTGAATATTTACGCTTTTGAATACCTGCATGCAATATTTATATCTGTAAGTATTTGAATCTGTAAGTATTCGTATCCACCACTATTATTTAGGGAGAAAGAAAATGTCTGAGCAAAACGCCAAAGCAACCCACAAGAAACAGTCGAACCCAAAGGCACTCATCCCCATCCTGGTATTTCTCGTCCTGTACCTGGGATCTGGTATTTATTTTGAATATATCCACCCTGTTAAGGGAGAAATGGGCTTCTATATCATGTCTGTCGTCGTGGCTTTTGGTCTGGCGCTGATCGTCGCCTTTCTCCAGAATCCTTCTCTTTCCTTTGATAAAAAGATCCATATCTGCGCCAGAGGAATCGGCGATGACAACATCACGATCATGCTCTTTATTTTCCTGATGGCAGGCGCTTTCAGCGGAATTGCCAACCAGGCGGGCGGAGTGGAGAGTACCGCCAACCTGCTTCTGAATATCATACCGGGCCGATTTGCCATTCCCGGTCTTTTCGTCATTGCCTGCCTGATTTCCATGTCAATGGGTACCAGTGTCGGCACGATAACCGTACTGGTGCCGATCGCCGCTTCCGTCGCAAAAACAGCCGGGTTTTACCTGCCTCTCTGTGTCGGTACCGTCGTGGGCGGTGCCATGTTCGGAGACAATCTCTCCTTCATTTCCGACACGACGATTGCGGCCACCAAGACACAGGGCGTTGAGATGAAGGATAAATTCCGCGCGAATATCCGGATCGCCCTCCCGGCCGCCGTACTCACGCTGGCAATTCTCTGCGTCATTGCCCTGAACGGCGGAAAAGCCGAACTCGGAAATTATCCTTTCCAGTTCGGCCTTGCGCTCCCATATTTTGCGGTTCTTGTCATGGCCCTTCTCGGAACCAATGTCTTCGTTGTCCTTGGAGTCGGGATTCTCCTGTTCCTGATCATGGGCGGTCTGCTCGGAGAACTCAGTTTTGCCACCGCGTTTTCCTCCATGGGTACCGGCACATCGTCGATGTTCGAAACCATGATCGTCACCATTCTTGTCGCCTCCATCAGCGCGCTGATGGAAGAGTACGGAGGCTTTGAGGCGATCCTGGAGCTGATCCGGAAATTCTCCCACAGCAAGCGGGGTGCCATGTTCGGCATTGCATTTCTTACCGGCCTGATGGATATCGCGACAGCAAACAATACCGTTGCCATCGTCGTCGCCGCGCCCATCGCCAAAACCGTAAGCACGGAATATCAGATACAGCCGCAGAAGACCGCGTCCCTTCTGGACACCTGCTCCTGCATCTTTCAGGGCATTATCCCCTACGGCGCACAGCTTCTGATTGCAGCCAGTCTCTCCGGGGTCTCCACCGTATCGATCATTCCTTATTTATTCTATCCCTTCCTGCTCCTGATCTTTGTGGTTCTCTCGATCGTTTTCGACAGGAGCTGAGCAGCCGCGGTCCTTCCCACCTGCCCTGGCCAGGCTTGCGCTGCTTGCGGCCCTTCTCATCAGTATTGGTTCAGGCCCTGCTCCTCTTTACGGACTATTCGTCTATCACGTTTTCAGACTGCGCTGCTTGCGGTTCTTCCCGTATGGATTGACGTCAGACTGTAGGCATCAAGCACCTGCTCGAGATCGCCTGCTGTCATCAGCTTTTCCTGAAGCACCAGCTCCTTCACCGGCACGCTGGTCTTCAGGGATTTCTTTGCGATTTCCGCGGCTTTCCTGTATCCGATATACGGATTCAAAGCAGTGGCAATTCCAACGCTTGCATTCAGAAGCTCCCCGCATCTTTCCTCATTCGCTGTGATTCCATCGATGCAGTTCACACGCAGCGTGTTCACCGCGTGCGTCAGCTCAGAAACAGAGTCAAACAGATTGTAGAACAGAACAGGCTCAAACGCATTCAGCTCCATCTGCCCGGCTTCCGCTGCCATGGTGATGGTCGTATCATTGCCGGCGACCTCAAATGCCACCTGCGTCACAACCTCGGGAATTACCGGGTTGACCTTTCCGGGCATGATCGAAGATCCGTTCTGCATCGCCGGAAGAGAGATCTCGCCGATTCCCGCCCGCGGTCCGCTGGAGAGCAGACGAAGGTCATTGCACATCTTGGAGAGGTCAACCGCACAGGTTTTCAGTCCGGAGGAAATCGTCACGAAGCTGTCGAGATTTTCGGTCGCGTCAAACAGATCCGCTGCCTGCGTAAGCGGATAACCGGTGATTTTTGCAAGTGTCGGGACAATATTATAAAAATAAAAATCGGAGGTATTGATCGCGGTACCTATGGCTGTCGCGCCCATATTCACCGTGTAGAGTTCTTTCTTGAGATGCAGAAGACGATCGCGGTCTCTGGAAACCATCGATGCATAAGAATGGAAGGTCTGACCGAGGCGCATGGGGACAGCATCCTGGAGCTGTGTGCGTCCGATTTTGAGAATATGATCAAATTCTTCAGATTTTTCAGAGAGGCTGTCTGCAAGCGCTTCCAGCTCACCGTCAAGGACGGAGAGAAGATCGAGAGCAGTCAGCTTGCCGCATGTCGGAATCACATCGTTGGTTGACTGGCACATGTTCACGTCATCATTTGGATGAATGACGGAATAATCGCCTTTTTTGCCTCCAAGCAGCTCGATTGCCCTGTTGGCCACAACCTCATTCGCGTTCATGTTTGCACTGGTTCCGGCTCCGCCCTGAATTCCGTCCACGATGAAAGACTCTGTAAGCCTGCCTCTCATGATATCACGGCATGCCTTTGCGATGGCATCTGCCTTTTCCGGCTTCAGCTTTCCGCTTTTCTTGTTTGTCTCGGCCGCCGCGAGCTTGATTCTCGCCAGATTCCGAATAAACAGGGGATGGAGTCCGGTGCCGGTGATCGGAAAATTCCTCTTTGCCCGAAGAGACTGCACTCCATAATAGGCATCCTCCGGCACCTCCAGCGTGCCGATAGAATCAGCTTCCAGACGAGTTCCTGCTGTGATCTTCTCAAAAATCTCCATGATGTTTCCCTCCAAATGTCCTGAATGAAATTTGAGCACTCATTAAACTTTTCGGACGTCTTCACCGACTGTCCTTCCGGATGACGCGAGAATAGCACTCTGAAAACCCGATGTAAATATCTTAAGTTGAGAAGATTGAAAGAGAAGAAATCCGGGGCGTTCTCACGAAATAAATGAAGTTAATTTCCGTTATGACGAATAAAATAAAGCCGTTTATAAACTTCTCACTTGCATCTGACGCCGGAAGGTTTATAATTAGGGCAGTACAGAGAGGTACCAGCTGAAAAGATCAGCCGGTGCCTCTTTTTCTATTTTCCTGGATTTTTCCCTGGATTCCACGGATGGATTGCTGTTCTGTTTTGTGAATGGATTTTTTTCCTGAATTTTGTAGATGGATTATTTTCCTCAATTTCTATGTAGATGGATCATTTTCCTCAATTTCATGGATGAACTTCTTTTCTAAATTTTGTAGATGGAACTTTTTCCTGAATTATGTATTTGGATGGATTTCATGGAGGTAAAATTTTGAAAAAGCTGGATGCCATCGATATCAAGATACTGAATATCCTGCAGAAGGACGGCAGAATCCCTCTCAAGGACCTGGCAGCAAAGGTCTTTCTGTCCTCGCCCTCCGTCTCTGCAAGGCTGGAAAAGCTGGAGGAGCAGGGCGTCATCCTGGGATATCACGCACAGATCAACCCTATGATGCTGGATTATCATATTAAGGCGTTCATCAACCTGGAGGTCGAACCGAATCAGAAACCCGAGTTTTATCCCTATATCAAGTCGATCCCGAACGTGGTGGAGTGCAACTGTGTGACGGGTGATTACTCGATGCTCATCGAGGTCATGTTCCAGAGTACGACAGAACTGGATCATTTCATCAATGAGCTCCAGAAATTCGGCCGCACCAAGACCCAGATCGTCTTTTCAACCAGCGTGGAGCAGAGGGCAGTGCCGGTTCACACTTCCCCATAAAACAATAGATATGCCCGAATCTAGCATCGCATGATCAGGACTCATTGATATGTCCTGTGCGGGAAATTGTGCGTGCTATGGATGTGGTGCTCTGCAAAAAAATAGATCAGCCTTCCCCGCAGGAACGTTTATTCTCCTCAATCGTTCTGACATAGCCGGTCACCGTCCACATGTGCTCGTTCATCCGACGTCGAGCATCCCGCGTATCGTGCGACATTATTGCCCGAACCAGATTCCGGTGCTCCTGATCAATGCCTTTTGTGGATTTTTCCTTCTGCATGACCAGAGCCCGGATATCCGTGATCATGTTCTCAATCAATACGGAGGATGCGCACAGAACCTGATAGATCATGGGATTATCCGCAATGGAGGCGATCTTCAGATGAAGCTCCCGGTCAAGAGACGCACGCTCCCGGTCATTCTCCTCCTGGTCCAGCTTTTTGAGATACCATTCCAGCTCGGCAGCGTCCTCCTCGGTGCATTTTTCGGCCGCAAGAGAGGCGGATTCCACTTCAAGTGAAGAACGCAGCTGCTGCACCTGCGTTACTGTGCTCCGATTCATCCGGAACAGAAGCGTGAGCGGTGTGATCATGCACTGGTTAAAGTCATCTGTGATATAATTCGCGCCCCCCTGCACCGAATGAATGATGCCGAGCAGCCGGAGAGAATGAAGTGCCTCACGCACCACCGGCCGGGACACAGCCATCTGCTCCGCCATCTTCCTCTCCGTGGGAAGCGCATCTCCCTCATGAAGCAGGCCATCTTCGATTGCCTTTATGATCTGATCGAGTATATCATTCACTGCATCTTCTTTATTTACTTTTTGAAATACAACCTGCTCTGTCATCGGTTTCTCCCCGTTCTACATCCTGTCTTTATACAATAAACCCCCATGCGATAAGTCGTGCCACAAACTGTATAAGTCCGCGCGAAACACACTGTATAAGCTACGGATTGCTCCGTGCTTCGCAGGATATTATCTGTGACGCCCTGCCTTGCAGAGCATGCAGGTTTACATATTTTCTGTTTAGATTCATATCTTCTACGCATGCTTATATTACCACAAAATTTCCCGATTTCGAGAAGAGCTCCTTCTGTTTTTTTGTTTCGGGGCCCTTTGGGAGCTTCATTTCCGGCATGTCTCCGTTCGTCCTTCTCGAACTTCCTTACTCTCATTGATCTTCAGCTTCCAGGACCCCGGGCAGAACGCAGACGGTCACAGTCGCTGTTTTTGTCTTGTTCATCCGGGAAATCATTATTGAATTTCAATATTCGCGGTGTTATATTGGTATTACCAATCAAAGCAACAATCGTGGTAAATATACCAGAAGGAGCAGTACAATGGGGTACGTTAAATGGAGCTATGAAACACTGAATCGTTTTTGCACCGATGTTTTTCACAATTTCGGATTTTCCGATGAAGAGGGAAAAATCATCAAGGATGTTCTGCTGACCGCTGATCTCTACGGAATTGAAAGCCACGGCATGCAGAGGATGGTCCGCTACCACAAGGGAATTGAAAAGGGAACAATTCATCCGACCGCAAAGCCCGAAGTTGTATTTGAGACACCCGTATCCGCAGTTATTGACGGACATAATGGAATGGGCCAGCTCAATGCTTATTTTGCAATGAATAAGGCAATCGAGAAGGCAAAGACCACCGGTGTCGGAATCGTATCCGTCCGTGAATCCAATCATTTCGGAATTGCCGGATACTACGCAAAGATGGCAAGTGACCAGGGACTGATCGGTGTCGCCGCGACAAACTCTGAGGCGATCATGGTTCCTACGTTCGGAAGAAAGGCAATGATCGGCTCCAATCCGATTGCGGTTGCCGTTCCTGCCGACCCGTTCCCCTTCCTTTTCGATGCATCTACAACAGTTGTCACCAGAGGAAAGCTGGAGATGTACAACAAAGCCGGAAAACTGCTTCCGGAAAGATGGGCTCTCGACGCCAACGGTAATCCATGCAGTGACGCGCCGACCGTTCTGTCCAATATCGTAGCAAAGAAGGGCGGCGGCATCATGCCGCTGGGTGGAAATGATCCTCTGACCGGAAGCCACAAGGGTTACGGATGGGGCATGGTCTGCGAAATCCTCAGTTCCATCCTCTCAAACGGCGTGAACTCGGATCAGTGCTGCACCTTCAAGGATAAAACCGGAATCTGCCATGGCTTCATCGCGATCAATCCCGCCTTCTTCGGAGATGCGGAAGCCATCAAGAAGAACTTCTCCGATTACCTTCAGAGACTTCGTGAGAGCCCGAAGGCAGAAGGTCAGGAACAGATCTATACGCATGGAGAAAAAGAGATTTTTGCAGAGAAAGACAGAAGAGAAAACGGTATTCCGGTAAACGACAATACCATGGTAGAGCTCAGCAACCTCTGCTCCTACCTGCACATGGACTTCAGCAAATACTTTGAGGGATATCAGGTCAACAAAGATTCCAAATTCTTCGCCGGCAATTACTGATTCCCTTTACAGCAATGCCTCCGGAGTGGTAACCTGTTCCGGAAGGCATATTGCGGCTGGACAAATTCTGTACGGTAACGGTTTCCAGAAGATAACCATTATTTTTGTACAGCAGCAATTCTTATTCGGTAACAATTTCAATTCATATTCATAAATTCATATTCATAATATATGGAGGATAATCAAATGGATTACGCAAAGGAATCCCTGAAAAAACACTATGAGTGGAAGGGTAAAATTGAAATCAAGCTGAGAGCTGAAGTAGACAGCGCCGAGGCGCTGAGCCTTGCATACACCCCGGGTGTTGCACAGCCCTGTCTTGAGATCCAGAAGGATATCAATAAAAGTTACGAGCTGACCAGAAGATGGAACACCGTCGCAGTTGTAACAGACGGCTCCGCAGTACTCGGCCTGGGCGACATCGGACCGGAGGCAGGAATGCCGGTTATGGAAGGAAAATGCGCGCTCTTCAAGGCTTTCGGCGATGTAGACGCAATCCCGATCTGTGTAAAAACACATGATGTAGACGAGATCGTAAAGACCGTTTCTCTCATTTCCGGATCCTTCGGCGGCATCAACCTCGAGGACATCGCTGCTCCGAGATGCTTTGAGATCGAAGAGAAGCTGAAGAAGTGCACCGATATTCCGATTTTCCATGATGACCAGCATGGAACCGCGGTTATCACCCTTGCAGGCCTGATGAATGCGCTCAAGGTTGTCGGCAAGAACATCGAGGATATCAAGATCGTCACATCCGGTGCCGGCGCTGCCGGAATCGCTATCATCAAGCTCCTGATCTCCATGGGTCTCAAGAATGTTATCATGACTGACCGCAAGGGCGCAATCTATGAGGGCCGTGAAGGACTGAACCCGGTCAAGGAAGAGATGGCAAAGATCACAAACCGCTCACATGAGTCCGGCACTCTGGCAGACGTCATCAAGGGAGCTGATGTATTTATCGGTGTTTCCGCACCCGGCACACTGACTCAGGATATGGTTCGCAGCATGGCAAAGGATCCGATCATTTTTGCGTGCGCAAACCCGGTACCGGAAATTTATCCGGATGACGCAAAGGCCGCAGGCGCAGCAGTTGTATCGACCGGAAGAAGTGACTTCCCGAACCAGATCAACAACGTTCTCTGCTTCCCGGGCATCTTCCGCGGAGCTCTGGATGTACGCGCATCCGACATCAATGACGAGATGAAGATTGCCGCCGCAAAGGCAATCGCCGGCCTTGTCTCCGACAAGGAGCTTTCCGCGGATTACATTCTTCCGAAGGCATTTGATCCGAGAGTAAAGACTGCCGTTGCCGAAGCTGTCGCTAAGGCTGCCCGTGAGAGCGGAGTCGCAAGAATCTGAATATAATATTCTGCCGCAAGTCAGAAAGGCTGCTGCAGCTTGTTATCCTGTACGGATCACATCGCTGCGGCAGCCTTTTTTCTATTCAACGCCCCATTAAGGCAATTATGAGCATCCTTCATATTATTTGATCTATGCATAAACGAATATAATTTAGATCATTGCACTTGTATATTTGAAAATTGTAAGAAAACGCGCGAGATTGCCCTTATTCAATTATGAATACACTAGTTACATACGAAATTGTACCCATTGACAATTAATCTTGAAATGTTAAAATGGCAAACAATAAATAACATCAATAGTTCCTATCAAAATCTTAAAGAAAAGAGGCAGAAAACAATGAGTGGATATCAACCGCCAAGCGCAACGGGTTCTCCTAGATTTGTAAACATGGGCAATTTTATGAGGCTTCCATTCAGCGAGAATGCAGAGGGTCTAGATTTTGGTATTGTAGGAATACCTTTTGACACGGCAGCATCATTCCGTGCCGGAGCAAGATTTGGTCCAAATGGAGTTCGTAATATTTCCGCAATGATAAAACCTAATAATATTCCTATGGGTGTCAACATCATGGATTCCATCAAAGGTGCTGATCTGGGGGATGTGCCAATAATCCCTGATTACATTCATGAAACCTATGCTGCAATAGAAAGCACTCTTACTGAAAAAGTTTTAAATTACGACGCTGTTCCAATTTCAATCGGGGGGGATCATGCGATTACGCTTGGCGAACTCAGAGCAATTTATAAAAAATATGGCAAGGTATCATTAATTCACTTTGATTCCCATTTGGATTTATGTGATACTGTATTTGGTCAGAAGTATAATCATGGAACTCCATTCCGCAGAGCTCTTGAAGAAGGGCTGATTGATTCATCAAAATCTATTCAGATCGGAATGAGAGGTTCATTATATGATCCTGATGATTTTAACATTGCTGCCGATCTTGGATTTAAGGTAATACCTGGAGATCAACTTCACTTCATGAGCGCTGCGGAACTAAGTAAGGAGATACATGACAGGGTAGGCGACAATAGGGTATTTCTTACCTTTGATATTGATTTCGTAGATCCGGCATATGCTCCTGGTACCGGAACCCCTGAAGTAGGCGGTTTTACTTCATTTGAGACACTGCAATTTATTCGTCAGCTGAAGGACCTAAGTTTTGTCGGCTTCGATGTTGTAGAAGTTGCTCCTCCGTATGATAGTTCTGAAATTACTGCTTATATGGGGGCAAATATCATTTTTGAATTCTTGTCTATTCTCGCATATCAGAAAAAAAACGGACTTCGTTGAAGTCTTTCAGAATAATAACAGCAAAGGTGCTTTTCCTGAATAGGAAGAGTGCCTTTTTTATTAAAGAACTTTTCATCAAGCAAACACAAAAAGGAGGATAAAAGATGAAAAAAAAATTAATTGCAATGATCCTGACAGGTTCTATGCTCACAGCCACTTTTGAAGGATGTGGCTCCACATCCTCTGGCAGTTCCAATACAGCTACTTCCGCATCTACAACTGTTGCATCTTCGGCTTCTGCTTCCAGCACACTGACTTTGGATGAAATAAAAAAGAAAGGACAATTAGTAGTTGCAACTGAAGCAGCATATGAACCATTTGAATACCTTGATGATGATGGAGAAACCATTATTGGTTATAATGCGGATTTATTTAATCAGATATGTGACGATCTTGGAGTAAAATTAGTATATCAGGATTTACCGTTCCAGGGTATACTTGCAGGTCTTGATGCGCATAAATATGATGTTGTTGGAGCAACACTCGGAATAACAGCCGAGCGGGCAAAATCATATACTATGACAGAACCCATAGAAAAGGGAACTACTGTTCTCATAAAAAGAAAAGGGGATAATAACTTTACGTCTCTTGATGATGTCAACGGGACGATCGTAGGTACACAAACTTCCTGTTATAACGAAACTGACATGAAAAACTTTAACAAAGAATTAAAATCAAAAGGCGGGAAGGGATATTCTGATCTCAAAACATATGACCATTTCACAGAGGCTTATTCTGAATTGACAAACAAGCAGATCGATCTCGTAGCTCAGAATTATGCAAGTGCAGCTTCACTTGTAAAAAAATATCCTGATCAATTCGAAATTGTCACCAATTCTGATGGAAAGCCTGCTTACGTAACGAATACCGATGTCTGGTTAGGATGGGCAGTAAGAAAATCTGATTCAGAATTGGCCGATTATATTAATTCTGAAATTGAGAAATTCAAAGAAAATGGTTTTCTGAAAAAAGAGCAAGAAAAATGGTTTGGACAGACAGTAGATCTTCCGAGTGATAATTATATTCCTGAATCTGACAGCTGATTGCATCTTGGGTCTACCAGATGCCTTTCATCGGCTGATCAGCATAAATATATTTTAGAAAACGTAATAGCTGTAACAATAAATAAGAGGAGAGTCGCATATTGGGATCTATACAATTGGTTTTTCACTATATGCCGTTATTATTGAAGGGGCTAAGATATACAATTCTTGTTTCAGTTTACGCAATTATGATCGCATTATGTATCGGCATTTTTCTTTCAATTGTTAGAGTTTCCGTTGGAAGTTCTTTGGTTGGAAAGATAATAAAAAAAATAATAACTATATATATCAGTTTTGTACGGGGAACCCCGGTATTGATACAAATATACCTGATCTTTCAAGTACTTTCCGTATGGGGATTAAACCTTTCTGGATTTGTTTCAGGGGTCATCGCGTTAAGCTTAAATAGCGGAGGATTTATGGCAGAAATCATACGAGGTGGCATTTCAGCAATTCCTAAAGGCCAGATTGAAGCAGGGTATTCGCTTGGTATGTCAAAAAGAAAGATCTGGACAAGAATCATTCTTCCACAGGTTTTCAAAATAGTCCTTCCTCAGCTGACAAGTGAATTTATCAACGTCATCAAGGTATCTCCTATGTTATCCGTTTTGGCGGTGGTAGAACTAACCCGAACCGCTCAGCGTCTTGTAGGACAAACATACCAGACGCTTCCTTTCTACATTGCAATTGCTGTGCTCTATTTTATTGTCTGTGCATTACTAGAAGAATTAATTAAATTGCAAAAGAGGAGAATTATGAGAGGACAGGAGGCATAGATATGATGAATTTTTTGCACATTGCAAGTATAACTCTGCCGCTCTTGCTGAAGGGACTCATTGTTACTATTGAGATTTCTGTCCTTGGTATCCTCATCTCTTTAGTTGCCGGATTTTTCATCAATCTTATGTGCTTGTCCAAAAACAAGATCATTGAGCTTATAGGAAGAATATATATTAAAATTTTTCGATGCACTCCATTCATGGTGCAAGTTTATCTGGCATATTATGGGTTACCCGCGCTTGGGATTCATATATCTGCTTTTTACGTTGGTGTGCTGATTCTAGGCGCCTATTATGCTGCATATAATGCGGTAATATTCGAAAGCGGTATCCGGGCGCTTCCCAAAGGTCAGGAAGAAGCAGCTGTTGCTATCGGGATGAATAAATTTCAATGTATGACAAGGATACTACTTCCTCAGACCGTAAGTGTAATAATGCCTTCTCTTACGGGGATGTTTATGCAGACAGTTAAAGATTCTTCTATTCTTTCAGTTATCACTGTTGCAGAAATGACAATGGAGACAAAAGAGGCCATCGGAATTACATTTTCATCACTTTTTGTCTATATTCTGGCCGGGTTGCTTTATTGGATCCTCAATATCGCAATTGAAAACATAACTGGAAAAATTGAAAGGCAGAGTCGAGTTGTGAAAAATTAACAAGGAGTCAAAATGACAACTAGGGATACAGTTATTTCAGTAAAAAATCTTTCAAAATACTATGGCGAACTAAGCGTACTCAGAAAAATAGATATTGATGTTCATACAGGAGAAGTAATCTGTATAATCGGACCAAGCGGATCCGGAAAAAGCACTTTTCTCAGATGCTTAAATTACTTGGAAAAACCTACAGGAGGTGAAATTACAATACTGGGAAACACCCTCTATGGTATTTCTTCTGGAGCCAACGTAGAAAAAGCCAATGAAAAAAACGCTAGAGAAATACGCAAAAATGTTGGTATGGTCTTTCAGCAATTTAATCTCTGGCCTCATAAAACAGTTCTCGAAAATGTAATTGAAGGACCAATCCAGGTTAAGAAGGCGGATAAAAGGGCATCGATCCAACGAGCGGAAGACTTACTAAAAAAAGTTGGAATGCTTGAGAAAAAAAATGCCTACCCACTTCAATTATCCGGAGGGCAACAACAAAGAGTCGCTATTGCTAGAACTCTTGCGATGGATCCGAAAGTAATCTTATTTGATGAACCTACCTCTGCATTGGATCCAGAATTCGTAAATGAAGTACTTAATGTAATCAAAGAATTAGCAGATGACGGAATGACAATGATTGTTGTAACTCATGAAATGGGATTTGTTGCAAAAGCTGCCAACAGAGTGTGTTTTATGGATGGAGGTTACATCATAGAAGACGGTTCTCCACAAGAAGTGTTCAAACATCCAAGAACAGAACGCGCTAAACAATTTTTCTCTAAGATATTAAACGTTTGATTAATAGAGTGCTTATGAATTCCAACATAGATTATCAATTTCTAGGAAAAATATTAGAAAAAATTCT
This sequence comes from Bilifractor sp. LCP21S3_A7, assembly GCF_052118825.1. NCBI lineage: Bacteria > Bacillati > Bacillota > Clostridia > Lachnospirales > Lachnospiraceae > Bilifractor > Bilifractor sp. LCP21S3_A7. The sequence continues at coordinate 250,081 of NZ_JBQKGL010000002.1, read as the reverse complement.
GCCTGGTATTTCCATAGCCGATGGAAACGGTATTTTTGTCTATCTAAGTGAATCCTGTATGAGAATGTTTTCCATTGATGCTGATGAATTTTTGGGAAAGAGGGCCGACAATCCAGATATATGCGATTATTTCAAACCCTGCGTTACTCAGATGGTATATGAATCCGGAAGAAAAATAGTCACGACCCAACAAACAAAAAGCGGAGAAACAATCCTAGTTACAGGTGTGCCAGTATTTAATGACAATCATGAACTTGAAATGATTCTGGTAAATTCCACATGGGAAATTGGCACTCATGATGAATTGAAAGAAAAGTACAACACACTCCGGAAAGAAAACGCACAGTTAGAAATTCAACTCACCAAACTAATTCAAAAAAATCAGCAGGATTCCAATATTGTGAGCAAAAGTCAATTGATTCAGGACTGCATTCGAATAATATCTATTTTTTCTTCAAGAAATCTTCCAGTATTTATTTGTGGAGAAAGAGGAAGTGGAAAGAAATACCTTATCAGAAACGTCTATGGAAAAAATAAGCCTTTATTTGAATACAATTGTACTCTGATGGCTGAATCTATAATGGAAGAAGAATTTTTCGGAGATAATGGTTTTTTTGCATCAGATAACCTATCAACAGTTATCTTTGAAAATGTCGAAGGTCTCCCCTTACTTCTTCAGCAGAAGCTGTTAACATTCATAAAAAATGACAAAAAGGCGATTATTTTAACATCAAAATATTCTTTAGATGAGTTATTAAATCAAGGAAAAATTACAAGTGACTTTTATAATTATTTTAGAAGCTATCAGATAAAAATACCACCTATTAGAGAACGCCGACAAGATCTGTCTTTATTTCTTACTTTCTATCTGAAGCATTTCAACAATCTTTATGACAGAAATATTTCCTTGTCACCGCGAGCCTTCGAAGCTCTTCTTAATTATCATTGGCCGGGAAATATAAATGAAATCAAAAGCACAATAGAACGACTTGTATTAACGGCAGAACACGAACGGGTGGATGCGTACCAGCTACCGAAAGAATTTTCAAATCGGTCATATGCATTTTTTACCTCTGAAAATTCTCTTAGAGATATGATGGATCTATATGAAGGTCATATCATCCGAAATGCTTTTGAAAAATTTGGAACAACTGTCGCTGTCAGTAAATATCTAAAAATCAGCCAGACTTCCGCTTCGAGAAAAAGACAAAAATACATAGATGCATGCAATGAACATTAAAGGAGAATGCTGTCATATGAAACACTTTATCATAAATATTAGTAGAGAATTCGGATGTAATGCGCGAGAGGTAAGCAGACAGTTAGCATCCATGTTAAATGTTGAGATCTATGACAAAGATCTCATTGACCTAACAGCAAGACGAGCGGGTATCAACCAGGACAGCTTTCTGGACAGCGATGCAATCGTAGATAAAAGTCGTAAGAATTTACTCCAACGTTTTGGTTATGGTTCTTCTACCAGTTTTTACTCGGATGAAGCGATTAAAGCACAGGCTGACATAATCCGCGAACTTGCAAATAAAGGGTCGTCCTGCATCTTCTTCGGGCGATGTTCCGATTATATCTTAAGAGAGTATCCAAACAGATTAAATATTCTTCTATATGCACCTTTTGAACAAAGAGTACTCCATGTCATGAGAAATTATAATCTGGATGAAGTGTCTGCGAAAAAACTCATTACTCGTGTTGATCGTCAGAGACATAACTATTATAAATATGTAACCGGAAAAAACAGAGGAGATCGTGACTATAAACAATTAATGATTGACGTACACGAATTCGGCATCAAAGGATCTGCAACACTGCTTTATGATGTGATTGTCAAGCATTTTCATGATTAAACACAATCTGTCCGTAGTTATTCAATTATTTATATACCGTCTGTGTAAGTGACAAGTGAAGACAAACTACAGATGCAAGGAGGTATATGATGAATTATAAACCAGTAGATTCACAAGACTCTCCCAGATTTTCGGGGATAAAAACATTTATGCGACTTCCATACTCAAAAGCCACAAAAGACATTGATTTTGCAATTACTGGCATTCCATTTGATACAGCTGCGTCCTATCGTGTCGGCACTAGATTCGGTCCATCCGCAATACGAGATATTTCTTCTCTTACGAAACCATATAATCCAGAACTAGACATAGACATTTTCGAATACTGCAATGGCATTGATTTTGGAGATGTTAAAACTATTCCCGGATATATAGAAGATTCACTACAGACCATTCAAGACGACCTGGAACCGCTTTTTCAATCAGGAATCGTACCGATATCCATGGGTGGAGATCATTTGGTAACATTGCCGGAACTGCGCGCCTGCCACAGTGCCCATCAAGAGCTCGCATTGATTCATTTCGATTCACATTATGACACATGGAAAGAGTATTTTGGAAAACCTTATAATCATGGAACCCCATTTCGTATAGCGGCAAATGAAAAAATTATTGAGCCGTCTAAATCTATTCAGATTGGTTTACGAGGAGGATTATATACCAAGAGTGACATCAAAATGAGTCCCAACCTCGGTTTTGAAGTTATTCGTGCTGTCGAATGCCATAAAATCGGAACGGAAGAAATTGTACAAAGAATTATTCAGCGTGTAGGTAATACCCCGGCCTTTCTTTCCTTTGACATTGATTATCTTGATCCGTCATATGCACCAGGCACTGGTACTCCTGAGATTGGCGGATTTACTACCGCAGAAGCTCTCGAAATTATCCGCGGATTAAAACATCTAAATATTGTCGGTTATGATGTAGTTGAAGTCGCTCCTCAATACGATTCAGGCCAGATTACTGCACTTGCCGCAGCTAATATTATTGTAGAATTTATGTCACATGTTGCATATCGAAAAAGAGCAACCGGCAGAACACCAACAAAATAAAACATAATCCAAAATATTGTCAATAAAATATACTATGCCGCTTCCTTCCAGCTCACATAGGATTCATCGGCAATTCTCCGGATTCTGTCCCAGTCCCTTTCATAGCTGCGCTCGAACAACGCAACGGTATAATACCCGGCATTTGAAGCGGTTTCCAGACAATAGGCAGCATCCTCAAACACCGCAATATCAGACGGCAGGAGAGAGGTGCCTGCCTCATCGGCCATTTTCTCCCTGCAGAAATCATAGATGTCCGGATCCCGCTTTCCTCTGCCGATTTCCTCACAGCTCACAAAAAAGTCAAAATATTCCAGAATTCCGTTCCGCCGGAAACACGCCCTGGAAAGCGCGGTGTCATTTGCCGTTGCGACGCACATGCGCACACCCCGTTCCCGGAGGCTTCGGAGATAAGCGGCGGCTCCCTCCTTCAGCGGAATATCCTCCTCATAATGCTTTCGGATCAGAGAAAACATTTCCTCCATCACTTCTCCGGGCGTTTTCGAAAGACTGTATCTGTGAATGAAATACGCTGAGCTCTCCGACATCGTCATCGTTTCAATCGGTGCAAGCTCCTCCCCGGATGCATGAATGCCCAGACCGCCGAGATAATCCTCCGCGAGATGATCCCAGTACCGCATCGAATCCGCCAGCGTGCCGTCCACATCAAAAATCGCGTACTTTTTCCGCATTTCTCTGTTCCTCCTGACACCGGATGCCCTGATCCACCTTCTCCGGAGTCATGTTGAAGACGGCATCGATCAGATCTGTACGGAAGGTGGCGTTTCCGGTTTCCTTCTCCAGACGCTTCTGTTCCGCGATCTCTCCCGCAAGGCCCATCACCGTCATTGCACTCACGACAGCGCGGAAGGAATTCTCTCTGTCGGCACCGCAGAACGCTCCGATCAGCGAAGTAAGCATGCATCCGCTTCCGGTAATCCGTGCCATCGTTGCGCACCCATTATGGAGAATCACTGTCTGTTCTCCGTCAGTCACGATATCTGTCTCTCCGGATACGGCTATGACGCTTCGGATCCGCAGAGCCAGTTTTTCCGCCATCACAATACTCTTCTCGAGATTATCCGCGGTAATCTCATCCTCCGCGCTGACATCCACGCCCCTCCCGGTTTTCGCCTCAAGGCCTCCCGTCTCAATCGCACGGATCTCAGAGGCATTCCCCCGGATTGCGGTAAAATGGACTGTCTCCAGAAGCTCCCGGATGCTGTACCGCCGCAGCGTTGTGCTGCCGGCAGCGACCGGATCCAGAACAACCGGGATTCCCAGCTCATTCGCATGCTGTCCGGCAATGATCATGCTGTCTACCGATTCAATCGCTCCGAGATTGCAGACAAGGGCATTCATTCCCTCCACTCCCTCGCGGACCTCGCGGACATCCATCGTCATCGCCGGTGTTCCTCCTGCCGCAAGAATGATATTCGCGCAGTCATTGACCGTGACAAAATTGGTGATACACTGCACCGCAGGCTTCGTTTCCTGCACTTTTCGAAGAGATTCTCCATACTTCATCTGTTACGATTCCTTCCATATAGTACTTCAAATATTTTTCAGTGGACTTCCCGGCCGCGGAAAGATCCGCGCCCCTTCGCCTTGTAAGCCTTCATCTATGAATGCACGGACTGCAGGGGATATGTCCTCCGCGCAAAATCTTTTCATTTGTTCAGCTGCGCCTGCATCTTCGGCAGCGCCTTGGATCGCTTCAGCACCAGGAGAACCGCAATCGCGAGGGTTGCCCCCATCGCAGATGCCGGGCCGTAGTAGGGGATCAGATAGAAAATCGCGTATTTAATGTGAAGTGCCAGGTTGAAAATCACGCTTGCCAGTACCGCGCTGATGAAGCCGGTTCCGATGACTTCTCCGACCCATGCTGCCCAGAGCTTATGTGTTTTTCTATAAAGAATACCGGAAAGCAGAGCACCAAAAATCGCGCCGATCACAGCCTGAAAATCACAGCCGACCAGAGCCACCCGCATGCAGCCCGTCAGAAGAGCTGCGATGAAATTATACCACGGGCCCAGAAAAACCGCCCCCATAACGTTGCAGAAGTGCTGAAACGGAGCCATGTGCGGAAACCATACAAAGGTATTCAGCACAAATCCGAGACATGCAAGCATCGCGGTAAATACCATTTTCTTCAGAGACAGCTTTCCTGCCCGTGACCCTTCCGGAAGCGGGGCAGCAGCAGAAGCTGCATTCTTTGCAGAAACCTTGGTTGTGTTCCATTTGTTTTTCATGATCATATCCCTTCCTTTTTAAGATTTAAAGAAATTGATGGCGCGCCGGCTGATAGTCACTATGATCACCGGTCCGGACGCGAAACGAGATAAAACACGCTGTGCGAGTTTTATCTTGCTATCGCGATGCTCGCCGCACACGAATACTTCGCATTCGACTGCGGCTCACTGTTCGCGTAAAAAAACAGACTGCCAAACGACAGTCTGCATAAATACGCATAATCACAGCGATGCTCCCTACGTTGGCATTATCCAAATCAGGTTAATGGGTCGACAGCTGAAATCTGTCCTCTCAGCCCGATGCATCGGGCTCCCCAGTCTGTTTCTTTTGATTTTCTAAAGCGTTCTGCTTTAACGGTGCTATTATAACACAATCCATTCGGAAAGTGCACACCAAATGTCAATCTATTGTTTCTGACCACCAAATGTCAATCCACTGTTTCTGAACTGAGTTTCTGTCCAATCTGATATGCATTTTTCAGGTCCACAGGGAAATTCTTTTCATGCGATGATTCCTTTTTGGCCTCATCGAAGCCGCTCCAACAGCTCAAAGTAACGGCTTGTCGGTCTGCCCAGATAGATAGCTGTTCCGATCAACAGTACATCTGCATGAAAAATTTTATCAATAACCGGTGACAGGTCGTCTTTCCAGTAACAGTGGCATCTTTCCACGCCTTTTCGCTTACAAAGCATGCACCCTCTGCATCCGGTAAAATTAAGATCGTACAGATACTATTTTCACATTTCGCTTTCAGCCAGTTTCAGAAAAACAGTTGCGGCTGTCGGCAGAATGTGATCGTTAAAATCATACGCAGGCTGGTGCGGCATAGGCCAGTTGGTGCCGTTTCCGACGTAGAACATAGCGCCGGGGCGGATTTTCGTGTACCATCCGAAATCTTCCGATGGTCTCCATGGCTGCTTCATGTTTACGCAGGAGTAGCCGGCTTTCCCCGCTGCCCTGCGGACCTTCTCTGCGCAGCGGGGATGATTGATCGTGGCGGGGAAGGGATCAAATTCTTCAAATGAGACTGTCAGCCCATATTGATCTGTCAGTTTTTCTGCCTGTGTGCGCAAAGTGAGATCCATATTTTCCAGGACATCATCTGCTTCTGCTCTCAGTGTAAAAGCAACTTCACCTTGTCCCGGAGAAATGCCAAAATCCCGGCTGCCTTCCTGTATGCTGACGACTGTGCAGAGGCACGAAGAGGATTCTTTATTGATTTTTTCCGCATAGAGAGCCATAGAGCCAAGTGCAGAAGCCGGGTTGCGGCCATTTTCGGGAGTTCCGGCATGAGCACTTTCACCGGTAAACTGCACAAGCAGACCTTTAGAGGCACATTGCGTCAGGCGGTCACGAACCATCACGGCATTTTCCGGATAACCGCTCAGGTTATGAAAAGCATATACTTCACTGATATCTGTCTCGCTTACGAAATCTGCACAGGTTTTCCCTCCCTGACCGGTTTCTTCCGCAGACTGGAAAATCAGATACACAGGACGGCGGACAGCCGCATCCTGTTCCAGAAGTACGGCCACAGCTGCCAATACAGCACAATGCCCGTCGTGTCCGCATTTATGTGCAATATTGGGTTTGGCCGATCCGTAGGGCAGGGAAATAGTTTCTGATATGGGAAGGGCATCCATATCCGCGCGGAAGGCGATTGGTGATACTCCGTTATTTAATTTTGGTTCATATAGGGCATAGAACCAGGTTCCTTTATCCCTGATTTTCAGATGTGTGTTCATACAGATAAAGCTTTTCAGACATTCTTTCGTTTGAAACTCCTGCCCCGATAATTCCGGATATTTATGCAGTTTATGTCGAAGAGCTGTAATTGTTTTCCATAAGTCATCCATGTTATGTTTCCCTATCATGTTTTTTATTATCTTTTAAGCCGGATTCTCCCGAAGAAAGAATGTACCTATATCTACTAAACAGCAGATAAATGTACTCCTGTTTACAGGAGAAAGTATGTTGAAAAAGGCTTTATTAATTATTATAGGATGATTTTCGGTTTTATCCAATGAGGATTAAGATTCACCTGCCTATAACCTTATGGGTAGAATATTTCTTTCAGCTCCGGTTATAGAATACCGCGCCGAAAAAAGTCACGGAGCCTGGTCCGTGCAGATACCGGATCCCTGCCTTTTGGGCAAGCTCACTGACAAGGAAGCCGTATCCTTCTATGGAGTGAAAGCATTTGTCGGGGAACCGGCACGGGCTGTCCGGCCAGGTGCACCTTTTGCATCTGTCACAGGATTCGTTTGACAGAATCAGGGCTTCCGGAAATTCCACAAGAATCTGATCTGCCGCACGCTGAATATATTCCTTAAATTCGTGCATGGCGTTTTGGAAAGTATCAAAATCAAAGGGATCTGTTACCGGAAATGCCTTGGAAAAGACCTGCAGTTCTTCGTACTTCATGCATCGCTTCCGGCATTCCTCAAGGGTGCCGACGGCTGGCGGGCATGCCCAGGTTTCCTGATATCTGCCGCATTTGTTTTCCTTGCAGAGCTTTCGTACTTCCGGGTAAAAAACAAGATCGGAAGGATGCAGGATTCCGCTTTCCAGAAGACCGTTTTTCAGCAGCAGTTCCCGAATTCGGGCAGCGGAAGACCCTGCCTGCCGCTGTGCGGCAGCTGTTTTTTCTGCAATTAACGCACTCCATTCAGACATTTTTCGGCAGATGCAGTACCGGCAGAGACTGTCCGCGGTCTCCTCTCTGGCGGGACAGTAATAAACCGCCTTATCCTCCGGGAACTGCACGATCCACTTTGTCTGGTGGGCTGCGTGCAGTGGCTCCGAGAAGATGAATGCCAGAGACACGCAGGAAAGAACAATGGGAAGGTGTGCATCCGGATGATCCGGCATATATTTTGTCAGATAGGCCTTCAGCTCCCCGCTCATTTTAGAAACTGCGTCCTCTGGGATTTCGGCATCCGGGTCCGGGATGGCTTCCAGAAGTCGAAGTAATGTTTTCCGATTGAAAGCGCTGACAGGAACAGGAAAGTCATCTTGTCGGAGCATCTCCCATTCTTTATCGGAATATGCCGCAAGTATTTTAAGTTTTAATTCATCTCTGGTCAATTTTCTGGTAAACTCCTCAATATCAGTAAAGCATTAGTTCCTATAAACATAATAGTTATTACAGGGACGGAAGTCCAGTTTTTCAGGAGGCGCAGAATTTGAAACAAAGCTGTAGGGAAAATATTTATCGGATCGGGGAGGGAGTACCGGATAGCTACAAGTGGAATCTGTCAGGCAGGAGACTGGCTGTGCTGTATCGTTTTTTCTCTGCATTTCTTGTCCCTGTCGCCTGGGTGTTTCTGGTAATCTTTCTCGAATGGCATGTGATACGCATCGGGTCATTGACTGCCGGTGGTATTCTTTGGACTGTTGTGGCGTTGGTTGTCCTGTTTTACTCGGTTTTAATTTTCCTGAATCATTTGTTTTCCGGCATTTCCCGAAGGCTGGATCCGGAAGAAAGACATGATTATATCCTTTATTGTTATCATCATAGAGGCAGGAGAAACGTAAGGCTGAGAGCACAGTCTCTGCTTTTTATGGCACAGCTGGATATTCGGATGCACCGCCCGGAAAGAGCAGGAGAGGCATTGAAAGAGATTCCTACCGACAAGCTTTCTGTGGAGCAGATGAAACTCTATACCCTTCTGAAGCTGGCGGGGGAAGTGTTAAGTAAAGAAGGGGCGACAGAGGGAACGCTAAGTGAGAAAGGAGAGACGGAGGGGACAGTCCGGGGAGAGGGAGAAAAGCAGGCTCATGCATCGGCAGGGGACTGGTATATCCGCTATTCCGGATTTTCCGATCAAACAGGGAAGTTCCCGGATAATGCCGCTGTAGAATCGTGGATAAAACCGGAAGCTATGGAAAATAAGCGGGCGCAGGACGAAATGATTGCTGTGATTTCCGGTATTTCCATCGAGCCGGAGCTTCATCCGTTTTTAAATTTATTTTTCGGAATGATGCTGGCACACAGCATTTTCTTTCCGACAGTCCAAAGCTTTACCGCTTCCGGGTGGCAGCTGCGGCCGAAGTATTCCTTTTTCGCAGGAGGGCTGGCCGGTCTCTTTGTTCTCATTCTCGGAATCGGGATTCTGTATCTTTTGTTGAAAAAACACAGGCGCGCAGGATCACCGGAAAGAGGGGCGGATAAAACACGGCTGATTATTGGCGGGATTGCCTGGGTGGTGCTTGTTCTTTCTCTCTCAGCTATGGTATTTCTTGGAAGCTGGGCGGGAACTTCGGATCAGGAGCGCGTACTGACGGATGCGGCTCCGGATCCGTTTACCGGGATCAAATACGTGTATCTTGCCGAAGAAAAGGATTACGGCGGCATCAGATACTATCGTTCCCCTGATTTTATTTTTATGGAAGAGTGGAGCGAAGCCATGTATTACGATACAGAGGCCGGGAATGATCTGCCGGAAGCAGTCGGAGAGAATCTGAATACGGCGTCTGCTGTGAGCGAAAGTTCCGCAGAGCCCGGAGAACAGGATCAGAAAATAGGAAGCAGCAGCCTGGGTGCGTCAGCGTCGGTCAGCAGCGATTCCGGGGATGACGGCGGGACTGGTTCCGATGACAGCTTTGCCGCACAGAACGCGATGCAGGCGGTTTACGAGTATTTGAAAGAGAATGGAGAATTTCAGAATTTGAGCATTTCGTACAGTGCGAACGCTAAAGGGGACCTCTATGCCCGGATTGGTTCTGGATCCGATGTACAGGGTACGGATAATAGCTATGAGCTTCGCCTGTACGACAACGGGGAAAAAGGGGCCGACAGCGGGTTCTGCCGGGAAATTGTGCTGGAGAAGGTCTATACGCCCGAGGATGGAGAGACAGAACTGCTTGATTTTTTCCTTGTTCATCCGGAAACACTGGAGGTAACGGATGAACATAAGACGGAGTGGTAATTAATATATTTCATGGCTTGCACAGCATTAACCTGAATTATTCACCGTTATACGATGATTGCAGTTGAAAGCCGCATAGTTACTTCGTTTTTCAACTTTTTTGCTTTCATCTGATAAGTGAGCATAAAAAAGAGCTCGATTTCTGGTAAAATGTGATTGTTCAAACATCAACAAAACACCAGAGAAAGGAGCTCTCAAGGAAGAGTTCTTCGAAACTCTGCCAAATATAAGAGCATTAAAACCTGTTCCACTGTTGGAATAGTAACAGTTACCGGCGGCTCTGCCGCTATAAGCGAATCGTGATTTTTGAATTGGTCACCTACATTGTAGACAGGTCTATCAGTGCGCCCATTTATATGCGGATAACTCGTTTTCAAAAATCATGATACGATTTTCAAAGGATTTCACCCGTGGTATTGGGAAATCCCAGCCTCGGTCCTTTTTCTGCTTTCAGTTTTTTATTTGCATCTTCAACATTCATTCTTGAAAGTACAAACATAATCAATACGTCAAAGATTAACGGAAGCCAAAGATACATAAACTGCATCATATCAAGTGCAGACTGCGGCTGAGTTGAATTTGTTCCGACATATCCACTGAACTCAAGCATCCATCCAACAACAGCGGTTCCAATACCTCCACCGATTTTTACACCAAGAGAAGTACAAGAGTACATCGTTCCGTCAATTCTCTTTCCCTGCGTAAGATAAGTGTATTCAGAGCAAGATGCGATAACTGCATTCATATCTCCCTGCCATGGTCCCTGACCTAAGGCTGCAAAAGCTGTAAATGCCATCATCAGCGGAACACTGCCCATATATCCGGCAACAACAACAAGTGCTCTACCGATGACTGCTAAGACGTAACCTCTTAAATTCAGTTTATACATACCTTTCCACTTACCAACTAATGTCGGTGTGAAAATCAGGGCAATGATCAGTGGAATATTTACTGCCCATGCAAATTGTCCAAACAAATTCTTATTTTTCAGTACCCATGTCATGTAATAAATGCCAGCTCCAATCATGGCACCATATAACTGCTGTAAAATATATGTTCCACAAATCATCATGTAATATTTGTTTTTAACAAGAAGCTTGAATGCCTGTACCATTCCGTACTTTTCATTATCATCCTTTACTTCTCCTTCGTTAAGTTCTTCCTCAGGAAGTTCCTTAACAGAAAGTGCTGAAATCGTATTTACGACCAGACCAATGATTGCATAGATAATAGCAACCGTTCTCCATGCCGCAGCATCTCCACCACATTTATCTACAAATCCAACTGTAATCGCCTGAATCAGAAGACTTGTTGAAAATGCAAAAATAAAACGGCAAGATCCCATCTGCACACGCTCTTTGCTGTTCTTTGTAATCAGTGACGTAAGTGCTGAGTAAGCAATATTGTTTGCTGTATAAAACACACAATTTAACAGTGTATAAGAAATAAAGAACCATGCGTATTTAGCCGTTGTTCCAAAGCTGACTGGTACTGCAAAGCAGCAGACCAGCGTAATGGCACAGCCAATATATCCGTATAGCATCCAGGGTTTCGCTTTTCCCATTTTACTGTGTGTTTTGTCAATCATTGATCCAAAAAATATATCCGTAAAACCATCAAATACTTTTGATATGGCAATCAGGGTACCCACGACACCTGCAGCAAGTCCTACCGAGTCCGTCAGATAGACCATCATAAAAGATGTCAGGAACGCATAGACTACATTGCCTGCAATATCACCTGATCCATATCCAATTTTGTTATACCATTTCAAATACTTTTTTTCTTCCATCGAATTTCTTTGCTCCTCATCTTCATCGCACTTAGAATCTCAATATGTCTAGCCGTATGATGTCTAATTCTAATTTTTCTCTGTTTTTGTCTGATTGCTCTGTATATCCGGACTTTACATCTCAATCAGACTATCCTTCTTTGTTTACGGGTTACATGAAACTTTATTATCCCTTTACATACGGTATCAGCGTAAACTGGAACCGGAATAATACATCATCAAATCGGTACTGATCCAATACAACCGGACCACAACTATTAGAACCAATGCCATTTAATGCGTAGTCAACGCAAAATACTACGCTATCTGATTCTGTCAGTTCATAATTATGTGTTTTCTTCTCAAGTTCTTCCTGTGTATAATAAGAAGCATTGAATGAAAAGGCATTTTCTGCGGATACCACAATTCCATATCGGCTGTTGTTAAGCTCTACATATTCACAATCATAATGGCTTCCATTTTCCTGTGGGCGAATATAATCCTCATGCAAATCGTCTACATTTGCCTGGTACAAGCCGTGGCTCGCAGCCTGATGTTTGTCACAATAGCTTTCCTGTGGTCCCATTCCAAAGTATCGTGCAGCTGAAAGTTTTTTATCCAGGAACATCCTCACACCAAATCTTGGCAGGTCCGGAAATTCATCGTCTTTTGTTACTGCAATATCTGCATCAATCTTTCCAGCAGCTTCTATTTTCCATGTGATCGTCACATCAAGAATCTTCTGGACTGTCTCTGCCACAACGGATGCATGACTTGTAATTTTCACACCATGTTTTCCCTGCACAACCTCTGTCGTGTAGGCTCTTGTATAAGCTTTATCATAGTGGGCTTTCTTCCATTCAGACTTGATGTACATATCGTTATCTGTTGGAGCTCTCCAAATATTTAATTCCATCGGATGGTTCAAGTATTCCCGCCCTGCGAATTTCATCTCTGTAAAGAGTGCAGTACGTTTGTCTATGGTATAAACAAATTCACGCCCCTTGATATGAATCTGTGTATCATTTTCATTTACCTGTAACTCAGAGTCCACTGCTGTTTTTTGTAGCCATTTCTCAGCAAGTTTACATTTTGCACCGTCTTTGCTTACCTCAATTTCATCGAATCCAAGAATATGGTCTTCATCCAACAGTGGCAATTTCTTTTTCAGATGGTAAATAAATTTTAAATAACATTTTCCACTCTCTGGCACATTGATCTTCAGGTTTGTTTTTCCTTCACTGTGTGGTGCTGCTGAAACTTCTGGCAGTTTACCTTTGCCGATCACAAGACCGTCCTGCGTCAGTTCATAACTGATCTTCACATAATCTTTCAAGTCATCAAAATCCATGTAGTTATGAAGCACCAGTTCTCCGCTTTCTTTGTCATAGGAAATAACCCTTGCCGGGCGATAAACATTCTTGTATTCCAAAAGCCCTGTATGTACCGTTCTGTCCGGATATACTAATCCATCTATACAGAAGTTGCCATCATGAATTTCTTCGCCATGGTCGCCCCCATAAGCATATATAGTCTTTCCATTCTCAGCAGTTCCATGAGCAATCGCGTGGTCACACCATTCCCAGACAAAACCGCCGCACATTTTATCATTATCCTGAATCATCTGGAAGTAATCTTCAAAATCTCCGGGTCCGTTTCCCATACTGCGACAGTACTCCACCAAAAGGAAGGGTTTGCTTCCATCTTTATCCAGATATTCCTGAATTTCGGAAAGCGCCGGATACATCCGGCTGTACACATCCAGATTGCTGTAATCATATGTTTCATCATAATTACGATATCTTGCACTCTCATATTGTGTGATGCGGTCTGGATCAAATTTTTTTGTCCATTCCAGTGCTTTTTCAAAGTTGCAGCCATAAGCACTCTCATTTCCCATTGACCACATAACAATACAGAAACGGTTTTTGTCACGTTCCACCATGAGTTTTACGCGATCAACGATTGCCTCTTCCCATACCGGATCATCTGCAATCTTCTCATTCCATCGTTTGAACCGATTGTAATCGGTGTCTTCTTTTCTGTAGATCATAAATGGACCATGAGCTTCAATATCTGCTTCATCTATTACCATGAATCCATACTTGTCACACATTTCATAGAAAAATGGTGCGTTCGGATAGTGGCTGGAACGGATCGCATTAAAATTATGCTGCTTCATTAACGTAAGATCGGTTGTAATCTGTTCCGGATTGATTGTAAATCCAGTAACCGGATCGGAATCATGTCGATTGACACCACGGAATTTAATCTTCTGTCTATTTAAATAAATAACCTGGTCTTTAATCTCTATCTTTCTTAATGCAATGTGATCTACAATTACTTCATTCTCTGTTTCAAGAATCAGTTTATATAGATATGGATTTTCTGTATTCCAAAGTTCCGGACTTGCGATTTCTAATACAGCTGTTCCTTCTTCAGCAATACTTCCTCGTGCTACAACTGCTCCATTTCTATCTTCAATCGAAATTTTTACATTTAACGGAGAGTAGAATTTCATTTCAATCTCTACTTTCGCAAGCATATCCTCAATTCTTGTTTTAATATGATAATCACTGATTGCCTGTTTTGGTCGTTTCAAAATGTACACATCCCGGAAAATACCACTCATACGGAATTTGTCCTGATCTTCCAAATAGGAACCATCACACCACTTCATTACCAACACTGCCACCGTATTCGTTCCATCCTGAAGTACATCGGTAACCTCAAACTCACTGGTCATATGCGAAACCTGGCTGTATCCTATGTAAGAGCCATTGATCCATACGTAAAAGCAACTGTCTACTCCTTCAAAGTTCAAAAAAGATTTTGGCGCTTTCTCATCTCTACTGTACTCAAAAGTATGTACATAGGCTCCACACGGAATGTCCTGTGGCACATATGGTGGATCAAACGGAAATGGATACCGGATGTTTGTATACTGGTGTGTATCATATCCAGCCATCTGCCATACACTTGGAACCTGAATCTCATCAAAATTTTCTGTATCATAATTCTTCTCAAAGAAAGAATCCTGAATGTCATAGATGCTGTTAAAATACTGGAATTTCCAAGTTCCATTCAATAACTGCATACGATCTGACTCTTCTCTGTGTTCCACCAAGTTATCCATTCTTCTGGATGCCGGAATATAATAGGCTCTGGCTGGCATTGTGTTTTCGTGCAGTACGCTTAGATTTTCATAATAACGTGGTACGATCATAAATAGCTCTCCTCCAATACATACACTTTTTTGTTCTTTGTTTTCCTAAAGCAAGCCTTATGCTTTTTTGTTCACGTTCTTTAGTTATGCTATATATAGCTTATCCTAATTCGCAAAATATATCTATGAATTGGATTAGACAAAATATACACTAAATGATACAATGATAAAAGTACGAAAAGAGGTGCTGTCCTATGTATATGAACACCGGTTATTTGAACCACTCACATATGGATTTCAAAGACAAAAGTCGTCCGCTGATTGTCGGTAGCTGTGGTACTTACCGTCTTTCCAGATATCCCAAACTTCCGACCTACCGTCCAAGGGGTCGTCTGGATTATCAGATTATATATATCACTGCTGGTTGTGGGCATTTTCATTTTGATAATGTAAATAATGAAACGATTGTTCCGGCCGGCAACATTGTACTGTACAGACCGAAAGAACTCCAAAAATATGAATATTACGGAGAAGATAAGACAGAAGTATACTGGATTCACTTCACAGGAAGCAATGTAAAAAATATCTTACGTCAATATGGGTTTCCAGATAAAGAACATGTCTTTCAAGTTGGTACATCTAATGAATATGAACAAATTTTCAAGCGTATTATTATCGAGCTCCAACGCTGTCAGGATAATTATGAGGAAATGCTTGTCCTTTTGCTACGTCATCTTCTGATTAGTTTCCACCGGGAACTGACAAGAGAGCACATATTAAAAAACGAATATCTTGATCATGAGATGGATAATGCTGTTACCTTTTTCCGTGAAAACTACAATCAAAATATCAATATTGATGATTATGCTGCCTCACGAGGCATGAGTGTCAGCTGGTTTATCCGAAATTTCAAAAAATATACCGGTTCTACACCAATGCAATTCATTGTGGGAATCCGCATCAACAATGCTCAGATGTTACTTGAAACAACAACTTATTCCATCAATGAGATTTCTAAGATTGTCGGATATGATAACCAGCTTTATTTCAGCCGGCTTTTTCACAAGCTGAAAGGATATTCGCCAAGAGAATACCGAAAAATAAGAAATAGGTTATGAAATCTATAATGTCATAAAGTAAGCGGTAAACAATCCGTACCTTGAAAAGCGTACATATAATGCTGAATCGGCGCAGGATGAGTACACTACCGTATTATCTGAATCAAGGCTCGGTGCCGCTGTTTCAGATGGAGATGTCAGCCGTCTTGATGCCATCATCTCGCCTTTATTGATCAAGGGGCAATCCCTTCATCATATTTATCTGAATCACAGAGATGAACTCATGGTAAGCGAGCGAACGCTCTACAAATATGTATATGCCGGTCTTTTCAAGGCAAGAAACATAGATATGCCAAGAACAATTTGCATGCGTCCACGCAGAAAGAAACCCTATACGATCAAAGTAGACACCAGGTGTCGCGAAGGCCGTACACGCAAAGACTATGAAGCATTCATTCGTCAGAATCCCGATACACCTGTCGTCCAGCTGGATTCTGTAGAAGGCATCAAAAATGGTGCTGTACTCCTTACAGTGACTTTTGTTTCTACGGGCCTCCAGGTTGCTTTCCGCTGCGATCATAATGATGCCAGATCTGTCTCAGATATTTTTGACAGGCTGTACCTTGAACTTCGCCCGATATTTTTATAACCTTGTTTCCCATGTGTCTGGCCGATAACGGCAGTGAATTCTCTGTCCCGAAACGCATCGAATTCGATGCTAACGGCAACAGACGAAGCCGCGTTTTTTACTGCGACTCATCATCCCCTTATCAGAAAGGAAGCTGCGAAGTCCGTCATGAGATGATCCGCCGAATCATCCCAAAACACACCGATATAACACCGTATTCTCAGGAAAAGATATCCCTTATGATGAGCCATATCAATTCGTATAAGCGAAAACTTTCGGTGATAAAAGTCCCTACGAAGTGTTCGCTTTCCAATACGGCGAGGAGACATTAAAAAAGCTCGGATTCAGGCATATCTCGTCCCCACCGATGAGATATGCCTGAATCCGAGCCTCCTCAAATAAAAATACGTAAATCATAGAACGCCGGAGCCCATGGGACATCAGAGCCACTCCATATAGAAAAAGAGGGGTGGAACTTAAAATATCCGAAATTTTGGCTTTAAGTTCGACTTCTGGTTGAGGTACGCATTTTTAAGGGATTAATCCCATTACATCTCGTTATAAGGCATTTTTCTCACTGATCAGACTCTGCCGCTGTCGCGGAGATTCAGTATAAGATAGGGAATCGACTTGATGACATACAAAAACAGTTGGAGGAGTTGTCAGATAAAGAGGATGCTAAAAGCGACGATAAAGCAGAGCTTAAGGAAAGTAAAAATTACGGTTGCCAAAAAAAGCATCAAATATCTTAGGAATACAAGCGATGCATTGCAGAAGTTGATGAAGAAATATCCCAGCATAAAGCCAGAGAGACTGCTTCCACAAAAGCTGAAATGTAAACAATAAAATTCTGAAAAGTGCCAGAAATGGCTTGCACCAATGCCATTCAAGATTGTCCGAAATGACATCACAAAAATGAACACCGAGGCTATTGTAAACACAGCCAATGATCATCCTGCGGTTGGAACCGGGTGTGATCATGCTGTTTATATGGCTGCTGGATTCAGAAAGTAGAGCGGATGAGCTATAATCAGTACTGCGTCAGAGGCTGTACAGCGCTGCTGGACGCTGTTGGCGGAGCAATCCATCATATTAAGAATGTATACAGGTACGCAAGAGAGGAGGATATTCCTGAAAAGACACTCTTTATTATCACGACGGATGGAATGGAAAATGCGAGCCGCCAGTACAGTTTTGACAATGTACGCCGGATGATTGAACACGAAAAAGAAAAATATCACTGGGAGTTCCTGTTCCTGGGGGGCAAATATCGACGCTGTCCAGGTTGCCGGCAGATTTGGGATCAAGGCAAACCGTGCTGTCCGGTATGAACACGATGGGGTCGGTACGAGACTCAATTATGAAGTCATGTCAAAGGCGGTCAGCTTTGCCAGAAGCGCCCCTTCCGCAGCAGATATGAAATGTGCCCTTGATGAGGAAGGGCTGCTTGCACCGATCCGTGAAGATTATAAACGGAGACACAAGCGGTAATGGTCGAAGATCTGTGTCAGATGTTAACATTGCGAATTTTGATGATATTGCTGAAAAGGAAGATATAATAGATTGTGTGTTCTGAAGCAAATAACACAATTCACGTGGAGAATCCGATGACACAATTCAGGTGGAGAATCCGATTGACGTTATATCTAATTAGATATAATATGAGGGCAGGAACAGCAAAAATCTTTTGAATAATATGCAGACACAGGAAAGGAAATCTCGGACTTGGAACTGACAGCAACAGAAAGTAACCTGATCATCAGTCTGCACAGGATTGTCACCGATCTGGACAGGAAAACTAAAGTATTATGCCAGAAACAGGGACTGACGTTCGGGCAGTTTATGGTGTTGGAAGCGCTCTATCATAAGGGACCGCTTTCGGTCGGTGAGGTAAAGGAAAGCATTCTCAGCACCGACGGAACAATCCCTGTAATTGTCGCAAATATGGAAAAAGCCGGCCTTCTGGCAAGAAAACAGGATGAAAAGGATCGCCGAAAAAGCATTCTTTCTCTCACCAAAAAGGGCAGGGATATCATCCGCGAGGTTTATCCGGACAATGCGGAGATGATTCACACGGCGTTCTCCGTATGGAATGACAGGGAAAAGGGGGACTTAAAAAGACTACTGGCAGCCTACTGGGATCAAAAGACCTTTTGATCCCGGCATCATCAACATACATAGGAAACAGAAAACCCTGACACAAAATATAACATAGTGTTTAGGAAATCATCATCAGAGAAAAGAGGTTAAAATGAGTATACGCGAATCACTGAAGGAAAGAAGAACGGTTTATTCACTGAAGAAAGAGCTTCCTGTACCGGCAGACGAGATAAAAAAGCTTGTGACAGAAACGACAGAACTTGTGCCGGACGCATTTAATATGCACAGCCAGAGAGTCGTGCTTGTCCTCGGCAGGAAACAGGATGAACTCTGGGACAAAATTTATGATGTATTTCAAGGAAAGGTGCCGAGGGAGAAAATAGACGGATTCCGAGCGGCAGCCGGGACTGTTCTTTATTTTTATGATGAAGCAGTGGTAAAGGGCTTGCAGGAGCAGTTCCCTCTCTATGCTCCCAATTTCCCGGTCTGGGCAAATCAGTCCAACGGCATGCTGCAGCTGGCTGTATGGTCAGGACTCAGAGAACTGGGTGTAGGCGCAAATCTTCAGCACTACAATCCCGTTATTGATGATGCTGTACGCGAGATGTTCCATCTGCCGGACAGCTATAAGCTGGTTGCCCAGATGCCTTTCGGCGGTATTGTGGAGCTTCCGGGCGCCAAGGACGCAGAAGATATTTCCAAGAGAGTTATTTTTGAAGAATAATATTCAGCGAAGATGAGGAAGGGAAGAACCCGGCTGTTCAGCGGATGCTGCAGCGGCTATACACATTTGTAGAGGCAGACAAGGAGTACGGGATATGCACGAAATCTATCAGGCAGGCAGACATGTTCTTCATATTCAGGAAACAGACGGCACGTTTTTCAGCATCATACACGGAGCCAAGCTCGCGATCATCTCAGATACTGCCTACGGGATCGGTGACAACCGTGGTTTTATCGAAGCTCATATAAATACCCCTTACATCGTTATTAATACCCATGGCCATGCAGATCACGTGCAGGGAGACTGGCAGTTTGACGAAGCCTGGATGCATCCGGCGGACCAGCCGGCCTATGAAAGAGCCTGCAGCAGGATACAGAGGATCTCCACCTTTTACCAGTATGCAGTGTCCTGCGGCGTACCCGGTGAGCGGAAGGACGCCTATATCGCCGCGCCACGCACCGTCATCCATCCTCTGCAGGGCAACGAACGCTTTGATCTGGGCGGCGTCCATGTCTCTGTTCATCATTTTCCCGGACATACCAGAGGTGAGATCGGGCTGCTCGTGGAAGAGGACCGGCTGCTCCTCTCAGGCGATTCTTTCAGCGACGACTGCTTCATGTTCTGGGATAACCATGACACCCTGGAGGCTCTGCAGGAATCCCTGAAAAAGGCTCTTCACCTTCCCTTTGATACATACCTCGGAAGTCATACGACGAAAGCTCTTCCCAGAGAATTTCTCTCCACCGTGCTCGAAAACGCCGAGAAACAGGAGATTGTTCCCGGATCCGAAGAGGTCATTCTCGGTGTAAAAACGCTCACCATTCAGGCAGAAGGACCGCTCGGCATCTCAAAAATCCGGATTCCGGAAGGCTGACAGCAGCCAGCCCTGCATGAACGCTGACAAATTCCTCTGAATCCATTAATCCCTTCGGTCTTTTTCAAATATATCTCTGTAATCATTATCTTATCCAAAATGATAAGAATATTTTTCCGAAACCCGGTCTTCGGAAACGGCCTGGTTGAAAGATACGTTCGAATTCGCATTTACATAACTGTATATTTTGCGACCATTGTGCGTATTTTTGCATTTGCTATCTGTCATAATAAAATCATCCTTAATCACGAAGAGACATCAAGATCTGTCTTTTCATCTCTTCATTCATAATTCTTTTCAAATGATGACATTTACGATAAGGAGGATTTTTATGAAAGGTTATTCAATCAGCGATGGGTTTATGGGATATGTTGACGGTGAGTATATGCTTTTTGCGTGTGAATCCGAGTATATAGATTATATTGAAGAGGAAGACGAGGAATTATCCATCGGCTGAACCGCCTGTTTTCATCCACTCATTCCACAAGCTCTCTGACATTTGTTCAGTGTGCACATAGTATCCTGCAAAATTCGGGAAAATAATGTATACATTACGAACATATTTGTGTTACACTTTCCAATGTAATGGTCTACTAAAGTTATATATACCATATCATTTAAGATATTCTGCATATGATATGGCATCAGCTGTAAACCGAATTAAGTGAAAGAGGTAAATAGAAATGGCAGTTAGAAAAAGCACAGTTAAGGCAGATGTAATTCTTCAGTACGGCGGCAGACAGTATACCCAGAAGGATATCATCGACAGAGTAAAGGCAGCCGCTCCCAAGGCAAAGGATCTCACCATCTATGTAAAGCCCGAGGAAAACCGCGCCTACTACGTTGCGGACGGAGATGCCGATAACTTTGTAGAACTTTGATCGGACATATCAACGTCCCGGATTTTTCACAGAAGATCCCGAAGGCAGCCGGACCCCTTACAGGGGTGCGGCTTTCTTTTTTGCCGACGCACAGCATCGAATTGTGATAAAATAAACATCAGATCATAGATAAGAAAGAAGGTTATACAATGAGTAAGCTTGGTGGAAAGAACAAAGACAGCAAGAAGGCAGCAGAGAAGAAGATGCAGCAGCAGCTTGCAGCTCTGGCACGCAAAAACGCAAAGAAGAAGAAATAATGATCCCTGAAGCAGACAGAAAGGAATAATAAGATGTCCTGTACTACTATACTGGTCGGCCGGAAGGCCACCTATGACGGTTCTACCTTTATTGCACGAAATGATGACTCTCCCTCCGGGAAATACACCCCGAAGAAATTCACGGTCGTCCCTCCCGAGGAACAGCCGCGCAAATATCGCTCGGTTCTTTCTCATGTAGAAATCGACCTTCCCGACAATCCGATGCGCTACACCGCGGTGCCGAATGCGCTGGAAGGCGAAGGAATCTGGGCTGCCAGCGGCGTAAATGAAGCCAATGTGGCCATGACCGCCACGGAGACGATCACAACCAACGAACGCGTACTCGGCGCAGATCCGCTTGTAGAATTTATTCCAGCGACGGACGGAAAACCGGAAGTTCCAGGAGGAATCGGCGAGGAGGACCTCGTGGTTCTCACCCTTCCCTATATCCACACCGCACGCGAGGGGGTAACCCGTATGGGAAGTCTTCTCGAGAAGTACGGTACCTATGAATCCAATGGAATGGCTTTTCAGGACAAGGACGAAATCTGGTGGCTCGAAAGTATCGGCGGTCATCACTGGATTGCCAGAAGAGTACCGGACGACCGGTATGTCATCATGCCGAATCAGCTGGGAATCGATGAGTTCGACATGGATGATGCCTTCGGCGAGCAGAAGAATTACATGTGCTCCGCAGATCTTCGTGAATTTATTACCTGGAATCATCTGGATCTAACCGTGAAGGACGAGGCTCAGGATTTTGAAGTCGGATTCAGCAGATCATCCGGAGATTCTCCGTCACAGCCAGACACTGCTTCAAGTTCCGGAACTCACGCGGCAAAGCACTGGACCTTCAATCCCAGAGATGCATTCGGAAGTCACGATGATGCAGATCATGTATACAATACACCGCGCGGATGGTACATGGCCCGTTACCTGAACCCCCATTTTGCTTCCTGGGACGGCCCTCACGCGGACTATCGCCCGGATTCGGATGATATTCCATGGAGCCTGACTCCGGAGCGGAAGATTACACCCGAGGACGTGAAATATCTCCTTTCCTCCCATTATCAGGGCACTCCGTACGATCCTTACGCCTCATATGGAGACAGCAGCAGAAGAGGAGCATACCGCTCTATCGGTATTAACCGCAACGATTTCCTCGCTCTGATTCAGATCCGTCCGTACCAGCCGGAGGAGTTCCGGTCCATCGAATGGCTCGCATTCGCTTCGAATGCGTTCAATACCTGGGCTCCGATGTACGCCAATGTCACCAGAACCCCGGCGTATCTTTCCAACACCGGAAAGCATGCCTCCACGGATAATTTCTACTGGATAAGCCGTATGATCGCCGCGATGACAGATGCCTCCTACGGAAAGAGCCTCTTCCACATTGAACGATATCAGCTTGCTGTCGGAGCAAAAGGCCATGAGCTTATCCGTAAATACGACGCTAAGATGATGAACGCACTCGGTGACCCAGTGGCTGCAATCCCAGCTACAGCTTCCTCCTCAGACAGATCCGAAAGAAATGATCGTATTCATGCGCTTGCCGAGCAGGCAAACCAGGAAATGGCAGACGCATTGAAGGATGCAACTGCGGATACACTCGATAAAGTTCTTTATGAACTGAGCAATCAGATGAAGAATTCCTATTCCAGATCTGACACCTGATCCAAACAGCAGATAACGAAAAAAGTACCTGATCTATCAGGTACTTTTTTCGTTATCTGAAACTTATCTGAAATAATTCCTACAATCATTTTGCTGCTGATTTTTCTCGTCGATCATCAGATCTAACTGGAGAACAAATTGCGGAACATAGAAAAATACAGCACCCAGTCTTTCCTTTTGTTTTCTATTCAGTTGTTGTAAGTATATTTTTCGCTATCTGTCTTAAGTCAGATAAG
The DNA here is from genome assembly GCF_052118825.1 of Bilifractor sp. LCP21S3_A7. Lineage (NCBI taxonomy): Bacteria > Bacillati > Bacillota > Clostridia > Lachnospirales > Lachnospiraceae > Bilifractor > Bilifractor sp. LCP21S3_A7. Next base: position 226,617 of record NZ_JBQKGL010000002.1, on the reverse strand, counting down.
CGGTTCGACTATTTTATATTATATATATAACAACATTTATATTTCTTTTATTTTAGAGAGCCGGAAAGCCCTGCAAATAAAGGATTCTCCGGGTTCAGAAAACGAAAAAGCTACTGCTGTCGAACATCAAATTGACTGACAGATAACATTCCGGATAAGTCAGAAGGCGAAAAAACGGAGAGCGGAGACAACGATTGGGGGAATGCAGATACAGACGGCCGGATTCAGTCGCTAAGTCAGATGACGAAAAGAATACTTCAGAAAGCGATGCCGGTACAGATGACGAAAAAAATACTGGACGGTCCCGATAAGTATCTGAGTCGTTATGATCAGGAGTGATGATGTCAGACAACGAAAAAAATACTCCGATCAGAAAGCGAAAAAAGTACTTTTTATACCGGATTGAGAAGGCAGATCGGGTGAAAGAAAACGAAAAAATTACTGACTGATGACGAATAAAGTACTGAAATTAAGTAGAAAAGGCAGATCGACAGGAAGGGCAATCATTCAGATGACGACATTTGTACTGAATCATCATAGAGCGCGAAGGTTTCCTGATGACGAAAAATGTACTGAAATCAGTCGCTGTTTCCTTCGTAAGGGCTGTTTTTCCAGGGAAAACAGGCATTGCACGGAATCAGAAGACGAAAAAAATACTGTTAACGAGAGGAGATCAGAAGACGAAAAAACAACTTATGTAAATCGGGCAAGTACTTTTTTCGCCATATGAGAGTGAGATGACGAATAAAATACTGAAATTTAATGAAAAGTTAATCAGTAACTTTTTCGTTATCTGAGAGACAAATGGGAAAGAATAGGTTATTATCCTGTTAAAGTATTTTTGTCGCTTTCTGACAAAACAAAGGGGATATTGAAATGACAAGTACCAGTGTACGGAACGACCTGATTGAGGGCGTTGTCGTCCGGAAGAGTAATTCGCTGATCAATGCGAAATATAAAACCTCGATCCTCGGGAACAAGATCATCGCTGTTTCTCTCACAAAGCTGCAGCAGGAGCCGGGATCGAAGCAGGTAATGGCGACGCTTTATCCGAGTGAGATCAAACGTATCCTTGGTAATGAGACAGATACCAATATTTATAAGAAGCTGAAGAGCGTCAGCAAGCAGCTTGCCGGGAATATCATCACGATTGAAGACGGTCTCGGAAATTTCCATACCTTTACGATGATTACCAACGTATCCTATAAAGACCAGAAGCTGGAGATCATCTATAACCGGGAAATGACACCGCATATCACGAGTCTTCAGAAGAGTTATACTTCCATGGAACTTGCGACGCTTGTCTCCTTCGAGAAGAACAGCTCCTTTCGTCTCTATGAGCTTCTGAAGAAGGAAGCATACAAGATTGATACGACGAAATCAAAGTTTGTCACGAAGGTTTACAGTGTAGATGAACTACGTTGTACGCTCGGACTCGTGAATCTGGATGCCTCCTATCTTCAGAGAGCGGTTTCCGATGGCGCGACGTGGTCGGAGCTGGTTCGTCTGGCAAAGAAGGAGGACAAGCAGTATGAGCGGTTTACGGATTTCCGCACAAAGGTGCTTGACGAAGCAAAGATCGAGATGGACGAGAAGGCAGACATCACGTTCGAGTACACCGTGGAGAGAGGAAACAGAGGCAGGGCGACTGACATCATGTTTATGATTTCCTGGAATATTCCGGAGGCAAATCTCGAGACGATTCACAAGAACAAGGAGAAGATCGAGCAGCTGAGTCCGGAGTATGTGAAGGTCGCTGAACCGGATCCGTTCGAAAAAGTCGCCGCTGAGGACAAGAAGAGCGGAGCGAAGAAGCTGCGGGAATATTCGGATATACTGACATATCTGAAGAAGAGCGGAATCCGCGCTACGAGCGGATTTACGATGGAGTATTACGATCGTCTGCTTCAGGATGCCAATGGAGATACTGACGAGATCAAGAGAGAGATCGACTACGCGAAGACCGGAGGAATGACGATTCGGAATTATTTCGGATGGCTGAGAGAGGCCGTGCGGAACCGTTATGCGGACAATGTTGTGGAAGCCGTAGAGGGAAGCACTGATGAGGCGGAGACCGCCAGGGAACTCCACAGAGAATCTCATTCGAACAGAACCAAGGAGCTTGTATGGGAGAGATACAAGCAGAAGGACAATTTCCAGGATTTTGTGGAAAGCACGGGCGTACCGCTCGAGGCTATGGAGCTTGCCTTTGACATCGATGAGCGAATCAAGATGTATATGGATTTTACAGTCGAGAATATGCACGCATGAGCGTTAGAACGAGAAGCCGGTCACCGGAAAAGGATGCCGGCTTCTCGTTAATTCTTTCCGGATAATTGTTTCCGGTATTGATCAGGAGTCATCCCTGTCCGCTTTCGGAAAATACGAAAAAAATATTTTTCATTATCATAGCCCACAGCTTTTGCGACCTGATACATTTTCTGTCCTGGTTTCTGAAGAAGTTCCTCTGCGTGCTCCAGACGAACATCATTCAGATAATCTACGAATTTTTCACCAGTTTTTTTGCGAAACTGGGAGCTGAGATAGCTGCGATTCATGTAAAAAAGAGATGCGATATAATCCTGAGTCAGGTCCTTCTGATAATTTCTCTGCATGTAGGTTTTTACATTTTCAATGACGTCATCACTGTTATATACGGAATATGGTTTGAGCATGAAAGCCACATTCATAAAAAACTGACGGTAATATGCCTCAAGGTCGGTAATGTGGAAAAAATGGCTCGATACACGTTCCATAGAACCTGAGCCTTCTGAAGTATCAGAGGCAGGCGAGTTGATATATTCAGTGATCAGCTGTTGACAGCTCCCGGCCAGTTTTCTACAGTGTGCCTTTATATCTATCAGACGGCATTCGGGAATTGATTCATAATACTGAAAAAGGTCATCAAATAATTCAGAGACGGCGTCCGTCATCCCGGCTTCTATTCGGAAAAGAAACTCGCTGGTGTGTTCCCAGTGGATCGTTATGGGATGCAGTTCCGATTGATAGAAACAAACGCTATTTTTGGGGGCGGCGAGTGGTCTCTGATCCAGAGCAAGGGCGCACTCCCTGTATGCAGTATTCAAATCAGATAAGGAATGATGAATGTTGCTGAAGCCGACAACTGGTTCCAGTTCCAGTGAAAGAAGGTATGTGCGGAAGGAACGAAATATCTGTTTTGCCAGGTCCTTCTGAAGCTTCGGATTCTGTTGGGGAAGGAAGAGAATGAGAAATCCCTGTGGCTGCTGTACATCACGCCCGGAAATATACAGAGCCATATCTCCAAATCCGTTTTCTTCCAGCCACAGTGAAAATTTTGAATCGTCGGCATTTTCGTAATACCCGAAGGTGAGCAGGATCAGATTGTGAGTCGTGTTGATATAGTTCAGACGATGAGACGTCAGAATCGGATCCAGGGTACGATAACCAAAGATCAGATTATGTATGAGGGAAATATCATAATCATAGCGGACCTGTTCGGTCTGTTCTTCGGTAAGTTTTAGCTGCTGACGAATTTCTGATCTTTGCTGAAGCTGATTAAGAACTTTTTTTACACAGTCTTGAATCATGTCGGCACTGAAGGGCTTCAGCAGGTATTCCACTGCCCGTGCGGAGATTGCCTGTTTGATATAATCAAAGTTCTTGTAACCACTGATTACAATGAGCGGCATGGATTCATAATGTGAGGCCAGGTAGGGGAGGAGTTCCATACCGTTCATGACAGGCATCTGCATATCAAGAATAACAAAGTCGGGTTTTGCTTCTGCGATCAGCTTGATTCCATCCTGTCCGTTATCGGCCTCGCCGATGCAGGTGATTTCTTCGTGCAATGGCTCCAGTTTTTTCAGGGTTCCCTTTCTTATCAAAATTTCATCATCGATAATAATATAAGTAAACATATCGCACATCCTTTCTTACTCTGACCCGACAGATGCTGCCGTTTTCAGTTCATCTGATGATTCTGACTTTAGGGCTGCGCTCCGCGATTTTTGCGTACTTCTTCTGACTGTATTTTAGGGGGATTCCCTGTGATCGGGATTGTTATCGTTATCCGGGTGCCAATGTTCTCGGCACTTGCGATGGAAAGACCATATTGTTTACCGTAGTAGAGCTGAATCCGTGCATGGATATTTCCAAGTCCGATGCTTTGCCCGGATTGATGTCCAATTTCTGAGAAGGAATTCTGATTCATCAGGGTGCTTCGGAGCATGGCAAGGGTTTCGGGGTTCATTCCCACACCGTTGTCAGAGACAGAAATATGAAGAAGAAGATTTTCCTGGACGGCGGAAATCGTGATGAGATCACCGGCTGTACAATAGTTCAGCCCGTGAAACAGAGCATTTTCAACCAGCGGCTGCAGAATCAGCTTCAGGACAGGGCAGGACAGGAGGGCAGGCGGAATATTCTTCTCCAGGCGAAACTTTCCGTTGAATCGGATCAGCTGAATGGAAGCATAATCATCCACATGCTTCAGTTCATCTGTCAGGGTTACGATCTCTCCGGGCGTTTTAATCGCATAGCGAAACATGTCTCCGAGAGCCAGACTCATCGTCGCAATTTCTTTATTGTCTGCCAGTTCAGCCATGCTGTTGATGGATTCCAGTGTGTTGAACAGAAAATGGGAATTTATCCGTGCTTCCAGAGCTTTCATCTGAGCATCAAGGACGATCAGACGATTCTGATAATCTCTTCGTATGCCTTCATTTATCTCATCGAGCATGTGAGAATATTCATTGTATAAAGTGCCTATTTCATCTGTGCGCCCCATATAAGGACTTACAAATTTCAGACCGTTTTTTCTCTGGTGCTTCATAACCCGGCTCAGACGCTCGAGCGGGAAGGTGATCTTTCCGGTAATCAGGTACAAAGAAATAAGAACGCCGGCAGCAAATACAAAGATCATCAGCAGAATTACCATCCGCATTGGATTGTACTGTGCATACAGGGTATCGTAATGAAAGCTTATGGACAGTTCAAGCGGTTCAAGGTTCAATTCAAATTTTTGCATGTCATCGGTATACTGGGTTTCGTTTGTTTTCAGAGAATCTACATTTGAATAAAGAGTTTCGCCTGTCTTTGTATTTTCAATAAAAAGTAGCGCAAGGTCCGGAATGGCAGTCAAACTGTCCAGGTTCAGAATTTCGGGGTTTAAATCCAGAAGTATAACGCCTAGAAATTTATGGGAGTAAACATCATAAATGCTTCGGGAAAGATAGATCGAGGGATTTTTATCCGTGAACAGATCGTCGCTGGTGATTGTGCTGATGTAATGCTGTCCTTTCAGGGATAGTGTTTCCTGATACCAGTAATCACTGCGACAGTCATGATTCGGATTTATTGAGCTGGTTTGATCATTAGAGGTACCGAGTATCAGGCCGTCAGGCGTAATGAGATAAATGCCACGAATACTGCTGTTTGCGTACATCAGGTTGCCGAAGATGGAATTGGTCCTTTTTCCCGCCTGAAGGATGTCGTAACTGGAATAGTTGACAGGTCCGTCGGCGAATTCAGAGAGAATCTCAATGATGGATGATTCGCTGTCATCTGAGTAGTAGGTCATAAAATCCAGTGTACGGTTAATACGATCCAGGGTATTATTGCTCTGTTCTACGGCATTATGGATAATCGTTGATGAATAGGTACGAATCTGCTCGGAGACAGAAGCCTGCCAGCGAGAATAGGAATAATAACCGATGGCAAGTATCGGTATGATTGCGACGACAGAATATACCAGAAACATTTTCGTGCGAAGTTTCAACTTGATCAGGTCTCCTTATTTCTTATTGGTCAGAAATCCAACAAAAGTATACCATTATCGCCAACAAAAGTACACTCATCCTTGTGCTATTATAAATCCAACGGAAAAATAAAAACTTTTCATGAATAAGAAAGGAAGGACTTATCAATGAAGGGAAAGAAAGTAACTGCGATACTTTGTGCCGGTATGATGGCTGCCGGTATGCTCGCCGGCTGCGGAGGAGCATCTGGAACAGACGCGGCAGCTTCATCTGGAGATGCTGTTACAGGAGGGAGCGTTCAGACAGGGAGTCAGGCTTCTGGAGACAAGTATGATCACCAGGCAATCGAGAACACCAAGGATAACATCACAATCACAATGATGGTGTCTGGTGTTGCACAGGGTACAGACTTTGAGACACAGACGCTTCCGGAACTGGTACATAAGAAATGGCCGAACGTGACACTGGAGGTCACCAAACTTCCGGATGATAATTATTACACCTCATTAAAGACAAAACTGGCATCCGGTGAGTGCCCGGATATGATTCTCACGCAGCCGATGTACGCAGGGTCTAACTCCTGCTATGCTTTAGCGGATGCCGGATATCTTGCGTCTCTGAATGATCTGGACTATCTGTCCAACATGCCTGACTTGTCTGCAGTCACATATGATGGAAATGTGGTCACGGCGACCACGGGCGTATCAATTCTGGGAACCTATTACAATAAGGATCTGTTTCAAAAGGCGGGAATCTCGGAAGAGCCCAAGACATGGGATGAATTCCTGGAGGACTGTAAAAAACTGAAGGACGCTGGAATTCAGCCGATTGTTATGGGAGACAAGGATCAGTATGTAATGCAGTTCGGACTTTATCAGATTGCGGCAAATGAAATTTATTCAAAGAATTCGAAATATGATGATGAGCTGAGAACCGGGGAAACTTCTTTCACAGACAAGGATACCTGGGATAAGGTTCTGACGATGTACAAGCAGCTGTATGATGAGGGATATATTGATGCAAGTCAGTCCCTCGGATACGGCGCATCCCAGGCTATTCAGGACTTTATCGATGGAAAGGCTGCAATGACATTTGATGGTTCCTTCAACGCTGCGGCGCTTACTGCTACCGGAGCAGCAGGTGATTTTGAGAGAGGATATTTCCCGATTCCATCCGAGTCAGGCGAGCAGTATACCGCGACCTGTCTGTCTGCCGGGTATTCAATTTATGCGAAGTCAAAGTATATAGACCAGTGCAAGGAAATCTTAGATTACTGGATGAATGGAGATAACGAAATCTGGGACGCATATCTTGCAACCGGCCGCATTATCCCACTGTATGGAAAGGGCGCGGATTCAATCCCGAACTATGATCTGTTCAAACCATTTATTGAGCTGACAAATGAAGGAAAGGGATTCCATTGGTGTAATCAGGCGTGGCCGGCAGGTACTGAGACGACAATGGAGGAGATGTTCTCAGAGATGATCGGAGGGCAGGGAACTACTGTGGATGACATCACGCAGGGAATGCAGGATAAGTTTGAAGACCTTCTGGATGATTAATCATCGCTGCAGGGTTCTGACGTGAAATAAAAATGACAAATGGCTGTTCAGAGGCTGTGCCGGGGGTGACAGCTTTTGGACAGCCTCTTTTATGGCATGGAGGATTAATGATGATGGCAAGAAGGAAAAAAAAATCTGGAGCCAATACATCGCTGACATTTAACAACAAAATGTTCGCCTTTATGATTCCGGCGCTTGCGATGTTTCTGATTTTCTGGATATATCCGTTATTGCAGTTGTTTTATTACAGCGTGACGAATTTTAACGGGATCAATTATAATTACGAATATGTTGGATTGAAAAATTTCATTAAAATCTTCGATAATGGTACTATCCTTAACTCGATTGGCATTACCCTGGTTTATGCGGCAGTTACGGTGGTTTTAAGCAATATTCTCGGACTCGCGCTTGCGATTATTTTGAATACAAAGATAAGATTCAAGGGCTTTTTCCGGACGGCCAGTTATTTTCCGGCGCTGTTCAGCGCTATCGTAGTAGGATTCATATGGTCGTATGTATATATGCCTTCAAATGGAATGATTGCCAGCATCATCAATCTGTTAGGCGGGAATGGAGCCTCCTTTAATCCACTTGGAAATTTCCACACTGCGTTGTTTGCCATTGCCTTAGTGGAAGTCTGGAAGGGATTCGGTACAACCATGATTATCTACCTGGCCGGTTTGCAGACAGTAGACGAGAGCGTGCTGGAGGCGGGGAGAATAGATGGATGCAATGAATGGCAGCTTACACGGCTGGTGAAGCTTCCGATGATTTCCTCAACCATCACGATTAATGTTGTTCTGTCGGTCATCAACGGACTGAAAGCCTTCGACTATTCGTTCATTATGACAAATGGAGGACCGGGAAAATCGACGAAGACGTTGATGTTTCAGATTTATGAGATTGCATTTACGGATCAGAAAATGGGAAGGGCAAGTGCCTTTTCAGTTGTGTCCTTTGCGGTAATCATCGCTATAACCATTGTGATGCTGATCTTTATGAATAAAAGGGAGGTCGAAGTGTAATGGCACGGAAGAAAAAAGCAGACCGGGAAAAAGAACAATACATGAAGATGTCTCCAAAAGTACTGGCTCTCTATATCGTAATAATTGCATTCTGTATTCTTGTAATAGCGCCTCTGGTCATTGTGTTTTCAAGCTCGCTTCGGAGTCCTGATAATCAGGCATCTCCTCTCCGCCTGTTTATTGAATTTTCAGGAGCAAGCTATATCCGAGCGTGGACGCAGATGAATTTCCCGGTAGAGCTGCTTAATTCCTTTATGACTACAGGTATTGCGGTTCTGGTTATTGTATTCTTTTCCACCATGGCAGCCTGGCCGATCGGGAGAATAAAGACAAAGGTTGCGAGATTCTTTTATTACTTCTTTATTTCGGGACTTATTATTCCTTCACAAATGGTCATTGTTCCGATTGCGCAGACCTTTAACCGTTTTAATATTCCAAATACCCGATTTACTCCGGTCATTATGTTTATTACATGCTCGCTTCCATTCTCGGTATTCCTTTTCTCCGGGTTCATGAAAAGCGTGCCGGCAGAAATCGAGGAGTCGGCTTACATGGACGGGGCCTCTCTATGGAAAAGATTTTCGACTGTTGTTTTTCCGCTTCTTAAGCCGGCAACGGTTTCAGTGGTGATCACACAGGGAATGTGGATCTGGAACGATTATTTCTATCCGATGGTGTTCATTTCAAAGCAGGGGCAGTACTCGCTGCCGGTTGGAATGCTGCAGTTCCTTGGAGACAAGGAAAATCCTGCGCAGTGGAATGTTTTATTTGCAGCCTGTGTTCTCTGCGCGCTTCCGCTCATCGTTATTTTCATGCTGCTTCAGAAGCAGTTTATCAACGGAATTGCCGCAGGTGCAGTGAAGGGTTAATGTCATATAAGGAGTAAGCTGATGGCAGCAGCAGAGGATCAAAAAAAGAAGACAAGGAAGGACAGGTTGGAGTATTTCTGGATGTTCTATAAGATTCCGGCGATTCTTGTTGTGATCAGTATTATTGCTGCCGTCAGTTTTATTCACGCCTGGATCACGAATAAACCTTCCGTTCTGGATGCTATGCTTCTGGATATCCATTCGGATGTCACGGAAGAAAATATGGAGCAGGACTTTGTAGAAGCAGCCGGAATCAATCCAGACCGGAACTGTGTTACAATATCTACATCGCAGCTTCTCGGCGATGGGAGCAGGGATTACCAGATGGCATCCCTGGCGAAGTTGTATTCGCAGATCGGAACCGGGACTCTGGATGTTGTTTCGATGAGAGAGTCTGATTTTGTGAAGTATGTTGACGCGGGAACATTTCTGGATCTGCGGGATCTGTTTACAGACAAGGAGTTATCCGCCTTCGGGCATGTCTACAGGGATGAGGATGGAAAAATTCTTGGAATATACTGTGAAGGTATGGCGAAAATGAAGGAGATCGGCGGATATTCAAGTGGAGAGAATGGGATAATCGGAATTCTGTATAATTCCGAACACGTTGAAATGGCCGGAAAATTTCTTCAATATCTGAATAAATCTGAATGACATGTAATCTTGACAGACAGATTTTAACTATTACTATCAGGAGGGAATCATGAGCGGAATATTGTCACCGGAAGGCAGAGTGAGCAGCGTTTTAAATACAATCGGGGATCTGATTATCCTCAATCTTCTCACGCTCGTATGTAGTATTCCTGTTTTTACAATCGGTGCGGCATTTAGCTCGATGTATCAGATTTTGATCAAAATAGCAAGAAAAGAAGAAGGGCATATTGTCAGCCCTTATTTTAAGGCATTTCGGGAGAATTTCAGAAAATCGACGATCATCTGGTTTATCGGAGGAGGAATTTCTCTTTTCCTTGCTTTTGATATTTTTCTCCTTTCAAAATTTTCATTTTCTTATTCCCGGATTTATCAGATTATCCTCTGTATTTTTTTCTTTCTGACGGTTATGTTCACGCTCTTTGCTCTTGTTACAGAAGCTCACTTCGAGAACACAATTAAAAATACCATCGTCAATGGAATGAAATTCAGCGTAATTCATATTTTTTTATCTGTACTTGTGACGGCACTTACAATCGCGCCCTTTCTAATGCTTCATCTGACTCTTCGTCTGATTCCGCTGTTCCTTCTTCTGGGTTACTCGGGCCCGGGATATGTATGCGGATTGTATTTTTCAGACCTGTTTTCGAGATACGAAAAGGAGAATGCTGAACAATGAACAAAGAAATTTGGAAACACCCGAAACAGGAGAGCAGCCTTGATGAGGCGGAAGTGCCTCTGTGGTTCTGGAATGCGAAACTTGAGAAGGGGGAGCTGATCCGGCAGCTGGAACTTCAGACGGAGGTCGGTGTGAAGGCGACAAATCCGCATGCGCGCACGGAGAATGGCGCGGGCTACAGTGGCGGGTATCTGGATGAAGAATGGTTTTCGCATATGAAGACAGTGCTTGATTACAAAAAAAAGCATGGCGAAAAAATGTGGCTGTATGATGAGATCGACTGGCCGGCCGGGACGTGCAACAAAACGATCACAGAAAACGAAAAGTACCGGGAGCAGTACATTACGATCGATAAAATTCCGGTACCGGCTGGTGTGCCGTTCCGGTTGCAGCTGCGTACCTTCGAAGGAGCCGGAATGTTTGGCATGACTCCGGATACCGATTACTCTGCAATTCCGCTGAATATTCATATTCTTGACAAGGAGACAGGAAAGCCCTTTCCGCTCTCGGATTCTTTTTTATATGGCATTTTCGGTCCGGAATTGGAATTCAAATCGAATCGGGATGCGGAAGCATATGTAACTCATATCCATGTCGATGCCTATGAGTATGGGGGAGATGAGTCGGTTAATTATCTGGACAAAAATGCAACTGATGCTTTTCTGAGATCCACTTATGAAAAATATTATGAGCAAATGGGTCAGGATTTCGGAAGTACAGTGACGACGGTGTTTAATGATGAAACACGTATGTGCAATGCCATTCCATGGTGTCGCGAATTTCCGGAAGTATTCCGGAAAAGACACGGTTATGATATCCGTCAGGAGTTGTATCGGATTATTCTTCCGGGCACAGAGAACGGAAGAATTCGTGTGGATTATTACGATACTGTGGCGTACCTTTATCAGACCCGATATTTCAAGCGAATTCATTCGTGGTGCGAAAAACATAACCTTAAGTTTTTTGCTCATCTTCTGGCGGAGGAAACGTTATTTGGGCATGTGAGATACAGCGGTGACTATATGCGACAGAACCGGTACCAGGACATCGTCGGTGCTGACTACCTGGGGAAGGGAATTGGAAGTCTGAATCTGAAATTTACTTCAGCGGCTGCACATTCGTATGGAAAGAAAATGACGGCGGTTGAGATCTTTGCCGGATGTGGTTGGGATCTTACATTCGATGAATACACGCGAATGATTACATTTGCGTTTCAGCAGGGCATGCAGACGATTATAAATCACGGATTTTTTTACTCGACGGAAGGTGAACGCGCGAATGATTGGCCGCCGTCTGAGTTCTTTCAGTGGAAATACTGGAACCGTCAGAGCGATGGAAATAATATGATCCGCCGCCTTCAGTATGCGATGTCGGGAGGAATCAATGAAGCTGATGTGATCGCCTATCTTCCGACTGAGACCTTGCAGATGCATTGTATTCCGGATCAGAACTTTACGCATGCATTTTCTCATGGACCATTTTTGAGAGATGACCGGGCAGTTCATGTCGATCGGGAGATTCAATTGTTGTTTCAGTCCATGCTTTCCGCAAATATAGATTTCGAACTTCTTCACAGGGATGCTATCGGAAATTTTGCCGTCAGAGACGGGAAGATTACAAATATCACGAACGGACAGCGATTCTCTGTTCTGCTGCTCCCCATGTGCGAAGTACTTCCTCTCGGTATGGCTAAGCTGGCGGAAGCGTTTGCGGCTGAAGGAGGAAGGGTCGTGCTGGTGGACGATATCCCGTCTCTGGGAACAGATAAAAATGAAGACAAAGAGATCTGCCGGATAATGGGTGATCTGTCGGATACTGGAAGTATTTTTGTCTGTTCCTCAGAGGATAAGAATCAAATTCTGAAGATTCTGAATGATTCGATTCCCCATCCGGTTGTAATTACCCGGGGAGTCTCGGGGACGGTGAATCAGCACCCGTCATACCCCGCGTATCTGATCGATCCTTATATGCACACTGGTGAGGATTTGACAGGTGTTCAGTTCGTGAGATATCTTAAAGATGGCATGAGGAATACTTTATTTATGAATTATGGAAGCAATCCGGAAACCATCGAGGTTAGGGTGCAGACGAAGGGGGAAATACCGGAGATCTGGGACACACTGACCGGAGAAGCCAGGAAGGCGGAGGTTGTGACAAGAGAAGAATATGCATATGTAATCCGGATGCAGCTTCCATGCAATCATGGAGTGTTTATTGTCAGCAGCTGCTGATGCAGAATCTTGTCTGCACATTTTTTCCGACCGAAGAGCAGATAAACCGCATCTATGGTGACAGAATGATTCATGCTGTGATACAAAAACAGGAGGACGTCGAAATGGAGAGAAAAATGATACAGCGCGGATTTTCCGGGACACGCGAACCCGAAGAGACCGCAGAGGAGCGCATCGGACGCGCGGTGGCCAGGAAGGCTGCCGCGGCAGGCATGGTACTTCTGAAAAATGATAATCACATACTCCCGCTTCGAAAGGGCAGCGGTGTCGCGCTGTACGGTGTCGGGGCATCCCATACCATCAAGGGTGGAACGGGTTCAGGTGATGTGAATGAGCGTTCCAGTGTCAGCATCTGTGAAGGAATGAGAAACGCCGGATTTGTGATCACGAATGAAGCGTGGATCCGTGATTTTGAAAAAACCTATACGGAGGCAAGGCTTCACTGGAGAGATGATCTGCTCGGCAGGAAGAATGCAAACGGGGGAGAATATGATTTCTTCAGCGATTATTCGGAGAATCCGTTCCACATGCCTGCGGGACGGCCGATTGATCCTTCGAGGGATATTGCAGAAGACAGGAATACGGCGTTCTATATTCTCAGCCGGGTGTGCGGAGAGGGAGCGGATCGTTTCTGTGAAAAGGGCGACTATTATCTGACGGATGAGGAGCATCGTATGCTGCAGGATATCTGCGGAATTTATAAGGATGTGATTGTGGTGCTCAACGCGGGAGGACAGGTGGATCTGTCATTCCTGGACGAATTTGCGAACATCCGGGGGCTGATCCAGATGGCGCAGCCGGGAATGGAGGGAGGAAACGCCTTCGCGGATCTGGTCTCCGGAAGAATCAATCCATCGGGAAAGCTGGCGGACAGCTATGCTTTTCGCTATGAAGACTACCCGAATGAACAGAATTATTCCCACAACAACGGTAATACCGACACAGAGGAGTATAACGAGGGCATCTATGTCGGATATCGCTATTTTGACAGCTATGAAATTCCGGTTCGCTACGGGTTTGGCTGCGGGCTTTCATACACCTCCTTTTCTATCCGTGCCGGCGAGATCTGTAAGGCGGAAGGCGGGGACACACAGGAAATCAGTGTGACGGCGACGGTCAGAAATACGGGAGAAACTGTGGGCCGCGAGGTCGTTCAGGTGTATGCGTCACTTCCGTATGGAAAACTGGAGAAGGAGTATCGACGCCTGGTTGGTTTTATAAAAACCGATGAGCTGAAGCCGGGGGAAGAGCAGGAGGTTATGGTTGAAATTCCGCTGAAGGCTCTGGCATCCTACGACGAGGAATGTGCTGCGTGGATTATGGAGGAGGGCGATTACGGAATCTGGGTCGGAAACAGCCTGGAAGGATCCCGGCTCGTCGGAGCCGTCCGGCTGGATGAGACCGCTGTGCTTGAGAAGGTCAGAAACATCTGTCCGCTGAAGACAGATCTGGAGGAATTTCACAGAGATCCGGAGCTGATGAAGAGACAGTATCAGGGATGGAGGAATGAGGCGGCCGAGAAGAGGCTTCCTGTTGTTCTTCTGCATGCGTCTGAAATCCGGAGAAAGACCGTTACGTACCGCAGCAACGCGGAGCTTGTCGAAACGGAGGCGCGCTCCTTTACGGATACGCTGACAAGAGAGCAGCTGATTCGTCTGTCGGCGGGAGATCCCGGTCAGGCGCAGGGAAGCAGCAGCCTTGGTTCCGCCGGTTTTACGGTTCCGGGATCTGCGGCGCAGACAAGCCGTGCCGCAGAGGATCGGAATCTTGCGAGCATCGTGCTTGCTGACGGACCTGCAGGACTGCGTTTGATGCGCTATTACTTTGTCCGGGACGGAAAGGTCGTTCCCATGCCCTTTGAATTCAGTCTGGAGGGCGGATTCTTCGCGCCGGAAACGGAGGAGATGAAGGGCGATAAATATTATCAGTACTGCACGGCAATCCCGACGGGGACTGTACTGGCGCAGACCTGGGATACGGATCTGGTTTCCGAGGTGGGTGAGATCATCGGAAAAGAGCTGCTCAGGTTCGGGGTGACGCTCTGGCTGGCTCCCGGTATGTGCATTCACAGAAATCCGCTTTGCGGCAGGAATTTTGAATATTATTCGGAAGATCCGGTGCTGACCGGAGAAATTGCCGCGGCGATGACGAACGGGGTGCAGAGGAATCCGGGCGTCGGAACGACCATCAAGCATTTTGCGTGCAATAATCAGGAAGATAACCGAATGAGATCGGATTCGGTCCTTTCGGAAAGAACGCTTCGGGAGATCTATCTTCGAGGATTTGAGATCGCGGTGAAAAAATCACAGCCGATGTCGCTTATGACCAGCTACAATCTGGTGAACGGCGTGCATGCTGCCAACTGTCGTGATCTGATCACAGATGTTCTGCGGAATGAATGGGGATTCCGGGGTGCAGTGATGACTGACTGGACAACGACGATGCAGCTCCAGGATCCGAAGGGAGCGACCGCGGACGGATGCATGCGTGCCGGCAATGATATGATCATGCCGGGAGCAGCGTCGGATTATGAGGAGATCGGGAAAGCACTGGATAACGGGACGCTTTCACCGGAAGACCTGAAGGCCTGCGTGAGCAGAACGGTGTCGATTATCTGGCAGTCCGCCATGTATGAGGGAGCGGTGCCGTACAGAAAATAGCATTTTAGAAATAATGTTAATAATGTTAAAAGCAAAAAACAGGCCTGATTCAATGCAAGAATCCAGCCTGTTTTTTTATCTCGTTTTATTCAGAAATATTGGTATCTCATCTGTTTCATAAAAGAAATAAGTGAGTTTTTATGCGAAGATATCATAAGAGTGCATGCAGCTGACATGGATGAAAATGACCATATTTCAGAATCTTTCCGGATATGATACAATGGCAAAGGTAATGTCCCGCATTGTGGGAGAAACATCATTTTATGAATGATATATGGAAAAAAGTGCTGCTGCGGTGTGCAGCGGAGGAAGAACCGGATTCTGTATGGAGATGGAGAAAGAATGAAGTACGATTTTACGTCGATTATTGACAGGCGGGGACAGGACGCCACTGCGGTAGACGCCGCCGGAAAGCGGGTCTGGGGATTTGAGCCAGGAGTGCCGATGAAGGGATTCGATTTTATCCCGATGTGGGTGGCAGATATGAATTTCAAAACCTGCCCGGCGATTACAGACGCGATCATCAGGCGTGCGCAGCATCCGTTGTTTGGATATTTTGTGCCAAAGGACAGTTACTATGACTCGATTATCCGCTGGCAGGAAGAACGCAATCATGTGACAGGGCTCTCGCGGGAGCATATCGGATATGAAAATGGTGTGCACGGATTTATCTCGAGTGTGATTGATGTGCTGACACAGCCCGGAGACCGGATTTTTCTTCATCGGCCATATTATGTAGGTTTTATCGGAGATATTATCGACAAGGGACGGCGTCCGGTGTTCAGCGATCTCAAGAAGGATGAGAGTGGGATCTGGCGGATGGACTATGAGGACATGGAGCGTCAGATCCGTAAGAATCAGGTCCGGCTTGCAATTTTCTGTTCTCCGCATAATCCGTGCGGGAGAGTCTGGACAGCTGAGGAAATCGAAAAGGCAATGGAGGTCTTCCGCAGAAATGACTGCCTTGTGATCAGTGATGAGATCTGGTCGGATCTTACCTATACCGGGCATTCCCATGTGCCGGCTCAGATGGTCAGTGAATGGGCCCGTGAGCATGTCCTGGCGGCGTATGCGCCGAGCAAGACCTTCAACCTGGCGGGGCTTGTCGGAAGCTACCATATCATATATAATCAGAATCTCAATCAGAGAATCACGGACTTTTCGGCAAATACCCATTACAATGAAATGAATGTCTTCAGTGAGCATGCACTGATCGCGGCATACAGCCGCGAGGGAGCGGAGTGGACCGATGAGCTCAGAAGTGTTCTCGAGGATAACTGCCGCACGGCGGTTGATTTCATTCAGGAAAATTTCGAGGGCGTGGATGTTTCAATGCCTGAGGGCACGTATATGCTGTTTCTGGACTGCACCGGATTCTGCAGAAGAACCGGAAGAACGATTGATGAGGTTCTCAGAGCGGGCTGGAATGCAGGCATCGGCTGGCAGACGGGCCATGCATTTGGCGGTAACTGTCATATACGCGTCAATCTGGCACTGCCGAAGACAAAACTCATGGAAGCGCTTGGCCGGATGCGGGATTATGTTTTCACCGATACGGATACGGAGGCTTATTTGTGGATCAATAAGTCTGATAAAGATCAGACAGACGTTGAGGGAGCGGGCCCCGGTGACAGCGGCATGCAGGAAGAAGATAAATCTGAAGTCTGTCGGGATACGGACAGATTAAATCGGCAAGACGAAATGCGCCGGAGAGAAGAGAAGGTAGTACGTTGTGCCACAAAGAGAAGGAGCATGGAGAAGGATGACGGTGGAGAAAGCGGGGATCCTGAAGAAAGCGGCGATTCGGAGGATTTTTCTGCCGGGTGGATATACAATGATGACGGCCTTCTGACCGTTTCCGATGACAGAAACCGGGATATGACGGTGCGTGCCGTGAAGAGGCTTCTGGGAAATTATCCTGTAGAGGAGTGTCATCTGGCGGGATTTGTAAATGGAAATATCGTTGGGAACAAGGATATGGAGGAAGCGCAGAATTATTGCCGGATCCTGCAAAACGGAGGGTTGAAGATTGCGGAGCTCTTCACGGAGGAGGAATGTGTGAAGCTGAGGCAGATCGGTATTTTTTGACAGAGGCTTCGCGGCAGGCGCCCTGTCTGTGTTCCCGAAGGACTTATACTATGAGAAATTTAAGTAAATCAAAAACAATTGAAAGAGAAAATGAGGAGAAACAGTATCGGAGGATGACGGAGACACCGGTCTCGAAGTTGATTCTGCAGCTGGCGGTTCCGACGATCATCAGTATGCTGATCACGAACATCTATAACACCGGTGACACATATTTCGTCAGCCGGATCGGAACATCGGCGTCCGGGGCGGTCGGAATTGTATTTGCGCTGATGGCGATTTTTCAGGCGCTTGGGTTCATGTTCGGTCATGGTGCCGGAAGCATCATATCCAGACATCTGGGCGCAGAGGATCCGGATGCCGCAGTAAAGTTCGCGTCTACGTCTTTTTTCGTCAGCTTCGGCGTCGGTATTCTTGCCGCGCTGTTCTGTATGATTTTCATGAATCCGATTCTCCGTCTTCTGGGAGCGACGGATACGATTCTTCCGTTCGCGAGAGAATACGCGTTCTGGATTTTTCTGTCCGGGCCATTTCTGGCGACAAGCTGCGTACTGAACAACATCCTCCGCTATGAGGGACGGGCATTTTACGCGATGATAGGTCTTACGACGGGAGGCATCCTGAATCTGATCGGCGACCCGATTCTGATGTTCGGCTTCCATTTGGGGGTCAGCGGCGCAGGAATATCGACGGCTGTATCTCAGATTATCAGTTTCCTGATTCTTCTTCATATGTTCTACAGCGGAAAAACCGTGACCTATTTCTCACTCCGAACGGTCGGGAGGGCGGCTTCCGGACTGTTCCGATGGAGAGTTCTCGGAAGAGACACTTCGGATATTGTGAAGACAGGATTTGCAAGCTTTGTGCGCCAGACGCTGAATAGTGTATCGACGGGATTTCTGACGTCTCAGTCATCTGCCTACGGAGATGCGGCGATCGCCGGGATGAGCATCGTGGGAAGAGTGGTCTTTCTGATGGCATCCGTTGCAATCGGCATCGGACAGGGACTTCAGCCGGTAGCAGCGTTTAATTACGGTGCGGGGAAGTATCGGAGAGTGAAACGCGGCTACGGATTTACCGTGGCGGCGGGGACGGTTGTTCTGGGAGTCATCGCCCTTGTCATGGCCGTTTTTGCTGCGCCTGTGATCGCCTGGTTCCGGCCTGATGCGGATGTTGTGAAGATCGGAGCGCCGGCACTTCGCTGGCAGTGTGCGACTTGCCTTCTGCAGGCATGGATCATCGGCTCCAACATGCTTTTTCAGAGCATTGGAAAGAGTTTCCGGGCGTCATTTCTTGCGGGTCTGAAAAGCGGCTTCTGCTTTATTCCGCTGGTATGTATCCTTCCGAGGCTCTGGGGAATTAACGGAATTATTCTGGCACAGCCGCTCGCGGATGTAATTACGGCAGCAGTCACGGTACTGTTCATCGTTCCGTTCATGAATGAGCTTAGTAAATCAGAGCGCAAGACCGTAAGCGATTCCGGAAAGGTTTAAGGATGGCGCTCATAGCGTCTCTGCGGAAATATCAGAGGGGGCTATTGGATCATATCGAAAGAGCCGATTTTATTATCCATATGGGTTGGACAGATACCGTGTTATATGTGAGTGCAGAGAAAGACTTCATGAAGTAAATGCAAGATAGGCACGGAGTATTATATTGTTAACAGGCAGGTGAACCATGAACGTAGAAGAGCTTAGAAATATGCCGAGGCTTCGCGCTGGACTGAAGCTGGTTGCGGGAGAAAATGGTCTGGACCGACATATACGATGGATTTATTTTGCAGATTGTATACAATGCGTGCGAGATAAGAAAAATCCGGCAGATTATATCCATGGAGAGGAAGTCGTGATTATCACGAATGTCACACTGACGGATAACGATGATATTGTTCTTGGATTGATCCGGTCCATGAATCAAAAGAACATCGCAACTGTTGTTGTAAACGAAGGTCAGATATCCACAAGAGTAGCACAGTACTGCGAACAGATTCGTCTGCCCTTGTTTGAACTGTCCAAGGATCTGCATCTTATTGATCTTTCACAGATCGTCTGTCAGGAATTGATGCGGGAGGAGACCAGAGTCAGTTCCAGGGAACGTCTATTTTCCGAGATGTTGAATCTGGAGGATCCCGATCGCTCGGATATTCTCGCACAAGCAGAATACCTTGATGTCAATCTTTCCGGACAGTTCTTTGTTGTTGATTTTTTTATCTGTGATCGTGCAACCAACGAGCAAATGGAAGAAAAAAAGAGAAGAAAGGACACAGGGGCCCTTCCGGATGAGGTTTATACACTGAAAAGCATAGTAAAGGACGAGTTTCGGCCATATGTTCCCCGGCACATGCTGGTAATGGAACAGAGTGGGCATGTACTGGCGCTTGTTCCTCAGGATATAATGAGTCATGATCTGCTGGAGTCGGTGATTGACCGGATTTGTCAGGCAGAGGAAGATAGGAGCGGAAATATTGTAAAAGCTGGGGTTGGTCTCCCTTATGAATATCCGGAGGAATTTCGAACCAGCTGGAAGGAGGCAAAGGATGCGCTAAAAATCAGTCGTATTCTGAGCAGCGATAAAAAAGTTTTTTTTTATGACAGTGTTGGTATATACTCCGTGATTATGCAGATCAAGAGCGGACGATTTATGGATAAGTATGTGAATGCACATCTGGGAAGACTTTTTGAAGCGGATCGCCTTCAGGGCGGCGACCTGGTGCATACATTGGAAATATATCTGGAATGCGGTGCGAATGCAAATGATGCAGCGGAAAAACTTTTTCTGCACAGAAATACAATGCATTATCGCCTGAATAAAATTCGTACGATCCTGAACAATGAGCTTTCAGACCTTTCAACCTTTCTGGAACTGGAACTGGCATTCGCTTTTTATCGTTATCGGCATCAGTAATTGTGCTGCATGCACAAAGATTTTTATTTTACAAACACATTGTATACAGTAAAAAGAAATTCTATAATCTCCACAATGAAAACAGAATATTTTTCAGGTTTCAGAGGCAAAGGCGCCGGACATTCGTCCGACGCCTTTTTGTATCCATAGTACGCGGACAGCCAATTAGTATTTCGCGAGTAACAACCAATACAGGAGGAATTATGATATGAAGATGATCAAGGCTATTGTCAGACCAGAAAAAGCAGCATTGGTATTGGATCAGTTAGGAAATGCCGGGTTTCGGGCATCGACAAAATTCAGCATTCTTGGAAGAGGAAAACAGAGAGGGTTAAAGGTCGAAGATATCTATTATGACGAAATCCCGAAAGAGATGCTCATGCTGGTTGTAGAGGATGCAGATGCGGATAAGGTAGTTAACATTATTTCTGACACCGCCAGAACAAAGGATGAAGGATATTTCGGTGACGGGAAAATCTTTGTACAGGATGTAGAGAGAGCCATTACCATCAGCGCAGGAAAAGAAGAGCTTTGAGGAGGAAACAGGCATGAAGGAAATCATGATTATTGTCAGACCCCGAAGATATTTTAAAACGAAAGAAATTCTAAGCGAGAACCGGTTTTATGCGATGAGCACAAAGGAAGTGCTTGGAAGAGGGAAAAATACCGTTAAATATATGTCTGCTGATGAAAAGAAAACATATGATGCCGCCTATGAGAATTCTCTTGTAGCCAAGAGAATGATAGAGATGGTTGTGCCTGACAAGGATGTGGATGAAGTCATTCGTCTGGTACTGCAGGTAAATCAGAGCGGTAACGAGGGAGATGGAAAGATCTTTGTGCTCCCTGTTAACACTAGTTTCCGTATTCACACCGGCGAGAGCGGTGACGATGCATTGATGTAATGAGGTGATGTTTTTATGAAGCAGAAAACAGACAGAGGTGATTTCCGTCTCCGTAAGGAAATTACACACAAACGATATATCACAATCGCGATTGTCACATTTGTGGTGATTTTTGCAGCATGGGAGATTGCAGCGGCAAGCGGTCAGGTAAAATCAATATTTCTGCCATCACCTATAAAGGTACTGCAGGATTTGATCGACAAGGCAAAGGATGGGTCACTGTGGACGGACATGGGGTACAGTGTATACCGTGTTACGATGGGATTTTTGCTTTCTGTGGTGCTTGGAGTTCCGCTTGGAATTCTGGCAGGAAGCTTCAAAAAAGCAGAAGCAGTGATTGCTCCTATTTGTGAGTTTATCCGTTATATGCCTGTACCTGCCTTTGTTCCGCTTGTTATGGTTTGGTGTGGTATCGGAGAGACCGCCAAAATCGTAATCGTATTTCTCGGATGCTTTTTCCAACTGGTATTGATGATTGCGGATGACACGATGTCTGTTTCAGATGATCTTCTTTCTTCTGCATATACGCTTGGAACAAGCAGATGGACGACCATTACAAAGGTTTTGATTCCGGCTATGGCACCGAAAATGATGTTGACACTACGTATGATGATCGGGTGGGGCTGGACATATCTAACGGTTGCAGAACTTGTGGCTTCCAATTCGGGCCTTGGTTATTCTATTTTAAGAGCACAAAGATTTATGCATACGCAAAGCATCTTCTCCGGAATTCTGGTCATTGGTCTTTTGGGCCTTCTGACTGACAGGCTTTTTGCATTGGCGATTAAAAAGTTTTTCCCATGGGCGGATTGACGAGAGTCAGAGAACTTTTTTGACCATTTTAAGAAACCTGTGTAGGGATTGAATAGTATGTTGAATATCCGAGGAGGAATTAGATTATGACACATAAACAAATACTGCAGGATGATCATGCTGGACATCCGCTGACAGCACATGTCGCCAGCAGTAAGATCATGGCAGATGGCATTGACAAGATCTATATAGACGGGAAAAAGCAGACATTGGCACTTAAGCAGGTAAGTATTGATATTAAGGACAATGATTTCTGCTGTATTGTAGGACCCTCTGGGTGTGGAAAATCCACCTTGCTGCGTATGCTTGCGGGGCTTGATTTCCCTACAAAGGGAAAAATCATCATTGATGACCGGGAGGTTACCGGTCCAGGTCCGGACAGAGGAATGGTTTTTCAGACCTATACACTTTTTCCTTGGATGTCTGTTGAGGACAATATCAAATTTGGTTTGAAGCTGAAAAAAATGCCAAAGGATCAGCAACAGGAAATAGCAGATCGGTATCTGAAGATTATTGGCCTGCAGAAATTTGCCAAAGCTTATCCAAAGGAGCTTTCGGGAGGAATGAAGCAAAGAGTCGCTATTGCCAGAGCACTGGCTAATCAGCCGGAGGTTCTGTTGATGGATGAACCATTTGGAGCTCTGGATCCGCACACAAAAGCAATGATGCAGCTATTGCTTCGTGAGATCTGGGAACAGGAACATCCTACCGTAGTGTTCATTACACACGACATTGATGAGGCGGTTTTCCTTGCAAATAAAATTTATGTAATGTCTGCCAGACCGGGACGTGTCATTAAAGATGTCGATGTAAGACTTCCGCATACGAGAGAACTGGAATTGAAGGATACGCCGGAATTCATTCGGATAAGAAAAAATATCAATTATTTACTCTATAGTTCGGATGAGGAGGCAGAAGAGTGAAGGGCTTTCGAATGGTTTATACGGGAACGTCCTACTTTGGAGCGGATGCTCGAGAAAATATTTTGACAGAAGTTATGAATAGAAATTTCAGAAAGGCTTTGCTCGTCACAGATCCTGGTATTGAAGCATGTGGAATTTCCGGAAAGGTCCGGGAGGTTCTGGATGCAGGGAAGGTTCCATACGCCACTTTTTCCGGAATCAAACCTAATCCTACGATTGAAAATGTGCGGGATGGGCTGGAAGCGTGGGAGGAAAGTCAGGCAGATTTTCTGATTGCCGTCGGGGGTGGATCTGTTATCGATACTGCCGAAGCCGTCTCCATTTTGGCCAACAATCCGGAAAATCGTGACGTGGTTTCTCTTGAAGGCATGGACAAAAACCGAAGGCCAGGTGCTCCAGTTATTGCAGTTCCGACGACTGCAGGAACAGGATCAGAAACGACCATGGATTTTGTAATTACAAACACAGCACAGAAACGAAAAATGGCATGTATGAGCTCTACTGGTATTCCGGTTGTTGCGATTCTGGATACAGAATTGATGGCAGGTATGCCGCCAAGAATGACGGCGGCGACAGGTATGGATGCTCTCACCCACGCTGTGGAGTCTTATCTGGCCAAAGGGGCGAATACTTTTTCAGAACTGCTTTCGTTAAAAGCAGTTGGTCTGATTGCTGATGCATTGCCGAAAGTGTTAAAAAACCCCAAAGACTTAAAGGCAAGAGAAGATATGGCTTTGGCAGAATACATGGCGGGCATGAGTTTTACCAATGTTGGGCTTGGAATTGTGCATTCCATGGCCCATCCGTTGAGCGCCTTTTATGATATTCCTCATGGTGTCGCAAACGCATTGATTCTTCCGTTCGGACTTGCATTTAATGCAGGCGCCTGCACAAGGAAAATGAAAGAGCTGAAAAAAGTTCTTTGTCCAGAAGCCGCAGAAGATGAGAGGACAGTAGAATGCTGTTGCGAAAAAATTCGCAAGCTGAACCAGATGGCTGGATTGCCGATGAGACTGAGAGAGCTGAATGTGAAAAGAGAAGATTTGGATGATCTTTCCAGGTCTGCCTTTGAGGACGTTTCTACGCTGGATAATCCGCGGGAAGTTACACAGGAAGACCTGAGGAAGCTTTATGAGAGTATGCTCTAAGTGATTTTGGGAAGAGGGTAACACCTGATTTCCACTATGTTGAATGGCGCAAATAATGGGAAACAGAAAGGAGAAAATTATGGAATATAATGTACAGAAGCATCTTCATTATGGAGGGATAGCCAGCTACAATGGGTATCCTGTCACACAGGATGTAAAGGGAACAGATGTTGTTGTTATGGGGGTTCCATTTGATGCCGGCGTCACGAACCGACCGGGCGCAAGGCTTGGTCCGCGAGCAATCCGAATGCAGAGTCAACTGGCATGCTGTTTTAAATATCCATGGGAGAAGAAGCTGGATGACAGAGCAAAAATCGTAGATTATGGAGACGTAGGTTATTATGTAGGACCGAAAACAACAGAAGTAATGCTGCAGGAGACGCATGACAACGCGAAAAAAATTCTGGAAGCCGGATGCCGGCTTTTGACGCTGGGTGGGGATCACACCATTCCGTATGGCATGGTCCGCGCAGCACATGAGGTCTATGGAAAGCTGGCATTACTTCATTTTGATTCTCATCAGGATAGTACGCCAAGTACGGATGGTAATATTTCACATGCTAATTTCGCATACGATCTGCAGGCAGAGGGATGTATTGATCCTTCGCATTCTGCACAGGTTTTTATTCGTACAGAGATGACAGAATGTGGATATCACATCTTATATGCACAGGATGCAGTGTTTATGGACATGGATGTTCTGGCAGAGAAAATTAAAAAAATTTTAGGCGACATGCCTGTTTATCTGACATTTGATATTGATTCTCTGGATCCATCAGCTGCGCCGGGCACAGGAACACCTGTGATCGGCGGTCCATCCACTGCACAGATGCGAAAGCTGCTTCATGCATTACGTGGTATCAAAGTTGTGGCTTCTGATCTGGTTGAAGTACTCCCAGCCTATGATACGAGTGAAATTACGGCGCTGGCAGCAGCACAGATCTCGCAGGATCTGATACAGCTGATGCTGGATGCACCGAGAAATTAAAAGAAGATAGGACAGGGACTGTATAAGAGAACAGGAGGAATTGATATGAGAAATAAAGTATTGGCAATCATGTTGGCAGGAATTATAGCGACATCTTTGACAGCCTGTGGAGCTTCCTCGGTATCTTCTGGATCATCGACAGGAGGTTCTGAGGCATCTGCTTCCTCGGGTAGCAGCACTTCTGATTCCAATTCTGGAAGTGATCTGACGGAAGTAACTCTAGGGACAACGTCCTGGCCAACCAATATGTTTTATTACCTTGCAGAAGAGCAGGGATTTTTTGAGGAAAATGGTGTCAAGGTCAAGATTCAGGACTTTTCATCCACAACTGAGAGTACAAATGCCTTTGTTGGTGGTAAACTGGATTTTGTCACCTTTGCTTCTTCCGAAACAATTTCTCCTTTTGAGGAAGGTGCCGATTACAAGATTGTCATGGAGTCGGATAAATCTAATGGATGTGAGGGGTTGGTTGCCAAGTCTGATATCAAGTCTGTGGAGGACCTGAAAGGGAAAACAGTGGCCACACAGATGTACAGCGTAGATCACATGCTTCTTCTTACGCTACTTGATCAGCACGGGATGACGCAGGATGATATTAATCTGGTTGACATGTCCATTCAGGAGGCAGGCAGTGCATTTGTTGCAGGGCAGTGTGATGCAGCCTGCATTTGGAATCCTTATTTTTCACAGGCAAAGGCAGCGGGTGGAAATGTACTGTTTTCTTCTGCAGACAACCCAGACTTGATCACGGATGTACTTGGTGCTTCTGCAGATATGTGTGAGAATCATCCGGATGTTGTCAAAGGTGTAATAAAGGGATTTATGGAAGCCGTCGATTATTGGAAAAATAATAAGGATGCGGCAAGTGAATTCATGGGTGAAAAGCTGGGTGTAGACGCCGATGAGTTCAAGTCAGAAATGGATGGTCTGATGGTTCCCACGCTTGATGATGAAGTCACCGCTTTTACAAAAGCAGATGATTACAGCTATTGGGGATACACACAGAATCAGGTAAGAGACTTTATGTACAAACTTGGAGCTCTGGATTCCAAGGACAAGGATTGTGGCGATATGATTGATAGCAGTTTTGTACAGGAACTTGCTAAGGAAGGATAATCGTGAGACTTTAGAAAAGTCCGAGTAATATAATTGCATGGCCTTTAAAGGCAATGTATAGATTGTACCTGATAACGGCATTGAAAAATTTGAGGGAACAGAATCCGGTTGCAAGTCTGGGTATCTGTTCCCTATATGTGTATTTTGAACGACTTTTTAAGGAGGTATTTATGCAACTGACAGAGCGTGAGCGCGAAAAAATGATGATCAGTCTGGCAGCAATGATCGCGCAGAAGCGGAAGGACAGAGGAGTAAAGCTGAACCATCCGGAAAGCGTTGCAATTATCACCAGTTATATTCTGGAGGGCGCCAGAGACGGAAAGACCGTGGCGGAGCTCATGGATGAGGGAGCACGGATTCTGACCAGAGATGATGTGATGGAAGGCGTGCCGGAGATGATCCCGATGATTCAGGTTGAGGCGACCTTTGTGGACGGCACAAAGCTTGTTACGATTCATGACCCGATCCGCTGACCGGAGAATTCTCCTTTGGGAAAGCGGCACGCAGACAGTGACGCGGGGACATATACATTTCGATGTCCCGGATACGGGGCAAGCAGAATTACAGAGCACAGCAGAAAGGAGCAGTCTATGATTCCGGGAGAGGTTCATTTTGCGACAGATAAACCGGTTCCTTACAATGAAGGCTATGATGCCATCGAGCTGGAAGTAAAGAATGTAGGAGACAGAGCGGTTCAGGTCGGATCGGAGTATCACTTTTATGAGGCAAACGAGCAGGGCCTGAAGTTTGACCGCGCGAAGGCATATGGAAAGCGTCTTGATATCGCTGCGGGAACGGCAATACGCTTCGAGCCCGGCGAGACGAGAACGGTCCGTCTGATTGATTTCGGCGGAAAACGGAGAGTCTTTGGCTTCAATAACCGTGTGAACGGGTATCTGGACAAGAACAAGAAAGCCCACAGCACAGATCTGGAGGTGACGGTATGAGCTTTGAAATGGACCGGAAGCAGTATACACAGATGTTTGGGCCGGCGGAGGGAGACAGCGTCCGGCTGGGAGATACCAATCTGTTTGCAAAGATAGAGAAGGATTATACCGTACACGGACAGGAGAGCAAATTCGGCGGCGGGAAGGTACTTCGTGACGGAATGGGTGTGAGCGCGACGCAGACCAGAAAGGATAATCCGAAGGTCGCGGATACGATTATCACGGGAATTACAGTCATCGATTATACAGGGATCTACAAGGCGGATATCGGTATCCGTGACGGGAAGATCCTCGCCATTGGAAAGGGCGGAAACCCGGATATCATGGACAGCATCGACTTCATCGTGGGAGCAAGCACGGAGGCGATCTCAGGTGAAGGGCTGATTCTTACCGCCGGAGGTATTGATCTTCATGTTCATTATCTTTCGACAGGTCTGGCTCATGCCGCTCTCGACAACGGTATCACGACACTCTTCGGAGGCGGAACAGGACCGGCAGACGGTTCGAACTCTGCCACAACCACACCGGGCGCATGGCACATTCAGCGTATGATAGAAGCCGTTGAGAACGATCCTCTGAACTATGGATTTATGGCAAAGGGCGCCGGCGCCACACCGGAGACTATTGCAGAGCAGGTCGAGGCAGGTGCCGCGGCAATCAAGACTCATGAGGACTGGGGCGCTACGGCGGCGGGAATTGATAATTCCATCAAGGCAGCGGACAAGTACGATGTTCAGTACGCGGTGCACACAGATTCCCTGAATGAGGGCGGATTTGTTGAGAATACAATTAATGCCTTTGCAGGACGTACGGTTCATACCTTCCATACAGAGGGCGCCGGCGGCGGACATGCACCGGATATCATGATTGTAGCCGGTGATGAGAACATTCTTCCGTCCTCTACAAATCCGACAAACCCCTATACGCAGAATGTCATTGATGAGCTCTTTGATATGACCATGGTCTGCCACAATCTGGATCCGAAGGTTCCGGAGGATGTCGCTTTTGCGGAGTCCCGTGTCAGAAAGCAGACGGTGGCGGCAGAGGATGTTCTTCATGATATGGGCGCTCTCAGCGTCATGACCTCTGATGCCATGGCAATGGGCCGTGTCGGTGAGGTGGCGATGCGCTGCTGGCAGCTGGCAGACAAGATGAAACAGCAGAGAGGACCGCTCGAGGGCGATTCTGAATATGACGATAATAACCGGATCAAGCGTTATGTGGCAAAATATACCATCAACCCGGCCATCGTCAACGGTATTTCCGATTATGTGGGATCCGTCGAGGTCGGCAAGTACGCAGACCTGGTCATCTGGGATCCGAAGTTTTTCGGCGCAAAGCCGAAGCTGGTTCTGAAATCCGGCATGATCGTATACGGCGTTGTCGGAGACGCTTCCTCCAGTCTTCCGACACCTGAACCGAGAATGATGAGAGATCTCTACGGCGCTTTCGGCAAGGCAGTTCAGAGCACAAGCATCACTTTTGTATCCACCTATGCGTATACACACGGAATTAAGGAAAAACTCGGCCTGAACAAGATTGTTCTCCCGGTTCATAACACGCGCAATCTCACAAAGAGAGATATGAAGCTGAACAATTATGCGCCGAAGACGATCAGGATTGATCCGCAGACCTTCAATGTAACAATTGATGACGAGCTGATCAGCTGTGAGCCGGTAGATACCATTTCACTGGCACAGCGGTACTACTTCTTCTGAGAAGTACAGAAACAGGTATGATATTCCGGCGTAATATGTGCCGGCATGGGGCGGTCCGGACTGTCTGTAATGACAGCCGGACCGATCTCCATATATGGAGGACACTGTGACGATGATTATCAGACGGATATGGGGGCATCGCTGGAACTGATTTCCCTATATAGGCGGACACTGTGACAGGGAGAGATAGCCTGCGATATGTGTTCTGCCTCGTTCACAGCAAGACAGTCTGACAGAGAGGAGCTGTATAGAATCATGATTTTGACGGAAGTATACGGGAATATCCAGGATATTCCGGATCTGGCATCCTGGCATGTGGAGACCGCTATGGTAAAAAGTGATGATCTTCTGAAAGCGATCCTGCGGGTAACCTCTGATCACGGGCGTGACTATGGAATCAGGCTTGAGGATGAATCGCAGAAGCTGGAGAACGGATCCGCGTTTATGCTGGGGCGGGGAAAACTTCTTGTACTGAGTGTCATTCCGGATGAGGTGATCGTGATTACTCCCTCAGATATGGATGAAATGGGAAAAACAGCGCATATGCTCGGCAACCTGCATAAGCCGGTGCAGATCAGAGACGGCAGGATTACGCTTCTGATGGATCCGGTTGTGCTGAAGACGCTGAAGGAAAATGGAACCGGGTTTACGGTGGAGAAGGTGCAGCTGGAGAAGCCCATGCAGTACGCAAACCTGACGCCGGGCGCACATACACACACGCACCATACGCCGGGCGCACATACACATGCGCACCACGCGGAAGAGCACTAAAGATTTCTGTCCGGGCTTGCTTGAAAGGCAGGGCTTTACAGTATCTCTGCCTTTTGCAGACCGGATGCAGCAGAGTTTTTATTAGATATTGCAGAGAGGAAAATAACAGAATGAGAAAAGAGTTGCTGGAGGCATTTCAGATCTGTGATTCGACCTTTCCGATCGGCACCTTTAATCACTCCTTCGGAATGGAAAATTATCTGTCGAGGAGGGTCATCCGTAAGGCACCGCAGTTTCGGGAGTGGCTGGAGAACTATTTCCGCTCTCAGTACCGCTATGGAGAGGGACTGCTGGTCATTTTATGCAGCCGCGCTCTGGATGAGGGACGTGAGGAGGAGCTTCTGAGATACGATGACATCATCAACCGGTCCGTGGCAGCAAGAGAGACGCGTGAGGGAAGCCGGATGATCGCTGTACAGATGGCGGCACTGATCCGGAAAATTTACGGGGACAGATATGCATTTTTGAACCGGTACGCGGAGAGGATGGATGAGGACGAATACTTCGGCAGCCCCGCGATCGTTTTTTCTGTTTTTGCCCATGAAAAGGGAATTGACTGCCGGGATGCCTTTGAGATGTACGGCTACAGTGTGGCGTCCACGCTGGTGCAGAACGCGGTCCGCTCCGTCCCCCTCGGACAGAGAGAAGGACAGGTGATTCTGCATGACATTTTGCTCCTGATCACGGATCTTTATGACCGGACGTCAGAGCTGAATGAGGAGTATCTGGGAGCTAACATTCCGGGTCTCGAGCTGGCGCAGATCTGTCATGAGACACAGGAAGCGAGATTGTTCATGTCGTAGTATATGCGAGAAGCAGGAATTCGAGGAGCAGTGAATCAGAGAATAATCAGGATACCGGAATCATCTGACAGGAATATGATCCGGCAGCATATCACAGAGAAAGGATAATGAATCATGAAACGGGCAGTAAGAATCGGAGTCGGAGGTCCGGTAGGATCCGGAAAAACGCAGCTGATCGAGAGGCTTACCAGAAGGCTTAAGGATGAATACAGTATGGCGGTTATCACCAATGATATCTATACGAAGTGGGACGCAGAGTATATGGTATCCCATTCCGTACTGGATGCGGACAGAATCATCGGGGTGGAGACCGGCGGATGCCCGCACACGGCGATCCGTGAGGATGCGTCCATGAATTTTGCGGCGGTGGAGAAGCTGGAGAAGCGTTTCAACCACACCCTCGATCTGATGTTCATTGAAAGCGGAGGTGATAACCTCGCGGCAACCTTCAGCCCCGAGCTGGTAGATTTTTCCATTTACATCATTGACTGCGCGGAGGGAGAGAAGATCCCGGCAAAGGCTGGACAGGGAATGATCAAGTCGGATTTGTTCATCATCAACAAGATCGATCTCGCGCCTTATGTCGGAGCAAATCTGGAGAACATGCGGGAGACGTCCCGAAAGTTTCGCGGAGATGGGACCTTTGTGTTTACGAATCTGAAGACGGACGAAGGTCTCGAGGATGTTGTGCGGTGGCTGAAGAAGGATTGTCTTCTGGAGGACCTTGAATGAAAAGTCAATTTGACGGAGAGATCCGCCTTGGATTTACAAACCGAAGCGGGCGAACTGTGGCGCAGACGACCTACCGCAGGGGAAATTCCAGGATTTCCGGGAACATTCCGGCTGCAGTCGACGTTCCATATTATTTTCTGATCAGCACCGGCGGCGGTTTTACCGAGGGGGAGACGTATCTTCAGGAGGTTTCGCTCGAGGAACAGTGTCATGCGATTGTGACGACACAGACCCCGAACTATATCTACAAGTGCGACGGGGGAAGACTGACGAGTCAGAACAACCGGGTGAAGATTGGAAAGGATTCCTTCCTGGAGTATTATATTGATGAGACGATTCCGTACGCCAGGGCAAGGTTTCGTCAGAACACGGAGATCCAGATGGCCCGGGGATCCAGACTGATTATGACCGACGGTCTGACTGCCGGGTGGTCGGAGAACGAGGAACCCTTCCAGTACCGGGATATCGGGCTGAAGACCGATATCCGGATGGATGGTCGGCTTCTGTTCCATGACTTTCTGCTCGTCAACCCGGAAGAGGATCATATGCATGAAATCGGATGCTTTGAGGGATCCATGAACTACAATTCCGCTGTCATCATTGATGAAGGTGTCGACGAGGCTATGCTGGAGGAACTGAGAAATTTTCTGAATCAGAAATTCACCGGTTCCGACGAGGTCCGGTTCGGATTGTCTCTGCTTGATCGTTATGGTCTTGTACTTCGTGTTCTGGGGAAGAGCATCGTGGGGAACCGCGAAGTCGTGTATTCAATGACCGGTTATTACCGGGAGAAAATTCTCGGTTATCCCCACTTTGCGTTGAGGAAAAATGCCTGAATGAAGTGCGCCTTTAGCGATTTTGAGTGTTGTCAATAGAGACAACAGGCATATGTATGACAAAGTGCCGGAAGTCGTTAATCCAGATCGGCAATCAAAAAGAATTTTGAAAATGGTTGATTTTTCGCCCAAAGTAATGGTTGATTTTTCGCGCAAAAGTACGCTTGATGAAAATAAGGGAATGTGTTATCATGAACCCGTTGTGAGGCTCATTGCTCCTGGCTTCCGGGAAACATCCGGGCCGGCACAGAACAATAGAATAGAAAAACATGGGGAGCCGGAAGGCTGAGAGGTATCACATGAGATACGACCCGAGAACCTGATTTGGATAATGCCAACGTAGGGAAGTGCGAGCACTGGTGTTTTTATGTAGTCTTTTAGGCGGTATCCATTTGGGTATCGTCTTTTTTGTGTATAAGCTCTTCGAAACCACGAAGCACGGAGCAATCCGCAGCTTATACAGTATTATACCAGAACAGCTCTTCGAAACCGCAGACAGGAGCGTCACATGCGAAAAGCGCTAGTGACTTTATTCTATTTAAAGAATTCGAAAGGAAGGACAAGGTTACAGATGAGAGAGTATCATACGCAGATGGAGGCGGCGAGAAAGGGAATCGTCACTCCGGAGATGAAGGCTGTGGCAGGAAAAGAGAGAAGAACGGGGGAGGAAATCCGGAACTGGGTAGCGGAAGGAAAGGTGGTTATCCCAGCGAATCCGGCGCACAAGGGGCTTGATCCGAACGGCATCGGCAGTATGCTGAAGACGAAAATTAATGTAAATCTCGGTATCAGCCGTGATGTGAAGGATTATGATGTGGAGATGAAGAAGGTTCTCAGCGCCGTCGATCTCGGCGCTGAGGCAATCATGGATCTTTCCAGTCATGGCAACACCCAGCCGTTCCGCAGAAAGCTGACCAGTGAATGTCCGGCGATGATCGGCACGGTTCCGATCTATGATTCCGTGATCCATTATCAGAGGGACCTTGCGACCCTCAGTGCAAAGGATTTTGTGGATGTCGTGCGTCTGCACGCAGAGGACGGTGTGGACTTCGTGACGCTGCACTGTGGGATCACCAGAAAGACGATTGAGGAAATCAAGGCCGGCAGGAGGAAAATGAACATAGTCAGCCGGGGAGGAAGCCTGGTATTCGCATGGATGGCGATGACGGGGAACGAAAATCCCTTCTACGAATATTATGATGAGATTCTGGAGATCTGCCGGGAACATGATGTGACTATCAGCCTCGGTGATGCCTGCCGGCCGGGATGCCTTGCGGACGCGACGGACAGCTGTCAGATCGGCGAACTGCTTCGGCTTGGAGAGCTGACGCAGAGGGCGTGGGACCGGGATGTCCAGGTCATGGTGGAAGGACCAGGCCATGTGCCGATGGATCAGATCGCCGCAAACATGAAGGTTCAGCAGACCATCTGCAAGGGAGCGCCCTTCTATGTACTCGGACCTCTGGTAACAGATATCGCGCCAGGCTATGACCACATCACAGCTGCGATCGGCGGGGCGATTGCGGCGATGAGCGGCGCTGCGTTTCTCTGTTATGTGACACCGGCGGAGCATCTTGCGCTTCCGAACATAGACGATGTACGTCAGGGAATAATAGCAAGCCGGATAGCGGCTCACGCGGCAGATATCGCCAAGGGCATTCCGGGTGCGCGGGAACAGGACGACCGGATGGCGGATGCAAGACGGAAGCTTGACTGGGAAGCCCAGTTCAAGGAGGCGCTTGATCCGAAGACTGCGAAGTCCATTCGGGACAGCCGGGCGCCGGAGGATGATCACAGTGACACCTGCTCCATGTGCGGAAAGTTCTGCGCGGTGCGGAGCATGAATAAAGCGCTGGCGGGAGAATATATCGATATTCTCTAATGTATCGATATCATTTGATCAGAGTATATTTTGCAGGGATTTCACAGGACTGCTTTATCCAGGGGCTGACTTAAGGTCAGCAGCCGGAGACACCGGACAGAGGTTCTGTGAAATTCCTGTTTTTCTGTTGCATGAATAAAAATGAATAAAAAAGAAAATGCTTTCCTACCGGCACTGGATTCTGTATACTTAAGGATGAAAATCATGGTTACAGATTTCGCCGCGAGGCGGAAGCTGCCACAGGGCTGCCGCGGATGTTGGAATATACTGCAATATTTGCCGCAGCACAGAAAAGGAGGAGCAGTATGTGGACTAGGATCGGATTAAAAAACCGGTCAAAAGAGGTATTCAGGGGCAATTACTGGAAAGCTGTTCTTGCCGGACTTCTTCTTTCGCTGACGATTGGAGGATCTTACAGCAGATCCGGCGGAGGAGCGTTATCCGGATTTTGCAACGGAATTTTGAATTATGATGTCGTTTCCGGCAGAGACACTGATATTTTCGGATTTCATGCGGGACCGGGCGGCATTCCCGGCGGGATGTTTGGTGCGTGGCTGATGGCTGCGGGGATCATCTTCATGGT
Source organism: Bilifractor sp. LCP21S3_A7 (assembly GCF_052118825.1). Taxonomy (NCBI): domain Bacteria; kingdom Bacillati; phylum Bacillota; class Clostridia; order Lachnospirales; family Lachnospiraceae; genus Bilifractor; species Bilifractor sp. LCP21S3_A7. The sequence goes on along the minus strand of NZ_JBQKGL010000002.1, from coordinate 192,048 downwards.
GGTGGTGTTGATCGCCGTCATCGCGATTGTGGCCGATGTATTTCTGCTGAATCCGCTGGAAGTCGGGGTGCGGAGGTTCTTTTATACGAATCTTCACCAGAAAGCGGAGCTTCGCGAAATCATGTACGGATTTGATCACTCCTACAAGAACGTGGTAAAGGTGATGTTCTTCCGTGATCTCTATACCTTTCTCTGGTCATTGCTTTTCGTGATTCCGGGAATCGTGAAAGGGTATGAATATCGTATGATTCCGTATCTTCTGGCTGAATATCCGGACATGCCGATGGAGGAAGCGTTCCAGATCAGCAGAAACATGATGTATGGAAATAAATGGAAGGCATTTGTGCTGGACCTTTCGTTTCTTCTGTGGGTGATTTTTTCGAGCATTACCTTCGGGCTGGTCGGTATCTTCTATGTAGATCCCTATATGGCGCAGACGAGCGCCGCGCTGTACGATGCCATCAAGATCGAGAAAAATCCGTTCGCGGGACAGAATCCGGGCGGTAATGGCAGCTTCGCAGGCATGTGGTAAACGGTCATACGATGATCTTGCCACAAAATGTATAAGCTGCGGTTTGTCTGCGTTTTCGAAGCACATATAGTTTTCGATTTTGGAGGTAATAGAATGTATCATTGCATACTGGCAAAATATAATGCGAAAATATCCCGAAAGCAGAAGGAGAATCTTCTGCCGGAGATCCGGGAACTGTTCGCGGGTCTCACCGGAATTGAAGGAATTGAATCGGTTGAGGTATTTCCAAATGTGATTGACCGGGCAAACCGGTACGATGTTCTGATCCGGATCCGGATGAAACCGGAGGCATTGCCTGTCTATGACGACAGTGAAATCCACAAAACCTGGAAAAGAGACTACGGAAAATACCTTGAGAAGAAGGCGATATTTGATTATGAGGGATGAGAATGCGTAGCAGATATGCACAAAATTTCCCGGTATTTTCACAAAAATTATAGAAGTAAGTCCTGAATTTCATGCATAAGCTCCCGAAAGATTTGCATTTCAGTGTCAAGAGGATAAAATACCCATATAGGGTCTCCGGAGAACCGCGGGTCATGGAAGGATAGCATACCGCATCAGTTTTCACGGAGCCTGTGACAATATTTATTTGGAAGTCGGCCGTAGATATCGAAGACCGAAATTGAATCTGAGGAGAGGCATGAGAGATGAAAAAGGCAAAGGTGAAATTCAACCGGGTCGAGGATATCGTAGCATTTGTTAAACTTGCCGGAGAATGCGCAGAGGACGTCACGGTCCGGAAGGGCAGAAGTGAGACGGACGGAAAATCAATTATGGGAGTATTTGCTCTGGGATTTGAACCGATAGAGATTGAGTTCACGGAAGGCAATTCACAGATGGAAGAGTATCTGAGCGCGTACGCATTATAATCAGCGTTCAGAGAGCGTGTTAAACAGACCTAAAAGATCGGCAGATATTTGTTCGGGAAAGGATAAATATCTGCCGATTTACTGTATAAAGCCGTCGTCAAGCGGGCAGTTTTTGGGCATGCGAAGCATGCACAGAAAACTGCATGCTTGAACGACGCTAACATGTATGAGCATGGAGCGGTGTGAAACACCGCGAGAATGCGAATATGCGCGGGCAGTGAGCCACACCCGCTCACACGAAGTGTGAAGCGGTGGGGCGAACGCCGCGACAGACCGACGAAGTCGGTCACATGTGGCAGCTGCGAGAGTTGCGAAGCAACGGAGCAGCTGGCTTTATACAGTATGCGGCACGATATAATAATAAGCGGCACGGAAGCTGCGAAGCAGCGAAGTGACGCGGGGACTTATACAGTATGCGGCACGATAACAGGCAGTGCTCCACACCTGTCAGGAAAGGAAAAGGACAACGATGGAAAATTTCGATGAATTATACTATCAGAGACCATATCTGAAAGAGTTTGACGCGGAGGTGATCTCCTGCGAACCGTGCGGGAAGGGCTATCACGTGGAGCTAAACCGGACGGCGTTTTATCCGGAAGGCGGCGGTCAGCCTTCAGACCGCGGCATTCTGCAGACTGACGCACAGACGGTTATTCCGGTGCGGGATGTTCAGAAGCATGGGGATCACATTGTTCATACGACGGATCGGGAAATCGCCGTCGGAACTCAGGTACACGGGGTCATTGACTGGCAGCGCCGAATGGATTATACTACGGCACATTCGGGTGAGCATATCCTATCTGGTCTGATCCACAGACGTTTCGGATACGAGAATGTCGGATTCCATATGAGTGAGGAATGCGTCACCATTGATATCAGCGGAGTCATGACCTGGGAAGAACTGATGGAGGTGGAGCGTGACACAAATGCAGTGATCCGCAGCGATGTTCCTGTAGAAGAAAGCTTTCCGGAGGGACAGGAACTGGAGACGCTGGATTACCGGAGCAAGAAGGAACTGACCGGAAAAGTCAGAATCATCACGATTCCGGGAGCGGATATCTGCGCCTGCTGCGGGACCCATGTGATGAGAACCGGCGAGATCGGCATGGTGAAATGTCTCAGCATGATTCATTATAAGAAAGGCGTGCGGATCGAGCTGGTCTGCGGCAGAAAGGCCCTTCTCGATTATGAGCGGAAGGTGGACCAGAACACGGAGATCTCCCATATGCTCTCCGCGAAGCCCCATGAGACAGCAGAGGCTGTCGCGAGAGTACAGCAGGAGCTGGCGGAGGCAAATCAGAAGCTGAATGCCTGGGTCAGCAGGTACTTTGACGGGAAGATGAAGGAACTCGAAAAGCAGGAGTCCTTTCTGATCGACTTTGAGGAAAATATCGACAGGAACAGCTGCCGGAAGTTCTGCGACAGGCTTGTGAAGGAATCCATGGCGCCTACCTGTGCCGTAATTACGGAGCAGGAAGACGAAAAGGGCGTCTATGCGTACTGCATCTGCAGCTCTGCGGTGAATCTGAGAAACCTTACGAAGACGATCAACTCCAGCCTGGACGGACGGGGAGGCGGAAGCCCGGAGATGATCCAGGGATCTTTTCACGCAGAGAAAGTCAGGATACAAGAAGTCCTGACCGAAATCTTTCGTGTATAAGCTCTTCGAAAACGCAGACGGGCTCGACACACGCGACGCGTGTGAAAGAGCGAGGATGCGATTTCGAAAGCAACAGGTATGAGGATGAAGCGCGAAGGCGCGGAATCCGAATGCCTGTAGGATTGTGGGAGTGCGAAGCACGGAGCAATCCGTAGCTTATACAGTATTAAAGAGCTCCAGGAAAACGCAGACAGGCACGTCACACGTGAAGCGTGTGTAAGGGCCAGGATGCGAATTTTCACAAAACGTGTGTTCTGTGTTATAATCGGAGGCGGAACGGTTTTTGAGTTTCCTGCTGAGGGGATTTGATATGCTTGTGATAGAACTGCTGCTTCTGGCAGCGCTTGTGATATTTCCGGTGTCGCTGATCGCGGGTATTGTGAAAAAGAGACGCAGCGGCGACCGGCGAGGGCCCCGGATATGGATGATCGGATCGATGACGGTGATTGTCATCGGAACGATTCTTGTCGGCGTTCTCCCGGGAGGCGTTCAGACCGGTACTGGAGAGAACCGGACGGGAGCTGTTGGGACCGTCATCGACCGGATTCGGAATGGGACAACCGCCTCTGTCGGAGGGGCGCTGCCTTCCGAAGAGAAAAGAGCGGCGGCGGAGCTCACAGCCTTTGATCCGGATGAGATTCCGGCGTACAGCGGCTCTCCCTCGGTTGAGGTGAACGGGAATGTTCCTTTTTTCACGGATGAGGATTTCAAGACGCGGGAATTCGAATTCTACAGCAGCCAGGACGGTCTCGGACGCTGCGGAACCGCCTGGGCGGATATCTGTGTCGATACAATGCCTGTGGAGGAGAGGGGAAAGATCGGATCGGTAAAGCCGACCGGATGGCACACGGTAAAGTACAATGGGATTGACGGCAATTATCTGTATAACCGCTGTCACCTGATCGGATATCAGCTGGCGGGAGAGAACGCGAACAAAAAAAATCTGATCACAGGTACCCGCTATATGAATGTAGAGGGAATGCTTCCCTATGAAAACGAGGTGAGCTACGCGGTCACCGACTTTAATTTTCATGTGCTGTACCGGGTGACACCAGTCTTTGAGGGCAATAATCTGCTGGCCTCCGGTGTTCTGATGGAGGCGGAATCCGTAGAAGACAGGGGAGAGCGGATCCGGTTCTGCGTCTACTGCTACAATGTACAGCCAGGGATCACGATTGACTATGCGACCGGTGACAGCAGCGGCCCGGCATTTACCGGCTCTGATTCCGCGTCCGGCAATAAAGAGACCGCGAAGCAGACGGAGGTGTCAGAGACACCTGCTTCGGAGCCATCCGTTTCGGGTGGGACAGTCAGCTATGTCGTCAATACCAATACAGGCAGATTTCACTACCCGACGTGCTCGTCAGTGGAAGACATTGCACCGGGAAACCGAATGGAGTGGACCGGATCGAGGGATGAACTAATCGACAGGGGATACATACCTTGTAAGCGATGCAATCCATAGAGCTTATACAACGGCGGGTATGTGCAGGACCGGTTCCGGTTTGAAATGGAGATCATATGTTTCGTATCATCGCAGGAATTCTTGTGGCTTTTATTCTCAGTATAGCGGTTCTTATATATTTTGGGCTTTACGCAGTATTTCGCGCCGTTCTCTATAATACGAATGAACGGAAGTCCGGTCATGTGCCGCTCCCGACCGGGGAGGGATATGATCAGCATCAGGAGAGCATGCAGGAGCTGGTGGACCTGATGAAGGAGATTCCGTATGAGGAGGTAAGGGTCCGGAGCTTTGACAACCTGACGCTTTACGGCAGGTATTATGAGGTAAAAAAAGGGGCACCGCTCCAGATTCAGTTCCACGGATACCGGGGAGAGGCGATTCGCGATATGGCAGGCGGAAATCGTGTCGCCAGGGAACATGGGCAGAACACTCTGGTTGTGGATCAGAGGGCGCATGGGAAAAGCGGTGGGAATGTCACAACCTTCGGGGTGAAGGAACGGCAGGACTGCCTGACGTGGGCCAGATATGCGGCAAAGAGGTTCGGCATGCAGACACCGGTCATTCTGTCCGGTGTGTCGATGGGCGCCGCAACGGTTCTGATGGCGGCAGATCTGAAGCTTCCGGATAACGTTGTCGGGATTATCGCGGACTGCGGGTATACCTCACCGGAGGCAATTGTCCGGGATGTTGGAAGGGCAAGGAGGTATCCGGAGGGAGCGGTCTGGTGGCTGGTGAAGACCGGGGCAAAGCTTTTTGGCCATGTGGATCTCGCAAGTTGCGGTGCCATAAGCTCAATCCGGAAATCGAGGGTTCCGGTACTTTTGATTCACGGCGACGCGGACCGGTATGTGCCGGTGCGGATGAGCCGTGAGCTGTATGAGGCGGCAGAGGAAGCCGGAGTTCCCGTCCGACTGGAAATCTTCCGCGGCGGCGCCCACGGAATCAGCTATCTGACGGATGTCCCAAGATACACGGATCTCGAGATGGAGTTTACATCGGGGCTGATGAAACGGTATATCCGGGAGTATTCCGGAGAGAAAGAATCGGAGAGAGGAAAGATATGACACTGGAACAGAAAAGGATTCTGGAGGAGCAGGATGTGAGCCCGGAGCTGATCCGCGGCGTGGAGAGATTCCGGGAGACTTATACCGTAGATGACGCTGTCCGGAGCCGTGTGGTAAAACCTGCACTTCCGTTTTACGGGAAAGAGGTGCTGGAAATGGCGATCGCCGCTCTTCTGGAGGGACAGAATCTGCTGCTCACGGGCGCAAAGGCAACGGGCAAGAATGTTCTGGCGGAGAATCTTGCTTTTTTATTCGGCAGACCGGTGTACAATGTGTCATTTCATGTGAACACGAGCAGTGCAGAGCTGATCGGTACCGATACCTTCCGGAATAATCAGGTGGAGCTTCGGGAGGGGAGTATCAGCCTCTGTGCCCGGTATGGAGGTTTCGGCATTCTCGATGAGATCAACATGGCAAAAAATGACGCGGTTTCTGTCCTGCATTCGACGCTCGATTACCGGCGGAGCATCGATATCCCCGGCTACGAGAAGATTGACCTTCATCCTGCGGCAAGATTTATAGGAACGATGAACTACGGATACGCCGGAACAAAGGAGCTGAACGAGGCGCTGGTATCCCGGTTCCTTGTCATCGACATGCCTCCGCAGACAGAAAGTTCATTGGAGTATATTCTCAGGCGGATTTTTCCGGATATGACAGACAGGGCCAGAGAGCAGCTTTCGGGGTTATTTCTCGATCTGCAGACAAAAGCGGAGCACGGAGAAATTTCAGCCAGGAGTCTGGATCTCCGTGGAATTGTCGCGGCGGCACAGACAGTCCGCCAGGGCATCCCGCCTTTTTTCGCGTTGCAGATGGGGGTTGTCAATAAATGCTTTGACACCTTTGAAAAGGAAATCGTTCGCGACGTTCTGAGTACGCGGATTCCTGCGGAATGGACAAGGAAGGATGTTTTTGCTTGAATACTGGCAAGGATGTATGGGAATCCTATCCCTATGAGCTGGAAAACAGAATACGGAACCTGATCTGGACAGTCAGCGGGGATTATAGTCTTGAGGTGAAGCCGGATCTTGCGGAGTTTTCCCGATCACCGGAGATTGCCATCTATAACGGGATCAAGCAGGGGGCTCTGGCGAAATATTTTGATCAGGATGCCATTGCGATGTATCTGCTGAAGAAGATCTACTGTCATGCGGATCAGAGAGCACTGATGGATACTGCCAGGCTGTGCATTGAGGAAGCGGTGGGATGGAGACTTGACCGGGAGCGCGAGGGAGTGCGGTCTATCCGAAAAAAAGCTCTGGAGAAATGGCTGTATCAGGATTTCGGAAGAATGTCTGCGTATCCGCTGGGACGGCTGATGGCGGCGAGCTGGAGAGAAAAGCTGGATGGCGGCTATCATGGCCCGGAGCAAATCATGCGCCAGCTGGACCGGATTCACCGTCTCCGTCAGGTGGGAAGCTCGGAAGAAATCATCGCGATGATCGACAGTCTGTACAACGATGTGGTAGATCCTTCTTTTCCCATGACGCTGACGGAGGTGCTTCGGGTAACATCGGAAGAGCTTACCGAGTTTTCCTGGAGCGATTACCTGAAGGAGGAGCTGGAGGATGATTCCGTCCGCTATGTTATCGAGAGAGTTACCGCGGAGATGCTGAGTTCGGATGAGCCTTCCCGTGAAGGAATAACGAATGAGCAGGCTCCAGCGGAAGGCGGAGACAAGATCCGGAAGCTTTTACTGATCGATGACAGCGTTCTGGAAAAATCCAGGGAGTATGTGCAGCGGAATTTCGGGAAATCCTATCTTTCGCTTTCGGAGGAGAAAAGGATCACAAGCCGCATGTGCAGGGGAATACATTCCGACTGCGGGCTTTTTTTTACAGACGGGATCCTGAAGAACCCCGTGGTCCGGAACAATCAGTATGTGCTCGCGAGGGGAAATAAAGAGAAAACGCTGGAATACTTCCGGACGAATTACAGGACAGTCCGACACAATATTCAGATTCTCACGGATATGCTGAAGCGCGCATTCGCGCTTCGAAACGAGGAGGACAGCATCCTGTCCGATTCCGGTCAGATCGATCCGCGGCAGCTGTGGAAGGCAGGGAGATCGGAGGATGCGAGGCTGTTTCGGAGAGCTCTGCGAAGGGACAGCATGGATTTTGTGGTTGATTTTCTGATCGACGCGAGCGGGTCACAGAGAAAGCGGCAGAGAGAAGTGGCAATGCAGGCGTATATTATCTGCGAAGCAATGTCGAATCTTGGAATTCCCATGCGGGTGATGAGCTTCTGTACGTTCTGGGATTACACGGTGCTTCGCAGATTCCGGGAGTATGGGGATGACCGGAGCGCAAATGAAAACATCTTTGAGTTTACCACAAGCTCCAACAACCGGGACGGCCTGGCGATACGAACCGTGGGGCAGGGGCTCCTGGAGAGAGAGGAGAGCAACAAGGTCCTGATTGTGCTGAGTGATGGGAAACCGTATGATGTAATGCTCAACCGGCCGAACGCGAGAAATCCGGAGCCTTACGCGGGTCACAGGGCAGCCCTTGACGCGGGCACCGAGGTCCGCCGGCTGAGACAGAACAATGTGGCGGTGCTTGGCGTTTTTGTAGGGGAGGAGAGCGAGCTTGCCGCAGAGCGGAAAATCTTCGGGAAGGATTTTGCGTATATCCGGTCAATCGACCATTTTTCAAACACCGTGGGTAGATATCTGCTCAGGCAGATTGAAAGTTAGTCGCCTGTGTAAGCTGTACGCCGCTCCGCACTTCGTGCTCCCGCGTCGTTACAGGTAAGAAACCGGAAAATGCAGACCCGGGGAGAGATGTTATGAGTGAGAAATCTGGATACAGAAAAACAAATACCAGACGCAGACGGCGCAGAAGGAAGAAACGTTTCTGGAGAAAGTTTATTCGTTTCTGGAGAATGTTCGGGCGGGCGGTCGTCTATCTCTATCGGGCAGGAGGCAGGGTTGTGATACCTGTGGCGGCCCTGATTGTGGTGTTTATAGCTGTAGGGACCATGGAGCAGAGTGAACAAATGGCCAATGTCCGGAAAGTAACGAAAAAAGATACCACAATTACGATACGCAAGGATCTGGTGAGCGACGAGGTGGAGAATTATTCGGATGTAATCCGGAAATATGCAGACGAATATTCTATTGGCGAGTATACCGGTCTGATCAAGGCAATCATGATGCAGGAATCAAGGGGTGACGGAACAGATCCCATGCAGGCGTCCGCCTCCTTCTACAATGAGCGCTATGCCGGACAGACAATTACAGATCCGGATTATTCAATCCGGGCCGGTGTCCGGGAACTTGCGGCGGCTCTCGATGCTGCCGATGTCCGTGGACCGGACGATATTAAAGGCATTTCGCTGGCTGTGCAGGGATACAACTTTGGTACCGGTTACATTGAATGGGCGAGGAAGAATTACGGGGGTTACTCTGAGGAGAATGCTTCCACATTTTCAAATATGAAAGCATATGAAAACGGCTGGAGTTCATATGGTGATCCGGATTATGTGGAGCATGTACTGCGCTATTATTCGTATTCCTATTCGATTTCCGGGGGCAGTTCCGGGAAGGGCGGAGATACTGCCGGGACATCTGCGCTGTCCTGAATGATACTCAGAGGGATATTCGATATTCAGAACAGTATTCGAAAGTCAGAGGGGTATTCGAAATTCGGAAGAGTATTTGATATTCAGAGCGGTATTCGAAATTCAGAAGGGGGTTCTGGGTGTGAAACGGCGAGGCTAATGCCGCGACAGACCAACGAAGCCGGCGCGTGCGGCAGTGGTGAGAGCTGATAAGCAGCAGAGCGGATGGCTTTATCCACTATGTGGGCACACGCAGAAAAACGGCAGGATCGCCTTTTTGGAGATCCTGCCGTCTTTGATCCTGATGGTCGCATATCGTTTTTTCTGGGTGTTTCTCACGCATTTCCGTCGATCATGAAGTTCATGAGCTTGCGGATATCCTCCGGATCAGAAGCGATGATCTCGAGCTCCGGAATAGCAGCCTCATTGGAAAAAATGTTTGCCAGGGATACATACTGGCTGAGCTTTGATTTCAGGTTCAGCGTGTCACCCTCGGCAGTAACCAGTTCCACTCTTCCCTTGCAGCTGTCTACGATTTCAAAAAATTTCTCAACATTCGTGATGTTATTGATTTTCATCTCTTATCCTCTCTTTGCCGTGCGGATTATAACGGCAGTCTATAGACCTTTTGCTCTGCTTTACGAATATATATGACGAATATATGAATGTCTTGTCAAAATCATCCCGATATCAGTCATTTTTTGCTGCTGCACACGGATTTACGGCTTGTCTGAAAGGCGGGGAAAGTACAGTTTGATGGCACGGTCCGTCCGCAGACTTCTGAAAGCAGGTACTGTCCGGATAAAGGAAGGATAATATTCCCCGTACCGGATAATCGTTAACAGAAACAGCCGGGGCGGGCGGCAGGTGTATGCGCAGGTTTTGGTATGGAAGTTTATGGCGGTTTATGGTAGACTGTTTTCAAATTTGCAATGCTGTAACGGCCGGGGCAGGTAGGGATTTCGAGACGCGGGACGGAACTGATTAATGAGAGGAGAGATGCCGGAATGTACAGGATTCATCTATCACAGAGCGGGAAGGGATATGAGGCTCAGCGGATTATGGTGCTTCTTCTTGGTACATTTATTTACGCGGTGGGCATCAATTTTTTCATTGTACCTGCGGGTCTTTATACCGGTGGAGTTCTGGGACTGTGTCAGCTGCTGCGTTCCTTTCTGACATCGGTTGTCGGACTCGGATTCGGGAGCGTTGACGTCGCGGGTATTCTCTATTATCTGGTCAATATTCCGTTCCTGGTCCTGGCGCACAAGCTGATGGGAAAGCTCTATTTTGCGAAGACCATTCTCGGTATTACAGCGGAATCTGTGTTCCTTGTGCTGCTTCCGATTCCCAAACAGGCGCTGGTGGACAACCGTCTGGCTGCCGCCCTGATCGGAGGTGTAATCTGCGGCGCGATGATGGGACTGATGCTGAGGATGGGAGCCTGCGACGGAGGAATGGATCTGATCGGTGTACTGATTGTGCACCAGAGGAACGGGGCCAGCGTGGGACATGCCAATCTGTACGTCAATATTGTCGTATTTGCCATCATGGCCTTCAATTATCCGATTGACATTCTGATCTATTCGCTTTTTTCCGCGTTTGTCACATCCTATGCGCTTGACCGGTTCTATTCGCAGAACATCAAGGTGGAATTTCATATCATCACACAGCAGGATGTAAATGTTCTGGAAAAAAGCATCATCCGGGAGCTTCGCAGATCGGTGACGAGATGGGAGGGAAAAGGCGGATTCAGCGGAAATGATGTAAATATTCTCTATGTAATTGTAGACAAGTACGAGGCACCGAGACTGAGACGGCTGGTCCGTGAATTTGATCCGGATGCCTTTGTCGTTGAAAATTCCGGTGTTAATATCTCGGGTAATTTCGAGAAGCATCTGGAGTGAGAGAGACTATTGTAAAGATCCGGACGGGAAAGCGGTGCCTTGCAGTACCGCCGGCTTGTCAGTCTTGTCAGCCGCGTGGGAACGGTCATTCCGGCGTTTGAAAATGATGTATGATTGGATGGCTGCACGTATGAACCGGAAGCCTGCGGGAGCGGTCAGTGTGACAGAAAAGAGGTCAGATAAATGGAGATCAGAGAAGAAGTTCGCAAAATGAAGCGGGTCGCGCCGCAAGTCGCTTCGTCTACCCTGGAACAGAGAAATCATGTTCTGAAATTGATCGGGGAGAGTCTGGAACGTCATAAGGAAGAGATTTTCGCGGCGAACCGGAAGGATCTTGAGAGAGCCGATGCGGAACAGGTCGCGCCGGCGATTCGGAAGAGACTGAAATTCAGTGAAGAAAAGCTTGCGGATGTGGAAAAGGGAATCCGGCTCCTGATAAGCCTTCCGGATCCGATCCATCGGGAAACGCTGGTACGGGAACTGGATGAGGGACTGCTGCTGAAGCGGGTCACCTGTCCGATTGGTGTCATCGGTGTTATCTTCGAAGCCCGTCCCGACGCGCTGGTTCAGATTTCATCGCTCTGTATCAAGAGCGGAAACTGTGCGGTCTTGAAGGGCGGACGTGAGACAGCGGAGACTAACCGTGTCCTCTTCCGGGTGATTCACGAAGCCGCGGTCGCCGGAGGACTCCCGGAATACTGCATGATACAGGCGGAACAGCACAATGAGATCGATGAACTTCTGGATTGTGATGACTGTGTGGATCTCCTGATTCCGAGAGGATCAAACCGTTTTGTGCGCTATATCATGGATCACACAAAGATTCCGGTAATGGGTCACGCGGACGGTATCTGTCATATCTATGTGGACAAGGATGCGGATTTTGAGAAGGCAATTCCGATTATCATCGATGCGAAGACGCAGTACACTGCCGCCTGTAATGCGGTGGAGACGCTTCTTGTGAACCGGTCGATTGCTCCGGTATTTCTTCCGAAGCTTGCGGAGGCACTGAGGAAGGAAGGAGTGGAGATCCGCGGGACCAAAGAGGTCACCTTGATGATCGGGGGAGAGACCATTGGTGAGGATCAGTTCCGGGAGTATCTGGATCTCATTGTTTCCGTGAAACTTGTAAATGACCTGGAGGAAGCGGTCGATCATATCAACCGCTTCGGTTCTCATCATACCGACTGCATCATTACGGAGAATGATGAGACGGCGGAGCGATTCATGGAACTGGTGGACTCTGCCGGCGTATACCAGAACTGCTCTACGAGATTCGCGGACGGGTTCCGCTATGGGTTCGGGGCGGAGGTCGGGATCAGCACCGGAAAAATTCATGCGAGGGGGCCGGTTGGACTCGATGGGCTGGTGACTTACAAATACAAGCTGTACGGTCACGGCCAGATCGTCGGGGACTATGCGTCCGGTAAGAAGGATTTTCATTTTCGTGATATTGTATCATGATGCCGGCGGCAGATTGAGCAGGTATATCAGAGGCTGTGCATGGTATCCGGTACAGAATCCGGTACGGATGGAAAAATATGGATGATCAGATGATATGGCAGGAGGCTGTTTCCCTGAAGGAGACAGCCTCCTGCCTTCTGCAATCCGGATATTCATATTGAGGCTCCTGCGGGCGCTTGATGCGTGAAGCTCCTTTCTTTGGAGACGGCAGGAACAGCGGGTCAGGAAGGGGTCCTGTACGCTTCTTGCGTGCGCCGCCTCTGCCTGTGTATTCGAAGAATATACTAGTTACATTGTACAAAAATATGCAGACAGAAGGGAAAATGGGATGATATAATTTAGAAGAATACATGTTCGATTTTATGGAGGTACTATGGCTGTACAGAGACAGAAGCTCAGAATGCTCTTTATTTATTCGATTCTGCGGGAGATGACAGATGAGGACCACATCCTGTCCGCTTCGGAGCTGGGGAATATTCTGAAGGGGCGCTACAATATAGAGACCGACAGGAGGAGTATATACGGTGATATTGATACGCTGAGAGAATGGGGCGCAGACATTGTCATACGGAAGGGCAGAGACCACGGGTATTTTATTGGTGAGCGTGAATTTGAGATTCCGGAACTGCGGATGCTGGTGGACGCTGTTCAGGTGTCGAAGTCGATCACCGAGAAGAAATCCGGGGAGCTGATTGAGAAGCTGATCGGCTTCGTCGGAGAGCCTCAGCGAAAGCTGCTTGAGAAACAGATTATTCTGTACAACCGTCCGAAAGCAAAGAATGAGACAGTTTTCTACGTGACGGATGCCATTCACAGTGCGATCTATGAAAACCGGCAGATTACCTTTCAGTACGTGGAATGGACGGTGCGGAAGGAATATCGCTTCAGAAGAAACGGCGCCCGCTACCGCGTCAGCCCGTGGGCATTGATTTGGGATGATGAGAACTATTATCTGATCGCGTATGAAAAGGAAAGTGACATGATGCGCCACTATCGGGTGGACAAGATGATGAATCTTGAGATCGAACCTGAGCCGAGAGAGGGGAAGAATCTGGCGAAGGATTTTGATCCTGCAGTCTTTGAGAAGAAGACTTTCGGGATGTTCTCCGGGGAGGATGTCAGGGTGACACTGATCTGCGACAACCGGTTTGCGGGTGTGATCATCGACCGGTTCGGCATCGATTCAATACTGATCCCGGCGGGTGCGGACCGGTTCACGGTGATGGTTCCGGTTACAGTAAGCCCTCAGTTTTTCGGGTGGCTGACAGCGCTTGGGAGCGGCATTCAGATTCTGCGTCCCGAGAGGATCAGACGGGCGTATCTGGAGTATTTGGGGCAGGTCGCGGAGCGGTACGATGCCGTGCTGGAAATTTCAGGGGAAAGGACAAGAAAGAAGGAAGGAGCGGAATCTTGAAATTTTTTCATTTATCGGATCTTCATGTCGGTCTGAAGCTGATCAATCGGGATCTCGGTGAAGATCAGCGGTTTATTCTCCGGGAGATCGTTGAGAAGGCGGCGGCCGGGAAGCCGGACGCGATCCTGATCGCCGGAGATATCTATGACAAGTCTGTACCATCGGCAGAAGCAGTGGAGATTTTTGATGACTTCATCTCCGGGCTCCGGAAGGCGGTTCCGGATGCGGAGATTATGATGATCAGCGGGAACCACGACAGCGCGCCCCGCGTGAATCTGTTCCGGAGAATCCTGAACAGAGAGCGAATCCACATGATCGGAATTCCGCCACAGAGGGAAGAGGATCATGTGGAGCAGGTGACGCTCCGGGATGAATACGGTGCGGTCCATTTTTACCTGCTTCCTTTTGTGCGGCCCTCCATGGTGCGGAATGTAATCGGGGTGAAGGAGGATGGAAGCGGATTCAGCTACGACGAGACGATACACCGGCTGCTGGACAGAGAGGAGATTGACACACGGGAACGGAATGTTCTCGTGAGTCATCAGTTCTACCTTCCGAAGGGAGCGGATGCAGCGGATGTTGAGCGCATGGATTCCGAGATCCTGACGATAGGAAATATCGACCGTGTAACGGCGGATGTTCTTCAGAGATTTGATTATGCGGCGCTTGGACATATCCACAAGCCGATGCGGGTCGGCAGTGAGTATGCGCGGTACTGCGGGACGCCGATGGCCTGCTCGGTCAGTGAGGCCGGTCAGCAGAAGGGAATTGTCGAGGTGAATCTGGGGAGGAAGGGAGAGAGGTCTGTCTCCATTCTTCCGCTTACGCCGCTGAGGCAGATCCGCATCGTGCGGGGAGATCTGGAGGAGGTTCTCCGGCAGGGGTGCGAGGACTACGCGGTTGTGACGCTCACGGATATAAGGGAGGCGGATGCGCTGGATCTGCAGGATCGTATACGAAGCGCATTTCCGAATCTTCTGGAAATCAGGAGAGAGGGCCTGCCGGGGGTTGATTATCAGGCGGAATATACAGGAGAGGCTGTCATGGATACCTATGATCTCTGCTGTTCATTCCTGGGCAACCCGGATGAGGGGGAGAGAAGCCTTCTGGAGGATGTCATCAATACAGTGGGGGAGGAACTGCCATGAGACCGATCAGACTCGTCATGCAATCGTTCGGGTCGTACGGACAGAGAACGGAGATAGATTTCACAAAGCCGGACCAGAATCTCTTTCTGATTACCGGGGATACCGGGTCCGGAAAGACCACCATATTTGACGCGATTGTCTTCGCTCTGTACGGGGAGGCAAGTTCAAATCGGAACCGTAAGGACGGTGAGGAACTGCAAAGTCAGTACTCCGATATCCGGACGGAGCCCTTTGTTGAGCTTACCTTTTCAGAAAAGACGGGTGCCGTTTCTGAGGAGTACCGGGTGCGCCGGGTTCCCCGGCATCTGCGTGCTCTGAAGCGCGGTAAGGGAAGCCGCATGGAATCAGAATCCGTATCGCTGGAGATGCCGGATGGATCCGTATATCCGCAGAAGGAAACCGACGCGAAGCTTGTCGATATTATCGGCCTTACAAAGACGCAGTTCACGCAGGTCGCCATGATCGCGCAGGGAGAATTCATGGAGGTTCTGCGGGCGGACTCGAATAAGAAAAAAGAAATCTTCCGGAAGCTTTTCCGGACCGAGAAATATCAGGATATCGTCGATGAGCTGGCAAGGAGAAGGAAGGAGAAGCTCTCCGATATCGCAGAGGTCCGGACGGCCTGCCGTCTGGAGGCCGGACACATCGAGGTGCCGGAAGAATACGTGCGCGCCGGAGTGATACAGGCGGAAAAACAGCAGGTGATCGACGGCGACAGACTGAATGTCGCGGAAGCGGAGAGCCTTCAGGAGGAACTTTCTCTTCTGAACGAATATATGAACTCGAGGAAGGAAGAGCTGGAAAAGGATTACAGGGACTCATGTACCTCGAGAGATCTGACGCGGGAAGCCTATGCGAAGGCCGAGGGAATTCTGCGATCATTCCGGCAGATGGAGGATGCGGAGAAGGTGCTGGCCGGATGCCGGGCGCATGAGGAGGAGATCCGCGCGGAAGGAGAGCTGATCCGGTCGATTCAGAATGCCATCGAGGTCAGACAGGCCTTCAGGAGCCTTCAGGAAGCCGCTCAGACGGCGGAAGAAACCGGGAAGGAGCTGAAACGGCTTGAGGCAGCGCTGCCGGATCAAAGAACGGCATATGAGAAGACGATGGATCTGGAGAAGACGGCGGATGATAACCGCCGGCAGGAGGCGGACCGGTTTACAAAGACAAGGGAACGTGTGTCAAAAGCGAGGGATCTTTTCCGTCAGATTACGGAGGCAGGGGAAGCCGTAGCGGATCGGGAGAAGAAGGCAGCCGCATCAAATAAAGCAGCAGTCGCGGCGGAAGAAGAACGGAAGAGACTTGAAACGCAGAAGGAGAAGTGGACCGGGGAGAAATCACGTCTTGCGGATGCGGATGTGCGGTGGAATCTCTTCCGGGAGAATACTCTGACCGGATATAACCGGCTCCTCGAGGAGAAAACCAGGGTATCAGAGGCAGCGGGTGAGTATTCAGAGCAGAAGAAAACAGCGGAAAAAGCCGCGGAGGAATACAGAGATGCCTGGAAGGAGTATCAGAAAAAGAACAGTGAATACAACCAGCGGCAGACAGAGTTCCTGAACGATCAGGCAGGTTTTCTTGCCGCCAGGCTTGTCGAGGGCGAACCCTGTCCCGTCTGTGGGTCAAGAATTCACCCAGATCCTTGTCGGCTGCCGGAACGGCATACGAATCTGACGAAGGAGGATATTGACACTCTCGCTGAGGAGGTCGGGAATAGCAGCCGGATCATGACGGAGAAGGCGGCGGCTTCGAAGGCGGCTGCGGATCTTCTGGAAGAAAAAAGAAAGCAGGCGCGCGCCGGGCTTGAAGAATTCCGTAAGCATCTGATCGAGGTGATCCCGGAGGCGTCACTATCAGAGAAGCCGTCATTTATGGAGATGTCAGAAGCGATGAAGCGGTGGCGGAGGGAACTGGAAACGAAGAAGGAAGAGCTGGAGCGGTCGTATCGGAGACTTGCGGAGCTGAATCAGTCTCTGGAAGCCTGGGAGGAGCAGAGCAAAGCCCTCCTTCAGATCAAGGATGAGGCTGTTCGAAGGGCATCCGACGACAGGGCGGCTCTCGCCGCGGCGAAGGCTCAGTATCTGCAGCTGGTGGAACGCAGGGATTTCGAAACGGAGGAGCAAGCCGCACGTGTTCTTCGAGAGGCTGAGGAGAAGACACAGAAGGCGGAGGAATGCTATCAGCTGGCAAGAGCCGGGGCTTTGAGAGCCAGAGCAGAAAAAGAAAAGACAGAGACGCTGATCGCGCAGCTTGAAAAATCTCTCCCCCTGCAGAAGAAAACAGCGGAGGAACGGGAAGAGAGTTACCGGTCGATGCTAAAGGAGAAGAAGCTGACGGAAAAGGAATGGATGACCGTTCTGGAAGAACATACGCGTGAGGAAGCCTCCCGTCTTCAGGAGAAGATCGACCGCTTTCAGCGCGAGAAGGCATCTGCACAGGGCGCGTTCGATACTGCCCGCAAGGCGGTCAGCGGTCAGACGAAACCGGATCTGGATGCGCTTGGCAGGAAGAGAGATCAAGAAGAAGAGAGGTATCGCAGGATTCAGGCAGAGAGAGAAAGTGTCAGGGAGATCTTCCGGGCGGATTCTGCCGCATACCGGAAGCTTGCGTCCGTTCTGCGGGAGCGAGGAAGAATCGCGGAGGAATTTTCGCGGATTGACAGCCTCTACACCCGCCTTGCGGGGAAGGTGACCGGTGCGAGAATGGATATCGAAACCTTTGTTCAGAGATATTATCTTCGCAGGATTCTGCACGCGGCGAACATCCGGTTCTCGGAAATGTCAGCGGGACAGTACGAGCTGCGGATGGTAGATGATTCGATGGCGGGAGAGGGGAGAAACCGTGGGCTGGACCTCATGGTCTACTCTTTTATCAACGGTCAGGAACGGGAGGTGCGGACACTCTCCGGAGGGGAATCCTTCATGGCAGCTCTTTCATTGGCACTCGGCCTCGCGGATCAGATTCAGGAAAGCTCCGCCTCGATCCATCCGGACATCATGTTCATTGATGAAGGGTTCGGATCGCTGGATGACCATGCCAGGGACCAGGCAGTGCGTGTTCTCAAGGAGATGGACGGAGGAACGAAGCTGATCGGCATCATTTCGCATGTGACAGAACTGAGACAGGAGATCGAGGATCAGCTGCAGGTGGTGAAGGATGACAATGGAAGTCATGCGAGGTGGAGAATCAGCTGAGCGTATGGATCCGTGGCTTATTCAGCGTGCAGTGCGATATATCGCATGGCTGTTTCCTGTATTCGTGGCTTGACTTATATAGAATCTTGTTGTAGGATTTTTACAAAAGTAAGTTTAAGCTAACATTTTTACAGGAGATGAGCAGGAATTCGTATGGCAGCAAAAACTGAAAAGACAAGCATAGAAAAAGAAAAGAGAAAGACACTGAGAGATCTGGAGATCGGCGAAACCGGGCGGATCACCAGAGTTGGAGGTGAAGGTGCGCTTCGGCAGCATTTTCTGGATATGGGACTGATTCCGGATGCAGAGGTCACGCTGGTGAAGTATGCACCGATGGGCGATCCTATGGAGGTGAAGATTCACGGGTATGAGCTGACAATCCGGCTTTCGGATGCAGAGCAGATCGATCTGGTACCGGTGAATCGCGCGGTATCCGCGGATGACGAGGCAAAGAGAAGGCGGGAAGAGCAGCGCAGATATGAGCACCCGGGACTCGGAGAGGGAGGCAAGTACCATGTGAAGGCTGGGGAGCATCCGCTCCCGGCTGACAGAACCCTGACCTTTGCGCTGGCCGGGAACCAGAACTGCGGCAAGACAACATTATTCAATCAGCTGACCGGGGCGAACCAGCACGTGGGGAATTTTCCCGGGGTTACGGTGGACCAGAAGAGCGGTCCAATCCGGAATCATCCGAACACGAGTGTCACGGATCTTCCCGGGATCTATTCCCTTTCGCCCTATACAAGCGAAGAGATTGTTTCCCGGCAGTTTATTCTGAATGAGCATCCCACAGGCATCATCAACATCGTGGACGCGACGAATATCGAGCGGAATCTGTATCTCACAATGCAGCTGATGGAGCTCGATGTACCGATGGTTCTTGCCCTGAATATGATGGATGAGGTACAGGGGAACGGCGGCTCCATTCATATCAACAAGATGGAGGAGATGCTTGGAATTCCGGTTGTGCCGATCTCAGCCGCGAAGAATGAGGGTATCGAGGAGCTGATCGAGCACGCACTGCATGTGGCAAAATATCAGGAGCGGCCCGGAAGGCAGGACTTCTGCAGTGAGGATGAGGACGGCGGAGCGGTACACAGATGCATCCATGGAATCATGCATCTGATCGAGGACCATGCGGAGGCAGCCGGTATACCGATGCGGTTCGCGGCAACAAAGCTGGTGGAAGGAGATCAGAGAATTGAGAATGCCCTGAAGCTGGAGCAGAATGAAAAGGAGATGATCGAGCATATCATCATTCAGATGGAAAAGGAAAGGGGTCTGGACCGCAAGGCAGCGATTGCCGATATGCGGTTTGATTTCATCCGGCATCTGGTAGATGAGACAGTAGTTAAGCCGAGAGAGAGCAAAGAGCGGCTCAGAAGTCAGAAGATTGACCGGATCCTGACGGGAAAATACACAGCGATACCGGCATTTGTCGGTATAATGGCATTGATTTTCTGGCTTACATTCAATGTGATCGGAGCATTTCTTCAGGATGCCATGGCAAGGGGAATAGACGCTCTGACTGTAGTGGTTGATCATGCGATGACTGCAGCCCATGTCAACGAGGTTGTGCATTCCCTTGTCATTGACGGTATTTTCACGGGCGTCGGAAGTGTGCTGAGCTTTCTTCCTATTATTGTGACATTATTCTTTTTCCTGTCTCTTCTGGAGGATACGGGATATATGGCACGGATTGCCTTTGTCATGGATAAGCTGCTGCGGAAGCTGGGACTTTCAGGCCGAAGCATTGTTCCGATGTTGATCGGATTCGGCTGTACGGTGCCCGGTGTCATGGCGAGCCGTACGCTTCCGTCAGACCGTGACCGGAAGATGACCATTATGCTCACACCGTTTATGAGCTGTACGGCAAAGCTCCCGATCTACGGATTCTTCACCGCGGCATTCTTCCCGGGCAGAGGCGGGCTGATTATGGTCGGACTGTATTTTCTGGGAGTCCTTACCGGTATTCTTGTCGCACTGCTTTCAAAGGGCACGCTGTTCCGGGGAGAACCGGTTCCTTTTGTCATGGAACTTCCGAATTACCGGATGCCCGGCGCGAAGAGCGTTCTGCAGCTTCTCTGGGAAAAAGCAAAGGATTTCCTGCAGCGAGCATTTTCCATTATCTTTATGGCGAGCATTGTCATCTGGTTCCTTCAGACCTTTACGCCGCAGTTTCAGGTTGCGGCGGATTCATCGAGAAGTATCCTCGCAATCATTGCCGGAGGCATTGCACCGATTTTTGCGCCGCTTGGATTCGGCGACTGGAGAATATCCACGGCGCTTATATCCGGTTTCCTCGCAAAGGAGAGCGTGGTTTCGACGCTGAATGTGCTGTTTGGCAGTACGGCAGCTCTGCTTAAGACGCTTACACCGCTGGCGGCTGCGTCGCTTCTGGTGTTCTGCCTTCTGTACACACCCTGTGTTGCGGCTATCACATCGGTTCGCAGGGAACTCGGAGGGAAATGGGCTGTTGGAATGGTGATTTTCCAGTGCGTCATTGCCTGGCTGATGGCGCTCCTGATTCACGGAATCGGTGTGCTGGCCGGGATTGGCTGAATTGCGATAAACACGGCGTTCTTTTGACCTTGCCGGAACAGCGGCTTCTGAACAAATTGTGAAATGGAACCGGTCGGCTTGACTTTTTTTCGCAGGATGCTATATTATTATTTAACACGAATAGATAGCGTACAATTTATTCCACGTTTAATACGAGGAATTTCCAGAAGAAGAGGAGCAGACTTTGGATAATAAGCAGAAGAGATTAGAAAGGTTAAGAGTCCTTGGAGGAATAGCGGGAGCGGTCGGTATAGGCCTGATTGTTCTTGGATTTCGTGAGGCGGGTGTCAGTACTGTAAGATACATCGGATTTCAGTTAATCGGTGCGGTTCTCCTGTTGCTGGGAATTACGCCGGCGATTCTTTACCGGCAGCAATACGGGGAGAGCAGCGCTGCGGAGCAGAATTCTTATTCTTCCGGAGCAGAGCAGGTGCAGGAGGATACGAGCTGGATTCCTGTCGGGGGCTGGATCTTTGCGGATGTGATCGGAATCACGAGAAACCTTCGTGCAGATGCCTCTTCCGGGGTTGAGTACTATGTGATCTGCAGATATCGCGATTTCAAGGAACATGTAGAGCACACCTTCACAAGCCGTTCCATGAAGGAATATCCCGGAAAGGAGATCATTGGCAAGCGTGTAAAGGTCTTCTTTCATTCCAAGGATCCGGGAGACTATACCGTGGATCTGAATACCATTGAATGAGAATGAATCATATAAACTGAATGATAGATTGTTTTAAGATGCCGCCGGACCCGTCAGGGTCCGGCGGCATCATTTGTTTATCTTTTTTCTGTTATGTGACCTTGTCACAGAAATGTCCCGCAAGAAGGTATAGAGTAAGTGTATCAGAAAGCGTTGAATCCTATTCAAGACCCGGTCGGGCAGAAAGGAGCTTATCATGGCGGAAATAAAAATCACGAAGAATAATTTTCAGAGAGAGGTTTTGCAGGCCGGGGTACCGGTTTTGCTGGATTTCTGGGCAGCCTGGTGTGGACCCTGCCGGATGCTTTCCGGAGTTATTTCGGAAGTGGCTGCGAAGGCAGAGGGAAAATACAAGGTCGGCAAGGTAAATGTGGATGAGGAACCGGAGCTGGCATCGGCATATCGGATTTCCAGTATTCCTACCCTGCTTGTTCTTAAGAGCGGAAAGGCAGTGGCGAGCGCAGTTGGTGTCCAGCCCAGAGAGAATATTGAAGATTTGCTTGGTCTGTAATGCTGCACGGAGACAAAGAAAACAGACGGACTGTGGCAATACCCGAAGAAAAAAGTATGGTATGAAGCCGGTAGAAAAGGAGACAAAAATGAATAAAACTGTGATTATCGGAGGAGTGGCAGCAGGCGCAGGCTGTGCTGCCCGCCTGCGAAGACTGGATGAGAACGCGGAGATTGTTCTTCTGGAAAGAGGACCGTATATTTCCTACGCAAACTGTGGGCTGCCGTATTATGTCGGAGATGTGATCAAATCAAAGGATGCGCTTCTGGTGACAAAGGAAGAGGTTCTTCGGGAGAGATTCCGGGTAGATGTAAGAACTCGGAATGAAGTAACAGCAATTGATAGGAAGCAGAAGAAGATTGCGGTGACTGATCTGGTTTCGAACCGTACGTATGAGGAGGACTACGACAAGCTGGTCATTGCGACAGGATCTTCTCCGGTGCGCCCTCGAATTCCGGGAATTGATTCGGAACGGATTTTCACGCTCTGGACAGTTCCAGATGCAGAAAAGATTCGTGAGATGGCTGCAGACGGCCGCAGCAGCAGGGCTATTGTGGTAGGCGGAGGATTTATCGGACTGGAGACAGCAGAGAATTTGCGAAAGGAAGGCCTGCAGGTCTCTATTGTGGAAGCGCTTGATCAGGTTATGGCCCCATTTGACCGGGAAATGGCAATGCTTCTGGAAGAAAATATCCGGGAGAACGGGGTGGATCTTTATCTGTCTGATGGGGTCGCTTCGTTCCGGACGGAGGAGCAGACGGTATTTGTAAAGCTGTCGAGCGGAAAAGAGCTTTCTGCGGATTTTGTGGTTCTTTCTATAGGCGTGCGCCCGAACAGTCAGCTTGCCATACAGGCCGGGCTGATGTGCAATGAAAGAGGAGGAATCTGCGTAGATGAGCAGCTTCATACATCGGATCCGGATATTTATGCTGCCGGGGATGTGATAGAGGTTACCGATCCGGTCTTCGGAGAGAAGACAATGATTCCGCTGGCGGGTCCGGCCAATCGGCAGGCCAGAATTGTGGCGGACAATATCGCCGGGGGAAAGGAGAGCTACAGAGGAACACAGGGAGCTTCCGTTGCCCGTGTGTTTGATCTTACGGCTGCTTCTGTCGGGGCAGGAGAAAAGAAGCTGATTCGCCGCGGTATGGTCCGGGGAAAGGACTATGAGAAGGTTGTGATCACCCAGAATTCTCACGCAGGATATTATCCCGGCGCGATTCCTATGATCCTGAAGCTGTTGTTCTCTCCGGACGGAAAGAAGATTTTTGGAGCCCAGATCGCAGGCGGAGAGGGTGTTGACAAGAGAATTGATACCATTGGGACGGTCATGCAGCTGGGAGGCGGAATTGCAGAGCTGAAAAATCTGGAACTGGCGTATGCGCCGCCTTATTCCTCCGCCAAGGATCCGGTGAATATGGCAGCTTTTGCGGCGGAAAACGTGATCCGAAAGCTGGTGGCTTTTTCTGAATGGGACGATCCCAAACCGGATGCCGGGGAGATCATTCTGGATGTCAGGGAAGAGGCGGAGAGACTTGCGTGGGCTCCGGCGGAATCCGTGAACATTCCTCTGGGAGAGCTTCGAGGTAGGCTGAATGAGCTGGATCGGAAGAAATCGTATATTGTGATGTGCGCGGTTGGCGTGCGGGCGTATACAGCGGCGAGAATCCTTTCACAGCACGGGTTTGAGCATATTAAGGTTTATCCGGGAGGCGCCAGACTTTTCCGTTCTCTTCATCCGGACTGCGAAGACGGGGGCAATGCCGGCAATGGAAGAGCAAAGGACCGTTTCGATGCGTTGGATGACAGAAACCCGGAAACCATGCACACAGATAGAAAAACAGGACAGGCGGAAGCGGAATCCGGCGCGAACGAGACAGAGGGCTGCAAGAAGAGGAAACAGGCGAAGCAGATCCGCATTAACTGTTCGGGGCTTCAGTGTCCGGGACCGATTATGGAAGTCTATCGCGCCATGGAAAAGATGGAAAATGGTGACCTTCTGGAGGTGACTGCATCGGATCCGGGCTTTGCAAAGGATATTATTTCATGGTGCCGCCGCACGGGGAATACACTACTGTCCAATGAGAAAAAGGGGACGGACTATGTGGCTGTTTTGTGCAGGGGAAACAGCACAGGGTCGGCTGTGCCGGTTCCGGGAAGCAGTGTTCCCACATCCGAGGATCATGTTATAATGAATAATACACCGCAGGGAAAGACGATCATCGTTTTCGACGGTGATATGGATAAGGTTCTGGCTGCGTTTATCATTGCCAACGGGGCCCTGGCTATGGGACGCCCGGTCACCATGTTCTTCACTTTCTGGGGACTTACGGCACTGCGGAAGCCGGAGGCGCCCGGTATCAAAAAGGCACCTGCAGAGGCGATGTTTGGAAAAATGCTTCCGAAGGGGGCAGGAAAGCTGAAGCTGTCCCATATGAACATGGGCGGGGTCGGAACAGCCATGATGCGCCGGATTATGCAGGATAAGAACATTGATTCCTTAGAGGACATGATGAAAAAGGCTATGGAAAACGGCGTAAAAATCATAGCCTGTTCGATGAGCATGGATGTGATGGGGATACGGAAAGAGGAGCTGATTGACGGTGTGGAAATCGGCGGGGTTGGCACTTACCTTGGAGATGCTGAGGAGTCGAATGTGAATCTTTTCATATAATCACGGAAGCCGGAAGTGTATTTGAACCAGAAAGAGTCTGTTAGTGAGAAATGCCGGAAGAGTGTGTGAAAGGGAGCGGCGTATATGGAAAATAACGGACAGAAGCAGGATATATCTGTAAAAATGGAAATCGCAGAATTGACAGCTGCGCTGCCGTTTTGGAGCAGGCTGACAAAAGCGGAGCAGGAACTGGTTCGTGAGCATATCATACTCCGCGTTTTTGATAAAGGCAGCACGGTTTTTTCACGTGGAAGTGAGTGCCTGGGTTTTATACGTATCCTTTCCGGATCTGTCCGGACATTCCTGACGTCAGAAGAGGGACGGGAGATTACACTATATCACCTGCGTACCGGAGAGGATGATGTCCTCTCCGCGTCCTGCGTTGTGTCGCAGATTACCTTTGACACGCAGATGGAGGCAGAGGCAAGATGCCGGATTCTGATTGTTCCGGCCCATGTGCTGGCAAGGCTGAAGGAGAGTAATATCTATGTCCGGTGTATGATTTACGAGCTGCTTTCAAGGCGCTTTTCGGACGTGACATGGACCTTTCAGGAAGTGCTGTTTCTGCGTATCGACCAGCGCATAGCCGCCTGGATCGTGGAGACATGTGAACAGACCGGGAGCACGGAAATCACGGTCACACACGATCAGATTGCAAAAGATATCAATTCTGCCAGAGAGGTCGTGGCGCGGATGCTGAAGCAGCTCGCTGATGAAGGAGTGATCCGCGCCGGCAGAGGAAGAATACAGGTTACAGATATTGCGATGCTGAAGAATTTGTGTATGAACTTTCGGAAGGAATAAAGGGCAGTTTTTTCACAAGACGTTCTTATGACCGGTAATGATGCTGTAAGAGATGCTCATTACCGGCAGTTGGAATTAATCGGAATTTTCTCCGTTCATAATAGCAGCGTAACGCAGAAGCTGCTTCATAGAATTTATTCCGAGCTTGCTGTAGATATTGCGGTTATGGTAGCGGAGGGTGCTTTCCTTGATGTTGTTTTCCTCCATAATCTCTTTGGTTCCCTTTCCGGACAGATAGAGGAGGAAAATTTTCTTTTCGGTCCGTGTTAAGGTGTTCAGTCCATTCAGAAACAGCTGATAGCTTTCCGGATCCACTTCTTTTTTACGTGCGTACACCAGGCGGGAGAGTTCCCGCTTGGCGTCATCATATTCCCTGTTCACACGGCTGAGCTCTTTGCGGGCGTTTTCTATTTCATTTTCCAACGCGGATGTTTCCGCTTTCCTGTCATTTTCTATTTCCGAGAACAGAGTAAATAGCTCAGCGATTTCAGGAATCATTTCAGCTGTGTCTGTTTGCTCTCTGTTTTTCAGCTGTTCGAGGTTTTTCAGAATCGGGTTCAAAAGACGCCGGCTGAAATAACGGCAGCAGAGCAGAGAGAGACAAAGGAGGACAGCGAAGATCAGAAGGACCTCGGCGGCTTCCCGAAAGATCATCCGCTGGTAATCGCACAGAGGAATGAGGATATAAGCGCGGAACCACTCATTGAGCCCGGCAAGCTTTACCTTCTCTGTGATTCCAAGATAGGAAGTAACGCGGTCCGTACAGAGTACCTGCTTTTCGGAGAGCTTTTTGGTGACGGTCAGCGTACCGGCAGGGGCAAGGTAGTATCCGTCGGTGGTTCCGCAGGACATGGAATTTGCGGGATCAATCTTCAGGGTGCCGGAGTCCTGTCCTTCCGGAGCATTGTGAATATCCGCAAGAATGCAGGTGAGATGACGCAGGGTAGTGGGTTGGGCCATTTTCTGTCGAAAAAAGCTGTCATTCATCTCAAAGCCGCAGACGCCGATAAAAGTTCCGTCAGGAGAAAAAAGCGGAAACAGCAGGAGCAGTACCTTATCCGAGGTTCCGGGCAGGACAAAAATGTCACTGAAGCTGCAGGTGTCCGGCTGCGCGCTGCTTTTCCAGGTGTCATACCCTGGAAGGTTCTGTGTGTGAAATTCCAGGGTCCATTTGCGGTGCGGCATGACATTGTTTTTCTTGCCGATTTCCGTGATTCCGCGATAGAGAAGAAGCTCAGAACCGGAGTCGGGGGAGTTTTTTCGGATATACAGGCCTGACCTTGAGCAATCTGCTCCGGACAGGCCTGTATTGACGGTAGCGTCAAGCAGCAGAAATGCGCCGGAACTGTCTGTCTGAAGAAGGCTGTCTCTTATCGTATCGAATACAGATTCCTGGAGTGCTCTCAGATGTGCTTCGGAGTCGTTGATTTCTGAAAAAGAGATATGCTTTCCGTTCAGGTAGTTCCGAATTTCGTCTGTAACAGAAAGTGACATCTGAAGTCCAGTTGCCTCCAGTGTCTCAAACTCGGAGGAGATATCCTGTGAAAAGACCGTCATCTGCATTTGCAGGGAAGAACGAAAAGTGTTCCTTTGCCTCAGCGCGGTAACGATGACGGACAGTCCGATCAGGAACGCAGCCATCAGAAGTACGGCGAGAAGAAACATATACTGGAAGAGCTTATAGCGCAAGCTGTTCCTTTTCCTGGTCAGTTCGCTGCTTTCTCCTGGTTTACGATGTAAAAAAGAGAAAAATGTCATTTTCACAGACATCTCCTTTCAGTTTTCCGGAGGCCCCAGGCAGGAACAGAACTGCTCCCAGGTTTCAAGCTCAAGGGTGTCCGGATCCTCGCCGTCGAGATAACGTTTGTTCAGGGAAGTCTGCATAGAACGAAGCGTGTCATAAAGATGGTTGGTTTTTTCGATAAACCCACTGTCCGAAGGGAGCGGAGTAAAATGGCAGGTGTTCTTCACGACCCGGATGGCGTTGTATACAGAACGATAGGAGGGGCTCTGAAAGCGGTAGCTGTCGATTGCCTGGAAAGCTTCTTCTGTTACCGGAAAATAGCCCGTTTTCGCCGCAAAATCCAGATTCCGTTCGCTCTCTGTCAGCCAGTGAACAAAAACGGAGGCGGCTTCCGCCTTCAGGCTGTCTGTCTTGAGGGCACAGATTCCGCAGCCGGTCTGCGGAGCCAGTGGAGCGGAGGCGGCTTCCGGCCGGTCCGATACGGGAAGGGGAAGCACCTTCAGATTCATGGGCTCGGTTGTGTTGTCAGAATAGGTAACAATGTCATTAAAGTACAGAATGGCTGCGCTGGAACCGGTACCGGCAGGAACCTCGCCGGTCATCATCTGTGTATTGGCGTAAAGATCAGAGACGATGATGTCCCCTCTGATCAGTGCATCCGCAAACTGCTTCCAGGAACTCCGCAGCACCGGATCGGAGCAGTTGTAACAGCCGTTCTTTATGATCTGCGTTCCTCCCATTTCGCGTGCGCTGAGATCTACATTCTGCACCAGGTAATCAAAAGCGCAGAAGGGCTTTCCCTTCGACCATTCCCTGTATTTCGCTGCCGTGCGGAAAAAGCCGTCCCAGGTTCGGAGGCTGCTGTAGGTGATGCCGGTATCCTCCTGAAATCGCTCAAACTCCGTTCCATTTACATAAAGAAGACGGGTGGATTTACAGACAGGGAAGACACAGAGGCGGTTCTGCAGGATTCCTTCGTCCACAAAAGCATCCACATAGGAATCCAGCTCGTCCTGTGAAAAAAATTCCGACCAGTCAACCAGATTCTCCGGCCCCAGAAGAGAAGCCGTTCCGGGGTAGCACAGAAACAGGTCGGGCATGGTGCCGGCACCAGGCTTTCCCTTCTGCGCTGCCAGAAGCTGTTCTCCGATCTCGGAAGCATTGGACATCCGGGTCACGTTGATGACAATTCCTTTTTTCATACCGATGGTTTCATTAAATTGCTGCACCAGAAGATTCATCGGAGAGTCTACCTGTTCTCCGTACACATGCCAGAAGGTGAGCGTTACCGGGTCCGATGGATTCAGGCGGCTGCCTCCCGAGCAGGCGGATAGGAGCGGCTGACCGATCAGCAGCAGCATGGTGAGGAGTAAAGAAAAAATTGAGTGCTTTTTCATACGCATATACCTGTGAATCAATCTTTGTAACGATTCCGGAGATCGAGAAAACTGGAGGTTATCGAGATAGTGAGTGAATCGTTATTATTTTTAGTATTTCCCATCAAAACGGGGGAAACAGATGGGGACAAATCTGCCGATATCAGTATATTTAAATCATAAGACGGAAGCGCGCATACGACTGATTAAAGATTCTGAATCTATTATACACGAGGAATGAAAAATGTGGAAGGAGGTATTGCAATGAAACGGACGAGGAAATATTTACAAAATGGTTGTGCCATCCTGATGGCTGGTATTCTGATTCTCTCGACAATGATTCTTGCCGGCTGCGGCGGAAAAAATATGAAGGGAAGCAAATATCTGGGGAAGTGGAATGCTGTCTCAGCCGAAATGTCGGGGATGGAATTTGCCGTGTCGGATTTCATGGATGAATTTTCTTTCGTATTTAATGAAGATGGGACCTGCGAGGCACATATCGATGATGAAGTAGAGAAAGGAAAGTGGGAGGAGACAGAGACCGGGATAATAATTAAAGACTCCAAGGACACGATGGACTTAACCGATAAGGATGGAGACCTGTATATTGAATATGAGGGAGTCAGCTTTCGTTTTGAAAAAGAGGGGAGTGAAGGCGTCAGCTCAGGTTCATCGTCAAAACCGGCAAGCGAAATAGTAACGGAGAGCACCTCATCTCAAAGTGTGACCGCAGCAGACAGCACTTCTGCCGGTGTGTCAGGGCCGCAATCAGAGGCAGACGGCAGCCGGGATACAAGCGGTACACATCTGGAAATGAAGCTCTGGGATATCTATTATCCGGAAGGGTGGACAGAGAACGAAGATTACAAGGGAGACAGTGAGACCAGCAGCTATGGACGGCTGGATTATAAGCAGGGGGATACTGTTCTGACGGCTGTGAATATTTCTGCGACAGTAGAAGACTGCAACGATTATCGGGATTTTCTCCATACGTCCGGTATTGACGCACACGCGCTGGCAGTCGATAAGACCGTGGAGCAGAAGAACATCGGCGGGGTTCCCTGTGTTTTCTCTGAAACGACGAGCTGGGGCGAACCGGTTCTGACCTATATGGGGAGAGATGTTGGTTCCGGAACCACGGTAAAGGTAAGTATATCCGGTGAATATTCCGATCCTGCGGTAGAGAAGCTGATAAGCAACCTGGCATTTCATCTGAAGGATACCGGAAATGAGGATTATCCCTGGCCGTGGGAGGGAGAGGCCTTCACTACGGATCATGAGCATTCCAAGATGATCGCGGATACTACGATAACCTCTGTATGGGTTCCGGTTGAGGAACCGCTTCTGGCGCATGACATTTTCAGCGGAAAGATGGCTGCGGTTGGTGACAGAGTGTTTATATTACTGGATAATGTTTTGTATGAATACACACTGGGAGACTCACTGACACTGAAGAATACCATGAAGCTGGAGGATGATTATGAAGAACTTTCCGCAGACCAGAACGGAAATCTGTACCTGACAGGCTTTATGTCTCCGATGCTTACGGTAAAAGATGGTCAGATTATTGCGACAAACGACGATATTGACCAGGCGGTTATACACAGCAGCGGAACCTGGGGTCTTTCATGGTTTTTCGGGTCAGAACCGGAGAAAGTAGTCTTTGACGGAAGTAAGGCCTCGAAAGAAGCATGGTCCGGTTTTTCCAACGAGAGTATCAATACTGTGAGCCTGAGTGAAAACCACATCTTCATCGCAGGCGAGGATCCGGATACGCAGAATGAAGCCATCTGGGTTTTGGACACCGAAGGAAATCAACAGATGGAGCTTGGAAACCAGGAATTTGGAGGAGAACAGTCTCTGGGCAGTATTACAGATATCCAGGAGACGGAAAAAGGATTTATCGGTCTGGATGGAAATATGCGGAACCTGTTATTCTGGAAGAGCGACGGCAGTTTCCTGGGATCGGCGGAGGACAGTGAGCTTTTCGGAACTAACTATCCCTGGATCAGTACAGCTGCAAGACTGTCAGACGGCACCGTGCTTGTAGGTATGACGGAGGACAGAGCGGATAATTCCGCGACAGAGTTTATCGTTTACAGAGTCAGCGGATTCTGAGAAAGGAGAGATTCATGAGGTATGAAATAAAAGGCGGAAGTCTTCCTGTGGTGGAGTGTTATCTTCAGGCCGGAGAGTCTATGATGACGGAGAGCGGAAGCATGAGCTGGATGAGTCCGAATATGAAAATGGAAACGACTTCCGGCGGAGGGATCAAGAAAATGTTCGGAAGAATGTTTTCTGGTGAGAATATCTTTCAGAATCGTTATACGGCGCAGAATGGAGAGGGTATGATTGCCTTTGCGTCCAGCTTTCCAGGATCTATCAATGCAATTGAGATTTCACCGGGTAAAAGCGTAATCGTGCAGAAAAAGGCATATCTTGCCGCACAGGAAAGTGTGGAGCTGTCTATGTACTTCCAGAAAAGCCTTGGCAAAGGTCTCTTTGGGGGAGAAGGTTTTGTCATGCAGAAGCTTTCCGGACAGGGAACCGCATTTATTGAGATCGATGGGTTCGGCTGTGAATACATCCTGCAGGAAGGACAGGAAATGATTGTAGATACCGGTTATCTTGCAGCCATGGATGAAAGCTGCAGTATGGAAGTGGTGACGGTACCCGGTGTGAAAAATATGCTGTTGGGAGGAGAGGGCGTTTTTAATACGGTGGTCCGCGGTCCGGGCAAAATTATCCTTCAGACCATGCCCATTTCCAATGTCGCAGCACTGCTGGCACCGTATTTTGATAAAAAGTCGTGACAACGAGATAAAACGCGACATTTCGCGGTGTCCGCTTAGAGGAAATGCCCTGCCCGGAATCGTTAGACGAAGCGATTCCGGACAGGGCATTAATAATTATCTTTTTATATCAATGCGCATCATGGTATTGATCGGCATAGCTGTGTTCTTTATGTCTATAACCTGAGTAGCCTTTTTCGGAGCAGATTAAAGATCCCTTGCTATCTCGTTAAGAATTTCCCTGTCGCAGTGAAACGGGGCGAGTGCCATCTTGGATTCCTGGAGCTCATCGACGGCACGGGAGAGAACCTCATCGCTTACGGTGAGCTGCTCACTTACTTCAGAATAAAATTCGCGCCAGTCGTCGAGATCCTTGAATCCGGCGAGGGAGAGAGCTTTATCTCGGAGATCCTTATCTGCGTGAGACAGATAGCCGGCCTCAAAATATCCGCATGCCTGTCCGTGAGGGATACCGGCGTTTAAGGTGAGCGCATAGGAAAGACCGTGAGGAATCGTGGTCCCGACCTGGGCGATCGACATTCCTCCCAGGACAGATGCGGTCATTAGGTTCGAAAAATCCCTATCGGACGCCCGAACCATTCCGGAGAGAATATCTCTGTTCAATGACCATGTCTTCAGGCCGGCTTCCGCCGTCATGTTGCTGTAGCTGTCAGAATGTGCGTTGATCAGGCTCTCCCACAGATGAGCCAGCGCGTCGACAGCGGTATTTCTCAGTATGGATAGAGGAAGCGATTTGAGATATCCCGGATCAGCAAGGCCAAGCGACGGAAAAATCTTGTATGGAATGGAGCCTTTGGTATTGGTCTTATGGTTCGTAAGGACAGATACTGCCGTGACCTCTGAGCCGGTTCCGCATGTGGTGGGAACTTCGATGACGGGAATGGTATCGACAGGGTTTCCTTTTTCGTAGAGATAGTCGATTCCCTTGTCGTGGTTTTTGATCATCAGTGCTGCGGCCTTTGCCGCGTCAAGCGAGGAGCCGCCGCCGATGCCGATACAGAGGTCGGCGCCGAAATCCACGGCCTGATCCCGGATTTTCATCACGGTATCTGTCGAAGGATTCTGCTCAACACCGTCAAAAAGTGTGAAGGGAATTCCGGAATCATCGAGAACACCTTCAACATCTGAGAGCGATCCGTTCTTCTTGGAAGAGTTGCCGCCGGTGACGAGGACAGCCCTGCTGCCCAGTGCGGCTATTTCTGACGCGTGATTTTTTACGCAATTCACTTCCTGATAAAGCTTTACGGGCATATAAAATTTCATGGAAAACACCTCTTTCTTTAAGAAAAACAATCCGTAATATTGACATGAATATCAGAGAGAAAGGTCATGACTGTCACCTTTTTCGTTAGAAGATTTTAGCAGTTTACGTGCATGTTCTTCCTCATCGGCGGTAACGGCGAGATGATAGAGCATCTCGTTTCGCGGCCGGACTGCCGGCTTTATCCCGCTCCAGTCCGCGGGCCGCATCTGTGCGCCGCACCCTCCGACGGGCATGGGTTCGGAAGCCCAGGTCTTTATGCGCAGCCCGGCATTTTTTAAACGATCCTCGGCTTTGTTAATCTCATCCTTATTTCTTGAATCTAGTATGGTTATCCACCTTCGGAACTTAAACATGGCATGTTCTCCTTTATTTATTCTATTATACGTTGCAGGGGAGGCTGCAACAAGAATAAATTGACAAGACAAGAATGAAGAATGAAGTAACATGAAGAATGAAGTAACATTATATCAACTGTAAGTGGTATATGAGGCGGACCATCATTACAATGGTCTTATGAAAGGAT
Organism: Bilifractor sp. LCP21S3_A7; assembly: GCF_052118825.1. Taxonomy (NCBI): domain Bacteria; kingdom Bacillati; phylum Bacillota; class Clostridia; order Lachnospirales; family Lachnospiraceae; genus Bilifractor; species Bilifractor sp. LCP21S3_A7. The sequence goes on along the minus strand of NZ_JBQKGL010000002.1, from coordinate 158,790 downwards.
GGTGGTGACCATTATGAGTAATATTTTACAGGCGGACCGTCTGAAAAAGATATATGGAAAAGGAGACAGCAGGACGGAAGCCTTAAAGGGGATTCCATTCGATACAGGCTTTGGGATAAGGCTTGTTTTCCATTTGTAAAGGGAGGGATAAAGCTGAAGAAGGCGGTTATCTGTGCGCCGATTGTCGAACATGGCAAGGAGAAACCGTTTTAGTGAATGGCAAGGAGGAATCGTTTTAGTGCAAGATAAACAAGTGGCTGCCACACGAAATAGTGTGGCAGCCACTTGCATGAACAAAATTTTCAGATCAGTTTTCGACCTGCATATTTTTCATTGCGTTCGTCAGCATCATCTTGATCCGGTTGAGCTGGTTGACCTCGGAAGCACCGGGATCGAAGTCGATGGCGACGATATTCGCTTTCGGGTATTCAGCGCGGATTTCCTTGATGACGCCCTTGCCGACGATGTGGTTCGGGAGACAGCCAAACGGCTGGATACATACGATGTTGTTGACACCTCCGTGAATGAGCTCCATCATCTCGCCGGTCAGGAACCATCCCTCACCGGTCTGGTTGCCGACGGAGACGATCGGAGACGCATAATGAGCGAGCTCATCGATTTTCGCGGACGGCGTGAAATGCGTGCTTCGGATGAATTCATCGTTTGCGGCCTTGCGCAGCACGTTGACCGCAGCGATCCCGGCCTGTGTCAGAAGCATGGATTTCTTCTTCGTGCCATAATGGCGGTACTTGAACTTCGCATTGTAGAAGCTGTACATGAAGAAATCTACAAAGTCGGGGACGACGGCCTCGGCGCCTTCCTTCTCAAGCTGATCGACCAGATGATTGTTGGCTGCAGGGGCATATTTCACAAGGATTTCTCCGACGATGCCGACCCGCGGCTTGCGAAGACTTTCATCAACCGGCAGGCGGTCGAAGTCACGGATGATCGAGCGGCAGAGATTGGTGTAGCTGTGCCATCCGACCCTCTTGTTGGTCAGATAGTTGATGCAGATTTTTTCCCATTTTTTATGCAGGCGGTTCGCGGAGCCGGGAACCTTCTCATACGGCCTCATGCGGTACAGGCACTTCATGAAGATATCACCGAAGATTGCGGCATAAACGATCCGGATCGCCATATCAGGTGTGATCTTGAATCCCGGATTGTCCTCCAGGCCCACAAGGTTCAGGGAGATAACCGGCACCTGCGGATATCCGCCCTTCTTCAGTGCGCGGCGGATGAAAGCGATATAGTTTGACGCCCGGCAGCCGCCTCCGGTCTGACTCATGATGATAGCTGTATGATCCGGATCATATTTTCCGGAATCCAGGGCATCCATGAACTGCCCGACGACCAGAAGAGAGGGGTAGCAGGCATCGTTGTTTACATAGCGCAGGCCCTCATCAATGGAGTGCCGGTTGTCGTTGTCCAGGACGTGGAGGTGATAACCTCCGGTGTTGAAGGCGGCCTCAAGCAGACTGAAGTGTATCGGCGACATCTGCGGAGCCAGGATGGTATATCCCTCCTCCTTCATCTGCTTTGTGAATACGACCCGCTCCGCGGCGGAGTTGTGAATCTCGCGCGGCTGCGGATTTTTCTCTCTGGCGCGAACTGCGGCGAGAAGGGAACGGATCCGGATCCGGACAGCTCCCAGGTTGTTCACTTCGTCGATCTTCAGAACGGTGTAGATCTTGTTGCTGCCGGAGAGAATCTCATATACCTGATCTGTTGTTACGGCATCCAGACCGCAGCCGAAGGAGTTCAGCTGGATCAGCTCCAGGTCATCTCTTGTCTTGACGAAGTTCGCGGCGGCATAAAGCCGGGTGTGGTACATCCACTGGTCGTTTACGCGCAGAGGCCGTTCGATCGGAGCAAGGTCGGAGATCGAATCCTCGGTCAGGACGGCAACGTCGTAGGAGGTAATCATATCCGGGATTCCGTGGTGAATCTCCGGGTCAATATGATACGGACGTCCGGCGAGAACAATGCCGTGATGATGGGTTTCCTCCATCCATTTGAGGACTTCCCTTCCCTTCTTGCGTACTTCATCGCGGACATTCGCCATCTCAACCCATCCGGCGTGGCAGGCCTCGCGGACCTCCTTTTCGGGAATGTCATGGAAGACCTTTACCAGCTCGTCTGCCAGGGTCTGCTCCGTGGTCATGGCCAGGAACGGATTCATGAAGTGGATGGACGGATCCTTCAGCTCGTCGACGTTGTTCTTGATGTTTTCGGCGTACGAGGTAACGATCGGGCAGTTGTAGTGATTTACGGCTTCCGCGAATTCCTGACGTTCATAGGGAATACATGGATAGAAAATATTCTTCACACCCTGACGGATCAGCCAGGTGATGTGGCCGTGGCTGATCTTGGCGGGATAGCAGGCGGTATCACTTGGGATGGACTCGATGCCAAGCTCATAGATCTTCCTCGTGGAAGTCGGGGACAGGACAACGCTGTATCCGAGCTTGGTGAAGAAGGTGAACCACAGAGGATAATTCTCATACATGTTCAGAACACGCGGGATTCCGATTTTTCCGCGCGGAGCCTCGTCCGCGGTCAGAGGCGTGTAGCCGAAGATGCGGTTGTATTTCCACTCGTACATATTCGGGATATGGTGCGCGTTTTTCTGCTTTCCGATTCCTCGCTCGCAGCGGTTTCCGCTGATGTACTGGCGGCCGCCGGAGAAGCGGTTGATGGTTAGGCGGCAGTGGTTCGTACAGCCCTTGCAGTAGGCACTCTTTGTGGAGTACTGCAGGGTATTGATCTTGTCGATGGGAAGCATCGTGGTTTCCCTGCCCTCACAGCGGTCGCGGGCGATCAGCGCGGCGCCGAAAGCACCCATGATTCCGGCGATGTCCGGGCGGACTGCCTCGCAGTCCGCGATGCGTTCAAAGCTTCTGAGCACTGCGTTGTTGTAGAAGGTACCTCCCTGTACGACGATGTGGCGGCCAAGCTCTTTCGCGTCTGAGACCTTTATTACCTTATAAAGAGCGTTCCGGATGACGGAGTACGCGAGTCCGGCAGAGATGTCGGCTACGGTCGCGCCCTCCTTCTGGGCCTGCTTCACGCGGGAGTTCATGAATACCGTGCATCGTGTTCCGAGGTCTATGGGGTTCTCTGCGAACAGAGCCTCCTGCGCAAAGTCCTTGACGTCATAGCCCAGAGAATTCGCGAAGTTCTCGATAAAAGACCCGCAGCCGGAGGAGCAGGCCTCGTTCAGCTGGACGCTGTCGACGGCGTGATCGCGGATCTTGATGCATTTCATGTCCTGACCGCCGATATCCAGGATGCAGTCCACATCCGGATCAAAGAAGGAAGCGGCAGTATAGTGCGCGATGGTCTCGACTTCGCCTTCGTCCAGCATAAGGCCGGACTTGATCAGCTGTTCCCCGTAACCGGTGGAGCAGGAATAGGCAATCCGCGCGCCCTTAGGAAGCTTGCTGTAGATGTCCTGGATGGCGCGGATCGAGGTGGCCAGAGGATTTCCGTGGTTATTGTCGTAGAAGGAGTAAAGGAGCTTTCCGTCCTCGGAGATCAGCGCCGCCTTTGTTGTGGTGGATCCGGCATCGATGCCGAGATAACAGTTTCCCTTATAATCCTCGAGATTGCCGGTTTCGACCTTATCCCGGTTGTGGCGTTCAATAAATTCCCGGTATTCGTCTTTATTGGCGAAGAGCGGAGCCATGCGGGCAACTTCCATCTGCATCTTGACACCGTGGCGCAGGCGCTCCTTCATATCAGTCAGAGAATATTCCACGTCTTCCTTTGCATTCAGGGCAGAACCCAGAGCAGCAAAAAGATGGGAATTTTCCGGAACGATGGTATGTTCCTCGTCGAGGTTCAGAGTGCGGATGAAGCATTTGCGAAGCTCGGAGAGGAAGTGGAGCGGACCTCCGAGGAAGGCAACATGGCCGCGGATCGGTTTGCCGCAGGCAAGACCGGAGATGGTCTGGTTTACCACCGCCTGAAAAATGGATACAGACAGATCTTCCTTGGTCGCGCCCTCATTGATCAGCGGCTGAATGTCTGTCTTGGCGAAGACACCACAGCGTGCGGCGATCGGATAGATCGCCTGATAGTGCTTGGCGTATTCGTTCAGTCCGGTTGCGTCTGTCTGCAGAAGAGAGGCCATCTGGTCAATAAAAGAACCGGTTCCTCCGGCGCAGACGCCGTTCATTCTCTGTTCGATATTTCCATTCTCAAAGTAGATGATCTTCGCGTCCTCGCCGCCGAGCTCGATGGCAACGTCGGTCTGAGGAGCCTGGAACTGCAGGGCGGAGGAAACGGCGATAACCTCCTGCATGAACGGAACATCGATGTTCTGAGCGAGGGCAAGGCCGCCGGATCCGGTGATGACCGGATGAATCTGGACGTTCCCCGTTATCTTTTCCGCCTCTTCGAGAAGATCCGCGAGGGTCTCCTGAATTTTAGCAAAATGTCTCCGGTAGTCGGAGAACAGGATGTGTTTTTCCAGGTCCAGGACGACAATCTTGACCGTTGTGGAACCGATATCAATACCTAATGTATAGTTTAAATCTGACATACAATTTTACTCCTTTATATTCAGAACGATTATACGACAACGATTTTTTAAAAACAACAGCAAGGGTATCGGCCAAAAATGAAAAAATGGTAAAAAACATGGCCGGAAACGCAGGGTTTAGGACACATCCGCAAAACTGGGGTTCTAATTTTACACAATATAATGGAGCACTTGACATTGCCTGCGCAGACACCGGGGAAGGGAGTGAGACACTTGCGGGCATCGGGTAAATCCGTTATGATAAATTGTAAACAGATGATATTGCAGGTCTTTTCTGCGGAAACGGAGTATTATGGCAGAGTATAAATTGATAAAGGTAAGCGGCAGAGCGAAGCGGGCGGAGTTCAAAACCGTGCATGGTACGGTGCAGACGCCGGTTTTCATGAACGTGGGTACGGTGGGTGCCATCAAGGGGGCGGTCTCGACCGAAGATCTGGAGCGTCTCGGGACGCAGATCGAGCTGTCCAACACCTATCACCTTCATGTGCGTCCGGGAGACGAGGTGGTCAAAAAGCTCGGCGGCCTTCATAAGTTCATGTCCTGGAACAAACCGATTCTGACGGATTCGGGCGGGTTTCAGGTTTTTTCCCTGGCAGATTCGCGAAAGATCAGGGAAGAGGGCGTCACCTTCCACTCTCATGTGGATGGAAGGCTGATCTTCATGGGGCCGGAGGAGAGCATGCAGATTCAGTCGAATCTCGGCTCAACGATCGCGATGGCCTTTGATGAGTGCCCGTCCAGCGTTGCGACCAGAAAATATGTGAAAGAGTCCATTGACCGGACGTACCGGTGGCTGATCCGCTGCCAGAAGAAAATGAGGGAGCTGAATCAGAGAGAAGACACCATTAATAAGGAACAGCTTCTGTTCGCGATCAATCAGGGGGCGGTTTATCCGGATCTCCGGATTGAGCACGCGAAAAGAATCCGGGAGCTGGATGCCGACGGCTACGCGGTCGGTGGACTGGCGGTCGGTGAAACACATGAGCAGATGTATGATATTCTGGATCATGTGGTGCCGGAGCTTCCGCAGGACAGGCCTACCTATCTGATGGGAGTCGGCACGCCTGCGAATATCATCGAGGCGGTGGACCGTGGCGTGGATTTCTTCGACTGCGTCTATCCGAGCCGGAACGGGCGTCACGGGCATGTGTATACCCACAGGGGACATCTGAACCTGATCAACGCGCAGTATGAGCTGGACAGCCGGCCAATAGAAGAGGGATGCCAGTGTCCGGTGTGCCGCAGATACAGCCGGGCTTATATCCGCCACCTCCTGAAAGCAAAGGAGATGTTGGGAATGCGTCTTTGTACGGAGCACAACCTGTACTTCTACAACCATCTGACCCGGGAGATCCGCAGCGCGATCGAGGAGGACCGCTGGGATTCCTGGAAGAGAAAAGCACTGGATGATCTTCGGGAGGAGGAAGAGAAGCATGAGGCGATGAAGCAGCCGAAGTATTACCAGAAGGTCGCCAATGAGAGAATATTCCGGAAGGAACAGGGGGATACCATGAGGGATCCGCATGATACCGTAAAGGAAGAACAGATGAAAGAGGAACAGGCAGTTCGTCAGGAGACGGAGAAATGAACAAAAGTCAGTTTAGACGGGTGCGAAATTTGTGAAAACTCCATAAAATAGCTTGTCACCCGGTTTAATATCATGTATTATTATTTTTTGACAGTTATATCCGAAATCAATTACAGGGAGGAATCGTTATGATTTTTGCAAGTTCAGCTTCGGGTTCAGGCAGCGCGCTGAGCATGATCATCCTGCTGGTCGCTATGTTCGCGCTGATGTATTTTATGATGATCCGTCCGCAGCGGAAAGAGCAGAAGAAGATGCAGGCAATGCTCAGCGCCATGGAGATCGGCGACGCTGTTGTGACGACCGGAGGATTCTATGGAATCATCATCGATATCAGCGAGGACGATGTCATCGTAGAGTTCGGCAACAATAAGAACTGCCGGATTCCGATGCGCAAAGAGGCGATTGCACAGGTTGAGAAGCCGGAGCAGGCGGCTGCAGCGAAGGAAGAAAAGGCTGCTGCGGCAAAGACTGCGGAGAAGGACGCAAAGAAATAATCGGAAGATCATATTTTCAGGCACAGGAGCGCAGGTTTCTGTGCTTTTCTTTTTTGTCGGGTTATTTCGGGAATTCGGCGTTTTTTGCCGGTTGAAATGATACTTGAATTGAAGTATTATATAAACTACGAGTCAAGTATAAGTTGAATGAATGTACACATAGATGGTTTAACAGGACTTATATTAAATTATCAAAATATCAAAAGAAGAGGTGAACCTGATTCATGGAGTTTAAAATTGGTTTAATTCACGGGGACGGCATCGGACCCGAAATCGTAAACGAGGCACAGAAGGTTCTGGACGCGGTTGCCGGGAAGTATCATCACACCTTTCATTATACAAATCTTCTGCTCGGAGGAGCATCCATCGACGCAACGGGACTTCCCCTCACAGAGGAGACCGTGGCGGAGGCCAGGACATGCGATGCGGTCCTGATGGGCTCGATTGGAGGAGACGCGAAGACCTCTCCGTGGTACAGGCTGGAGCCGTCGAAACGCCCGGAGGCGGGTCTGCTTGGTATCCGCAAGGCACTGGGGCTTTTCGCGAATCTTCGCCCGGCTTACCTGTACAATGAACTTCGGGACGCCTGCCCCCTGAAGGATGAGATCATCGGGGATGAGGGCTTCAATCTGATCATTGTGCGGGAGCTCACCGGAGGCCTTTATTTTGGCGCGCGCGAGACAAAGAACATTGACGGCGTGGAGACAGCGGTGGATACCCTCAGCTACAATGAGAATGAGATCCGGAGGATCGCGAAGCGAGCCTTCGAGATCGCCATGAAACGAAACAAGAAGGTGACCGAGGTAGACAAGGCGAATGTGCTGGATTCCTCCAGACTGTGGAGAAAGGTGACAGCAGAGGTCGCGAAAGAATACCCGGAGGTTACCTATGAGAATATGCTGGTCGATAACTGCGCGATGCAGCTGGTCCGCGACCCGAAACAGTTCGATGTCATCCTGACAGAGAATATGTTCGGCGACATCCTTTCGGACGAGGCAAGCATGGTGACCGGATCCATCGGAATGCTTTCCTCCGCCAGCCTGAACGAGACGAGCTTCGGTCTGTATGAGCCGTCGCACGGCTCCGCGCCGGACATCGCCGGCAAGAATATCGCAAACCCGATCGCGACCATTCTCTCGGCGGCAATGATGCTCCGTTATTCCCTGAATCTTGATGAGGAGGCGGATGATGTGGAGTCGGCGGTTGAGAGAGTTCTCGCCGACGGATACCGGACAGGAGACATCTATTCCGAGGGCACGACGAAGGTGACCTGTTCCGGAATGGGAGATGCCATTACGGCGATTCTGAAGGAAGCGTAAGAAACGAAATTGAGATGCCGGGTTTCTCCGGCGCAAGAGGATAGATAAGTACGATTAGATGGGAGAACGGATTATGAATAGTGATCATGTAACAAAAGGCATGCAGGCGGCGCCTGCGAGAAGTCTGTTCAATGCACTGGGATTCACACCGGAGGAGATGGAGAAGCCGTTAATCGGTATTGTCTGCTCCTACAATGAAATCGTTCCGGGCCACATGAACCTGGACAAGATTGCTCAGGCGGTGAAGATGGGTGTCGCCGAGGCGGGCGGAATGCCGGTGATGTTTCCGGCGATAGCGGTCTGTGATGGTATCGCCATGGGCCACATCGGAATGAAGTATTCCCTGGTTACCCGTGATCTGATCTGCGATTCCACGGAGTGCATGGCAATCGCGCATCAGTTCGACGGACTGGTCATGATTCCGAACTGCGACAAGAATGTTCCGGGTCTCCTGATGGCTGCTGCCCGCATCAACATACCTACCGTTTTCGTCAGCGGCGGCCCGATGATGGCCGGACATGTCTACGGAAGGAAGAGAAGCCTCTCTTCCATGTTTGAGGCGGTAGGCTCCTATGCGGCAGGCAAGTTCACCGAGGAACAGGTATCGGAATATGAGAGAAAGGTCTGCCCGACCTGTGGATCCTGCTCCGGCATGTATACCGCGAACAGCATGAACTGTATCACCGAGGCACTTGGTATGGGGCTTCAGGGCAACGGAACGATCCCGGCGGTATATTCCGAGAGGCTCCGTCTCGCCAAGCACGCTGGCATGAAGGTCATGGAGATGCTGGAAAAAAATATCCGTCCCCGCGACATCATGACAAAGGAAGCATTCCTGAACGCGCTGACCGTTGATATGGCGCTCGGATGTTCAACCAATACCATGCTTCATATCCCGGCGATCGCACATGAGGCAGGATTTGATTTTGACACAGAACTGGCAAACGAGATCAGTGAGAAGACACCGAATCTCTGCCATCTCGCACCCGCTGGCGCCACCTACATGGAAGATCTGAACGAGGCGGGCGGTGTCTATGCGGTGATGAATGAGCTTTCCAAGAAGAATCTTCTGAATCTCGACTGCATGACCGTAACCGGCAAGACTGTCGGAGAGAATATCAAGAACTGCATCAATAAGGATCCGGAGATCATCCGTCCGATCGATCATCCGTTTATGGAGAAGGGCGGACTTGCTGTACTCAAGGGCAACCTGGCACCGGACACCGCAATCGTAAAACAGTCCGCTGTACTTCCGGAGATGATGGTGCATGAGGGCCCGGCAAGGGTATTCGACTGTGAGGAGGACGCGATCGCTGCGATCAAGGGCGGGAAAATCGTTCCCGGCGACGTGGTTGTGATTCGCTATGAAGGACCGAAGGGCGGCCCGGGTATGAGAGAGATGCTGAACCCGACCTCGGCGATTGCCGGCATGGGTCTTGACTCCAGTGTCGCGCTGATCACAGACGGGCGTTTCTCCGGCGCTTCCAGAGGAGCTTCCATCGGTCATGTCAGCCCGGAAGCAGCGGTTGGAGGACCGATTGCCTTTGTGCACGAGGGAGACATCATCAGCATCGATATTCCGAATCACAAGCTCGACATGAAGGTGAGCGATGAGGAAATCGCCAGAAGAAAGGCAGAGTGGGTTCCGAGAAAGCCAAATGTGACTACCGGATATCTTGCGCGTTATGCGGCTATGGTGACCAGCGCAAACCGCGGAGCAATTCTCAAGACGCCGGATGCAGAATAAATCTCAGGAATAGATCTCGCGGACGCAGGGTTTATTTAAACCTCAGGAATAGATATCGCGGACGCAGGATATATTTAAATCTCAGGAATAGATCTCGCCGGACGCAGGATATATCAGAAATAAATCCTGCCGTATATAGAATTAATCTCAACAAAGCTCACAGAAAAAGACGCAGACTGCCGGGTGCGGCGCACCCGTGCAGCGCTACATGAAAGAGGGATATTGACATGCAGTTAAATGGTTCACAGATCGTCATCGAGTGCCTGAAGGAGCAGGGAGTGGATACCGTCTTCGGATATCCGGGCGGAGCCATTCTGAATATCTATGACGAATTATATAAACATCCGGAAATCCATCATATTCTGACTTCTCATGAGCAGGGAGCCTCTCACGCAGCGGACGGCTATGCGAGAGCGACTGGCAGGGTTGGCGTATGCATGGCAACATCCGGACCCGGAGCGACAAACCTGGTAACCGGCATCGCGACGGCCTACATGGATTCTGTTCCGATCGTGGCAATCACCGCGAACGTCGGAACCAGCTACCTCGGAAAAGACAGCTTTCAGGAGGTTGATATCACCGGAATCACCACACCCATCACGAAATACAGCTCAATTGTCAAGGATGTAACCCGCCTTGCTGACACCATCCGGCGCGCGTTTGCCATCGCAAAGAGCGGAAGACCGGGACCGGTGCTTGTAGATATCCCGAAGGATATCACGGCGGCTGTCTGTGATTTTGAGAGAAAAGAACCGGAAAATCCGGAACCGGACAGAAATGTAAATCAGAAAGATCTCGCAAGGGCAGTGGAACTGATCAATGCTTCAAAGCGTCCGTACCTGTTTGTGGGAGGAGGAGCGGCGATTTCCGGCGCGCAGAAAGAGGTTATCGAACTTGCGCATCGTATTCAGGCGCCTGTCTGTGACACCCTGATGGGAAAGGGAACCTTCCCGGGTACGGATGATCAGTATATGGGAATGCTCGGCATGCACGGCACGAAGGGCGCGAACCTTCTCACTTCGGAGTGTGATCTTCTGATCGTTCTGGGAGCCCGCTTTTCAGACAGGGATGTGGGTTCACCGAAGACCTTCGCGAAGCAGGCAAAGATTCTTCAGATTGATGTAGATCCTGCGGAAGTGAACAAAAATGTCGTCGTTGATGCGAGCGTATCCGGCGATATGAAGACAGTTCTGGATGAACTCCTTCCAGAGATCAGGGAAAAGTCGAATCCGCAGTGGACGGAGGAGATGCACCGGAAGCAGAAACTGGTCAATGACTATGTGCCGGAGGACCGTCTCACGGCGCAGTTTGTCATCCGGAAGATTTATGAGATCACAAAGGGGCAGGCGATTATCTGCACGGATGTGGGACAGCACCAGATGTGGGCGGCTCAGTATTACAAGTATACGGAACCGAGGACGCTGATTACCTCCGGAGGACTTGGAACGATGGGATATGGACTCGGCGCGGCGATTGGAGCGAAGTGCGGAAGACCGGACAAAACGGTCATCAACATCGCCGGGGACGGCTGTTTCCGCATGAATATGAACGAGATTGCCACGGCTGCCCGCAGCGGCATTCCGGTGATTGAGGTTGTGATCAACAACCATGTGCTCGGAATGGTCCGCCAGTGGCAGAACCTGTTCTACGGACAGCGTTACTCCAACACAATACTGGATGACAAGGTCGATTTCGTCAAGGTGGCGGAAGCGCTCGGCGCAGAAGGTGTCCGCATCACGAAGGCAGAGGAATTTGCGCCTGCTCTTGAGAAGGCAATTGCTGATCAGAAGCCTGTCGTGCTCGACTGTGTCATAGATCCGGACGATAAGGTTTCTCCGATGATTCCGGCCGGCAAGCCGAATGATGAAATCTACGATCAGAAAGACATGGAGAACTGGAACAAATAAAATCAGCGCATTGTATATCCGGCAGAGCGGCAGTATTTGCGGCTCTGTCGTTTTTTTACGCGAACAGTGAGCCGCAGCCGAATGCGAAGTATTCGTGTGCGGCGAGCGTCGCGATAGCGAGATAAAACTCGCGCAGCGTGTTTTATCTCGTTTAAGATGTGTGTGATCATGAAAAAACGGCAGAGGCGTGTTATATTCATCGGAGTTTTAGCAATTCTGCCCTGCTGATCACGTGTAAATGGCAGGGATGGGATTACACGGCTGTTCTGTTATCTTCGGATTCTGAGTGTTTGGCGGTTCAGATTTTGAACGTTCGGAGATTGACAAGCGTTTGTCAGAAGTTTATCATATTAAAGTGTCTTTCAGACGAGAGATTGCATACTAGAATTTTACCAGGAGGATATCAAAATGAGCAGAGTTTATAATTTTTCGGCCGGACCGGCTGTTCTTCCGGAGGAGGTTCTGAAGGAAGCGCAGGAAGAGATGATGGACTACCGTGGCTGCGGAATGTCGGTCATGGAGATGAGTCACCGATCTAAAATGTTCGATGATATTATCAATGAAGCCGAGCAGGATTTCCGCGAGCTTGTCGGAGTTCCGGATAATTATAAGATTCTGTTCTTACAGGGCGGCGGAAGTCTTCAGTTTGCGCAGATTCCGATGAATCTCATGAAGAACCGTGTCGCTGACTACATCATCACTGGAAACTGGGCGAAGAAGGCATACCAGGAGGCTCAGATCTATGGCAAGGCAAATGCGGTTGCTTCCTCCGAGGATCAGAATTACACCTATATCCCAGACTGCTCCGACCTTCCCATCGATGATGACGCGGATTATGTATACATCTGTGAAAACAATACCATTTACGGAACAGAGTACAAGAAGCTTCCGAACACGAAGGGCAAACTCCTTGTGGCGGATGTTTCCTCCAATTTCCTGTCACGCCCGATCGATGTTGAGAAATACGGTCTCTTCTTCGGCGGCGTTCAGAAGAATGTCGGACCTGCGGGAATGGTTATTACCGTAATCCGCGATGACCTGATCACGGACAGCTGTCTGCCGGGTACGCCGACGATGATGAAATATAAGACGCAGGCGGACAAGAATTCTCTGTACAACACGCCGAACTGCTGGTGCATCTACATCTGCGGAAAGGTCTTCAAGTGGCTGAAGAAAAACGGCGGACTTGAGGCGATGAACGAGCGCAATGAAAAGAAGGCAAAACTCCTCTATGATTATCTCGATCAGTCAAAGCTGTTCAAGGGCACAGTTCGGAAAGAGGACCGTTCTCTGATGAACGTTCCGTTTGTAACCGGAGATAAAGATCTGGATGCAAAGTTTGTCGCCGAGGCGAAGGAGGCCGGACTGGAGAACCTGAAGGGCCATCGTACTGTCGGCGGGATGCGCGCTTCCATTTACAATGCGATGCCATACGCGGGTGTTGAGGCTCTCGTGAAATTCATGGGTGAGTTTGAGAAGGAGAATCTGAAATAATGTACCAGTACAATTGTTTGAATAATATTTCAAAAGTTGGTCTTCAGCGATTCAGCGACCAGTACAGGGAGACAGACCGGTTCGAAGACGCAGATGCCGTTCTGGTCAGAAGCGCAAAAATGCATGATATGGAGTTTGGAGGCAAGCTTCTGGCAATCGCCCGCGCGGGTGCCGGTGTCAACAACATTCCGCTTGAGAAATGCGCAGAGAAGGGAATTGTTGTGTTCAACACTCCCGGAGCCAATGCGAATGCCGTAAAGGAACTGGTCATTGCGTCAATGCTTCTGGCATCCCGTGACATTATCGGCGGCATCGAGTGGGTCAGAGCAAATCACGAGGATGAAAATATCGGCAAGGACGCGGAGAAAGCCAAAAAGCAGTTCGCCGGAACCGAGATCAGCGGGAAGAAGCTGGGAATCATCGGACTTGGTGCAATCGGGCAGCTCGTAGCGAATGCGGCGACACACCTCGGGATGGATGTCTACGGCTATGATCCTTTCCTGTCGGTCGATGCCGCATGGAACCTTTCCAGAACGATACGTCACATTCAGGATGTCAATGAGATCTACAAGGAATGCGATTTCATCACCGTTCATGTACCGGCGACTGACAGCACAAGAGGCATGATCAGCCGTGAGGCAATCGAGATGATGAAGCCGGGTGTTGTAGTCATGAACTACGCGCGTGATATTCTGGTGGACGAGGATGCGATGGTCGATGCCCTGAAAAGCGGCAAGGTCAGAAGATACATGACGGATTTTGCCAATGACAAGATCATCAATGCGCCGAACACCATTATTACCCCTCATCTCGGAGCTTCCACTGAGGAAGCTGAGGACAACTGCGCGGAGATGGCGGTCAAGGAGCTCAGAGATTTCATTGAGAACGGAAATATCAGCCATTCTGTGAATTATCCGAACATGAACAATGGCATTCTGCGTGATGCGGCGCGTCTGTGCATCTGCCACAGAAATGTGAAGGACATGATCCGAAGATTTACAAGAATCCTTTCGGATGAGGGATTTAATATTGCGAACATGGCGAACAAGAGCCGCGGTGATTTCGCTTATACGGTCATCGATCTTGAGTCGCCGGTGAACGAACAGGTGATGACGAAGATTGAGGCCACCGACGGTGTGCTGAAGGCAAGAGTCATAACGAGATAACTGGCACGAAAAGGATGAAACCCCGGAAAGAAATTTCCGGGGTTTCTGCGCTTATGAGCGAACGTATTCAGGAAAGAGGTATGTTTGTGAGCGAACGTATTCAGGAAATGGGAATATTTGCAGCGGAAAGCTGTTTACAGGAGGAGTAAGAATGGCAGTAATCAGACCGTTCCGGGCATTGACACCGGTGAAGGAGAAGGCAGCGCTTGTGGCGGCTCTGCCGTATGATGTATATAACCGGGAGGAGGCAAGAGAGGTTGTGGAGAAGAATCCGCTGTCTTTTCTCGCAATAGACCGCGCGGAGACACAGTTTCCGGCGGAACAGGACATCTATGCGCCCTGTGTCTATGCGAAGGCCGCTTCCATGCTTCGCGAGTGGCAGGAAAAAGGAATATTCGAGGAGGACAGCCGGGCCTGCTTCTATATCTGGGAGCTGATCATGAACGGAAGGAGTCAGAAGGGACTGGTCGCGTGTTCTTCGGTAGACGATTATCTGAACAATGTGATTCGAAAGCACGAGAACACCAGAAAGGACAAGGAAAAGGACCGCTTTGATCATATCGATGCGTGCAGCGCGCAGACAGGACCGATTTTTCTTGCCTACCGGTCGCATCCGGAGATCAAAAGGCTGATCGAGCAGGAGAGCATGAAGGCGCCGGTACTGGATTTCATCGCCGAGGACGGTGTGATTCACAGGGTGTGGAGAATCGACAGAGATGATCAGATTGCGGCGCTGACGGAGGCATTTGCGGCGCTTGATCATACGTACATTGCCGACGGACATCACAGGGCGGCTTCCGCAGTTTCTGTGTCGCTGAAGAGACGAGAGGAGCATCCGGGTTATACCGGAAGAGAGGAGTTTAACTATTTCCTTTCAGTACTGTTTCCGGATGATGAACTTCAGATCATGGACTATAACCGGGTGCTGAAGGATTTGAACGGATATGAGCCGGATGAGATTCTGGAGAAGCTGGATGAGGTCTTCCGGATCGCAGAGGCACCGGAATCTCCGTACCGGCCTGCCAAGAAGGGTGAGATGGGTCTGTACCTGGAGGGAAAATGGTATCGTCTGCAGACACGGAAACATCTTCTGAAGACAGATCCGATAGGTTGTCTGGATGTGGAGTATCTGCAGAGGGAGGCGCTGGGACCGATCTGGAATATACAGGATCCGAGAACGGACGCGAGAATTGATTTTGTCGGAGGAATCCGGGGGCTCAGAGAACTGGAGCGAAGATGTCATGAAGACTGCGAGGCAGCTTTTGCCCTGTATCCCACCTCAATCAGCGAGCTATTTGCCGTGGCGGATGCCGGGCTGCTGATGCCGCCGAAATCCACCTGGTTCGAGCCGAAGCTCAGAAGCGGGCTGTTCATACATAAGATTGAAAAGTGATCCGGAAAAAGAAATCAAAAACTGCCGCATAATACAGACACCGGAAGAGGACATCTGTTTTATGCGGCAGTTTTTGCAATCAGTTGCTCATGGATTACCAGAGCTTCCGGTAGAGCTCAATGACTTCCGGCTTCAGCGGCTGTCTCGGATTGGTTTCCGTGCAGGAGTCGTTCAGGGCAGCCTCGGCCATATTGTCGAGGTGTGTCTCATATTCTTCCTTTGAAATATCCAGGATCTCGGAGAGATGCTGAGGAATTCCCATGCTCTCCGACATGTATCTCATGTAATTGCACAGAGAGTGAATGGTCATGACCGGGTTGAAGCTGGAAAGACCGAGCATCGTGGCGATGTTGCAGTAACGTTCCACGACGGGATCATCAGACAGATCCCTGTTCTTTGTGAGGTTGGATACACCGGCATTGTATTCCGTGACGATCGGAAGCAGCATGGCATTGGCACGTCCGTGCGGAATATGAAAATGCGCGCCGAGCTGATGCGCCATTCCGTGGTTCAGGCCGAGAGAGGCGGAGTTAAAGGCAAGTCCCGCCAGCGTCGCGGCCGTGTGCATCTTCTCCCGGGCGTGGGTGTCGTTGCTGTCCGAATAGGAGCGGAAGAGGTACTGACCTACGATCTCAACGGCTTTTTCTGCAAGCGCGCCGGAAAAGTCGTTGTGCTTTGTGCTGACATAGGCTTCGACCGCGTGGGTGAGCACATCCATCCCGGTGTCTGCCGTTACGGATGCGGGCACGCTCCGCACCAGAACCGCGTCGAGAATCGCCTCGTCCGGAGACATATCCTCTGAGACAAGTGGGATTTTTCTCTGATGATCCGGATCGCTGATGACGGCAAAAGAGGTCACCTCGCTTCCGGTGCCGCTCGTCGTCGGAATACAGATCAGGCGGATGTGCTTTCCGTCATTCATGCTCTCTGACATTTTGCGGATGGACTTGGACAGGTCCATGGCAGATCCTCCGCCGACGCCCACGATCGTATCGCAGCCGGATTCGAGATAGGCTCTCACGCCGGCAACGACTTTTGAGATGGGAGGATCCGGAACGACCTCAGTAAATATTTCATAGGCAATGCCGCCCTTCGACAGAGGCTTTACGATGTTGCGGATCGCGTCGCTCTTAACGATGAAGGGGTCGGTTACGATAAAGACCTTCTGACTGTCGATCTGGCTCAGGCGGTCGAGTGATTTCTCGCCAAAATAGATATCCGTGAGAATATGGAAGTGTTCCATGATGCTGTCCTTTCTTTTTATGAACCAACATGCCCCGAAAGCGGGGCGCTGCAAACGGTATAAGTCCCCGTGTCACATCGCTGGTTCACCGTTCCCATGCCGCTGACAGGCGACCTGCTTCGTTGGTCTGTCGCGGCATTCGCCCCACCATATCACAGAATTATGATAGCACGGAGAAATGAAATGTGCAAGCAAACCACAGGCTTACGTGATAAAATCATGACTGATTTTGTTGGATTGCGAGGGAGAGGCGGAGGCTTTATGAGAAAACTGTGAATTCCGTGAATTCTGGCGCCGCGGGTTTGCAAATCCATTCCAAAAAATGTAAAATATTCGGGTATGCGGCGCAGTCTCGAAGTAGCTGTGTCTGCATGTATTACACAGATATTTTTGACGGGAAAGCGGGTGTTTATTCAGATGGAGATTCGATATCGGGGCCGTGAGTGGTCCGTCGGCTACAAAATATTCTGGGCGCTTTACTGGATCTGCGTGTTCATTTTTCTGATGACGCAGCGCAGGGCCCTGATCGGCAGCGTAAAGATAGAGATGCGCTCCGGTGAAATCCTTTTTGCGGGATTGATCGCCGCCGTGGCGGCGTCCGCCCTGATTTGTACCTTCGTCCTGCATCCCCTGGACAGGGTGGATGAGAAAGGAAAGGAGGCATGCCTCCAGATCTGGCCGTGGCATTTTGTGATCATGCTCGCCGTGGATGTCTGGTGCTTTTTTATCATCGAGTATATCAACAACACGGAGCTGGTCGCGATGGAATGGAAGTACAGGCTTCTGAATATCGCGGGCATCCTGATCATGAACCTGATCGCATTCTTCTGGCTGAATTCGCTCAAGCGCTCTCTGATGCTGGTCTTGTCCATCTGGTCGTTTATCAGCATTGCCTTTTATTTTGTGTATCTGTTCCGGGGAGAGCCGCTGCAGCTGATCGATTTCTTCTCGCTTTCGACGGCGGCGACGGTTTCCGGATCCTATACGTATACGCTGACGAGAGGGATCGTGCTCGATCTCGTGATGTACTTCTGCGTTCTGGGACTATTGCTTCACATGCGGAACTATGTACTGATCCGCAGAGGCATCATCGGAAAGATTCTTATGCGCGCCGGGATCGCGGTGTTCATGTTCGGCATGTATTTTTTCTATCTGAATGTGAACTGGAACGGAGGTCTTGGAATTTTGACGGATCTGTTCGCACCGATCAAGACCTATACCGAGTATGGAACAACCGTCGGGTTTTTCTGTGTCGCGAAATATATGAGACTTAGTCCGCCGGAGGGCTATACCGTGAGCGGAACAGAGAAGATCGCGGAGGATTTTGTAAAGACGGAGAAGAACAGCGCGGAGGACAGCGGGAAGGCAGGCGACAGCGACACTTCCGGGAGCAGCGCAGATTCCGCAAAGAGCTCGGATTCGGCAAAGAGTTCGAATTCCGGGGACGGAACATCCGCAGGGACAGGGGATGCTTCCACGGTAAAGCCGGTGAATATTATCGCGATTATGAATGAGTCCTGGGCGGATTACAGCTATATCGGGGATCTGAAGACAAACGAGCCGGTGATGCCGTTCTATGAATCGTTACAGGAGAATACGATAAAGGGACATACGCTGGTGTGCATCACCGGAGGCGGAACGGCAAAGACGGAGTACGAATTCCTGACCGGAAATTCTGTGAAGAGATTTCCGGCTATGGTTCCGTATGTGAGCTATTTCACGCATGATCAGTACTCGATTGTCTCTACCCTGGAGGCACAGGGATATAAAACGGCGGCTATGCATCCGTACAAGGGAAGCAACTGGAATCGTGAGACCGCGTATCGTCTCCTGGGATTTGACCGGTTTTACACACAGGATGATTTTACCGATGAGGACGATGTGGAATACGTTCACAGCCACATCAGCGATATGTCGAATTACAAGAAGATCATCCAGGAAGTCAACGAGGAAAACAAGGCGGGGAATCCGTTCTTCCTTTTTGATGTGACCATGCAGAACCACGGCGGGTATACGACAGACGACGTTGATGAAACCATTACGGTTGACGGGTACGAGAACGATGTCGTGAGCCGGTTCCTCTCGCTGGAAAAACTGAGCGATGACGCACTGGAGTATCTGATCGACTATTTCAAGGACTATGATGAGCCTACGCTGATTGTTATGTTTGGCGATCATTATCCGACCATGCCGGATTCGTTTACGGAATATGTGTCCGGTGAGAATTATAATTCGCTTGATCTGGAGCAGCAGGAGCACTATTACGCGACACCGTTCCTGATCTGGGCGAATTATGATATCCCGGAACAACAGAACGTGGTGACGAGCACGAATTATCTAAGCACTCTGCTTCTGGAGCAGACCGGTCTGCAGATGACGGATTACAATTATTATTTGAAAAATCTCATGACCAGAATACCGGCGCTGAATCACATGGGCTATGAGGATGCAGACGGAAACTGGCATACCTGGTCCGGCGGAAGTGAAAAGGATCTGATGGATGAGTGGCAGTACGAGTGCCTGCAGTACAACGAGCTGGCGGAGAAACGGAACCGGCTTGACTGGTTCTTTTCACTGACCAGCGATTCATAAGACAGGATTGACTTGTGAAAAAGAACGGAATGCGTTATTATGTGTAGCGACTGACGCTGGGTATAATTGTCCGATAGAAAGGAATTTGATATGATAGCTGCGAACAACGTAACACTGAGAGTGGGGAAGAAGGCTCTTTTCGAGAACGTAAACATCAAGTTTACGGAAGGCAACTGTTATGGTGTGATCGGTGCGAACGGTGCCGGAAAATCGACATTTCTGAAGATTCTCTCCGGTCAGCTGGAGCCGACGAACGGGGACGTCACGATCACGCCGGGACAGAGGCTTTCTTTCCTGGAGCAGGATCACTTTAAGTATGACGATCAGCCGGTTCTCGATACAGTCATCCAGGGAAACGGAAGACTTTATGAGATCATGAAGGAGAAGGACGCGCTCTACGCGAAGCCGGATTTCACGGATGAAGACGGCATCAAGGCCAGTGAGCTTGAGGCGGAGTTTGCCGAGATGAACGGATGGGACGCGGAGACGGACGCAGAGCAGCTGCTGAACGGACTCGGAATCGAGACGGATCTCCATTATGCGCAGATGGGAACGCTGGACGGTCCGCAGAAGGTAAAGGTGCTTCTGGCGCGCGCTCTGTTTGGAAACCCGGATATTCTGCTTCTTGATGAGCCGACGAACCATCTGGATCTGGACGCCATCGACTGGCTGGAGGAGTTCCTGATCAATTTCGAGAATACCGTCATCGTTGTGTCCCATGACCGGTATTTCCTGAATAAGGTCTGCACAAACATCGCGGATATCGATTACGGCAAGATTCAGCTCTATGCCGGAAACTACGATTTCTGGTTCGAGTCCAGCAACCTCCTGCTGCAGCAGAAGAAGGAAGCAAACAAGAAAAAGGAAGAGAAGATCAAGGAGCTGCAGGAATTTATTTCCCGGTTTGCGGCGAACGCCTCGAAATCGAAGCAGGCGACTTCCCGTAAGAAGGCGCTGGAGAAGATTCAGCTGGATGATATCAAGCCATCCAGCCGGAAATATCCCTATATTGATTTCCGTCCGAACCGAGAGATCGGGAATGAGGTTCTTGAGGTTCACAACATCAGCAAGACCATCGACGGTGTGAAGGTACTGGACGATGTCTCGTTCACGCTCAGAAGAGAAGATAAGGTCGCTTTTGTCGGCTCCAACGAGCAGGCCGCGACGGAGCTGTTCAAGATCATTGCCGGTGAAGATGAGGCGGACGAGGGATATTATAAGTGGGGCGTAACCACGTCACAGGCATTTTTCCCGAAGGACTATACGGAGGAATTCGACTCCGATCTGACGATCGCGGAGTGGCTGACCCAGTATTCGGAGATCAAGGACGCAACCTATGTGCGCGGATTCCTCGGAAGAATGCTCTTCGCCGGAGATGACGGTGTCAAGAAGGTAAGGGTACTGTCCGGAGGCGAGAAGGTCAGATGCCTTCTGTCGAAGATGATGATTTCGGGCGCGAATGTGCTCGTTCTGGACCAGCCGACCAACCATCTGGATATGGAGTCGATTCAGGCGCTGAACAACGGTCTGATCAAGTTCCCGGGTGTGCTGCTGTTTACCTGTCACGACCATCAGTTTGTGCAGACGACGGCAAACCGCATCATGGAATTCCGACATGACGGGACGCTGATTGATAAGGTGACAACGTATGATGAGTATCTGGCAGCGGACGCGGACGCGAGAAAGCGCTCGGTATATACGCTGACAGAGGAAGATAACTGATTCTCATGGTGTGAATTGCACAGCTCTGATTTACGCGAACAGTGAGCCGCAGCCGAATGCGAAGTATTCGTGTGCGGCGAGCGTCGCGATAGCGAGATAAAACTCGCACAGCGTGTTTTATCTCGTTGACAGCTCTGATTGATAGATTTTGCAGAAAGAGTTACTGAGAAAAAAGGCGTTGTGAGCTAAAAAGATTCTTCGCAGAAGATGATAGAAGAATGATAGAAAGAGGTGGAGGAGATGGAAAATAACAACCACCCGGTCCTTGTCATAATGGCGGCCGGCATGGGCAGCCGGTACGGCGGCTTGAAGCAGATGGACCCTATGGATGAGCGGGGGCATCTGATCATTGATTATTCAATTTATGATGCGGTACAGGCCGGATTCCGGGAAATTATTTTTGTCATCAAGGAGGAAAATAAGCAGATCTTCCAGGAGAGAATCGGAGACCGGATCAGCAGCAGGGTGAAGGTCAGTTATGCATTTCAGAGACTGAACGATTTGCCGGCGGGCTATCAGGTGCCGGAGGGGCGTGTGAAACCATGGGGGACGGGACACGCCGTTCTGTCCTGCTTTTTTGCGGTTCACGGATCTCCGTTCGCAGTGATCAACGCGGATGACTATTACGGGAGAGATGCATTTCGTAAGATGTATGATTACCTGGCGCACAACGGCGATGATACGAAGTACCGCTACGCGATGGTCGGATATCAGCTGAAGAATACCGTGACAGAAAACGGATATGTCTCCCGCGGAATCTGCGAGGTGAATGACCGGGAGGAGCTCGTGGGAATTCACGAGCGCACCCGGATCGAGAAGCATCCGACCGGCATCGAGTACACCGAGGATGACGGGAAGACCTGGACACCCCTTGCGGATGACACGGTGGTTTCCATGAATATGTGGGGCTTCAACTACAGCATCATGAATGAGCTCCTCGCGCGTTTCCCGGCGTTTCTTGACCGGACATTGAAGGAGAATCCGCTGAAGGGAGAGTATTTCCTTCCCTCGGTTGTCGCGGATCTTCTGGCCGAAGACAAGGCGGCGGTGAAGGTGATGACGACGCCGGACAAGTGGTACGGTGTGACCTATAAGGAGGATAAGCCGGTGGTGACCGCCGCGCTGAAGAAGATGACGGAGGATGGACTATACCCGCCGGAGCTTCTGGACGGCGGCGCGCATTGTTGAAACAGCTATCCGTTCTCGATAGAATAGAACTGTCCGAAGTGCTGACGCACGTCGGGCAGCTCTTGTTTTTTACGCGAACAGTGAGCCGCAGCCGAATGCGAAGTATTCGTGTGCGGCGAGCGTCGCTATAGCGGGATAAAACTCGCGCAGCGTGTTTTATCTCGCTGGAACAATTCCAGAGTGATCATATTCTGAAAAATATTTTCCGGAGGACCACAGATTGTTTACGAAAATGAAAAACTCCTCGATCGGCTTCCTGGCCATCTTTTTCCTTATACTTGCGGCAGCGGGCGCGCTTCTTGGAAGCAGCTTTTTCCCGTTTTTCAGGTGGTATCTGCTGCTTCTGATCATCGGGGCTGGATTTTTTCCGCTGACCAGAATTCTGTTCGCAGCATTTCACGACGGAGGATGGCTGTTCTCCCGGGTGATCGGGATTGCGGCAGGCGGATATGTGGTGTGGGTTCTCGGGCTCGCGGACATTCTTCGGTTTACCGGGCACAGGGCACTGGCTGTCACACTGATCCTCATCGGTGTGTGCTGGGTACTGTTCATGCTGAAACCTGCAAAGAGACAGATGGACATTAATCTGATTCTTGCGGAGGAGGTGCTGTTCTTCGGACTCTTTCTGTTCTGGGCCTACCTCATCGGCTTCCGGCCGCAGGCGAGCGGAACGGAGAAGTTCATGGATTACGGCTTTATGGCTGCAATGTATCGAAGCACATCTCTGCCGGCAAAAGATATCTGGTACGGAACAGCTGCTATCAACTATTATTACGGCGGGCAGTATTTCGGTGTCTATCTGGGGAAAATGTGCGGTGTCGGCGTTTCTTATGCCTACAACATTTACCGCGCGATGATCGCCGCCCTTGGATTTGTACTTCCGTTTTCTATTGTGCGTCAGATGGTGGCTGACCGAATGGAGGATCGTCCGCATGCCGGCGTATGGGCCGCCGCAGGCGGACTGATCGGCGGCGCGGCGGTTTCACTTGCCGGAAACGGCCACTATGTGATATACGGAATTTTCGGGAAGCCGCTCGGACTCCCGATGCCGGATGGCAGGGATTATTACTGGTTTGCCGACTCAACGCGCTACATCGGATACAATCCGGTGAATACCGCTGACCGGACTATTCACGAGTTTCCCTCCTACTCATTCATTCTCGGAGACGTTCACGCGCACATGTGCAACATCATTTTTGTGCTGACGGTGGTGGCGCTCCTCTATGCCTGGATCTGCACCGGATGGGAGAACTGCACCGGACGGGAGAACTGTACTGGACGGGAGAGAAGATATCTCCCGGACGCGAGATTTCTGTCGGCAGCAGCCCTGATCGGCATGTTCCAGTGGACGAATTTCTGGGATTATGTCATATATTTGGCCGTCGCCTTTTTCTGTATAATCTTCCGCGCTCTGAACAGCAGCTGCCGGAGCCGGAAGAAAAGGATTGTGTCGGTCGTGTATCACACCGCAGTGCTGGCGGTGTTATCAACGGTGACCTCGATTCCCTTCCGTCTTCAGTTCCAGTCGCCGGTTTCCGGCGTGGCGTTCTGCCGGACCCATACGCCGCTGTATCAGCTGCTGATTCTGTGGGGATTCCCCTTTGCGGTCTTTCTTATGCTGATTGTCACTGCAGTCGGGAATTACAGGAAAAAAATGCCAGGTGCGATTAGTGGAGGCAGGAACGGAAGAGAAGGAACCGCGGAGGACGCCGGTGAAAAAACCGGGTATTTTCGAACAACGCCGCTGCCGGATCATTTCGCGCTGATTCTCGGACTGTGTGCTTTCGGTCTTGTGCTCGTGCCGGAAATTGTGTATGTCAGGGACATCTATGAGTCCAGCGGGTACCCGAGGTCCAATACGATGTTCAAGATGACGTATCAGGCGTTTATCCTCTACGGGATGATGATGGCGTATGCCGTCATCTGTTTTCTGGCTTCCAGACAGAGGCTGCGCCGGATTGCAGGAATTGCCGCGGCTGTGTTTTTCGGACTGACGCTCGGATACTTCCCTGTATCGGTGCGTCAGTTTATGGGAAACATTTTCCGTTATAAAAATTATCAGGGCCTGGATGCCACATCATTTCTGGAGAGCTCCTATCCGGCTGACGCGGGAGCAATCCGGTGGCTGAATGAGAATGTTCCGGGGCAGCCGGTCGTCCTGGAAGCGGACGGAGACAGCTACAGCACCGCGTGCCGGGTATCGGCGATGACCGGACTTCCGACCGTGCTCGGCTGGTATGTCCATGAATGGCTGTGGCGGAGCGATCCGGAGGATCTGAATCAGAGGTCCGCGGATATCAAGACGATTTATACCTCAGATGACGCGGAAGAGGTCCGGAGCCTGATTGAAAAGTATGGAATCTCTTATATATTCGTGGGAAGTGAGGAATACGCGAAGTACGGAACCGTGAATACGGAGGGCATTGCGGACCTGGGAGAGGTCGTATACAGCAGCAATGGAACATTTATCGTGAAAACAGCTGAGGGATAAGGATGGATCTGTTCGATTATATGAAGGAAAAAAACATGGAGAAGGAAGCGCCTCTGGCATCCCGGATGAGGCCGGAACGGCTGGACGAGGTAGTGGGGCAGGAACATATCATCGGGAAGGGAAAGCTTCTCTACCGCGCCATCATGGCGGACAAGCTGAGCTCGCTGATTTTATACGGACCGCCCGGAACGGGAAAAACGACGCTTGCCCATGTTATTGCGAATACGACGAGCGCGGAGTTTGTGCAGCTGAATGCGACGGCGTCCGGGAAGAAGGATATGGAAGACGCGATACGGGCGGCACAGGAACGCCGGGGAATGTATGGCAGAAAGACGATTCTGTTCATCGATGAGATTCACCGGTTCAATAAGGGGCAGCAGGACTACCTACTTCCGTATGTAGAGGACGGCACGGTCATTCTGATCGGTGCCACGACGGAGAATCCCTATTTTGAGGTGAATTCTGCCCTGATCTCAAGATCCGTGGTATTTGAGCTGAAGCCGCTGTCGACGGAGAACATCCGCGAGCTTCTGAACAGAGCGGTGACCGATCCGGTCAAAGGAATGGGCAGCTATCATGCCGTTCTGGAGCCGGAAGCCTGCGAGTTTCTCGCGGACATTGCGGGCGGTGACGCCAGAGAGGCGCTGAATGCGATAGAACTGGGAATTCTGACGACAGAGCCGTCGCCGGAGGACGGGAAAATCCACATTGATCTGGAGACTGCCTCGCAGTGTATTCAGAAGAGAGTGGTTCGCTATGACAAGGCGGGAGACCAGCATTACGACACGATATCTGCCTTTATTAAAAGCATGAGGGGATCGGATCCGGACGCTGCCGTTTACTATCTGGCAAAAATGCTCTACGCGGGGGAGGATGTAAAATTTATCGCGAGAAGAATCATGATCTGCGCATCGGAGGATGTCGGAAACGCGGATCCCATGGCCATGGTGGTGGCTGCCTCTGCGGCACAGGAGGTGGAGCGGGTAGGAATGCCGGAATCCCAGCTCATCCTCGCCCAGGCTGCGATTTATGTGGCCGGAGCGCCGAAAAGCAATGCCTGCACAGAGGCGGTTTTCGAGGCGATGGAATCCGTGCGGAAGAAGCAGACGACGGTGCCCGTTCATCTGCAGGACGCACATTATAAAAGCCATGAGCAGCTCGGCCATGGCATCGGTTACAAATATGCGCACGACTATCCGAACCACTATGTAGAACAGCAATACCTGCCGGACGAGATAAAGGATGCAGTATTCTATCATCCGACCGGA
Source organism: Bilifractor sp. LCP21S3_A7 (assembly GCF_052118825.1). NCBI lineage: Bacteria > Bacillati > Bacillota > Clostridia > Lachnospirales > Lachnospiraceae > Bilifractor > Bilifractor sp. LCP21S3_A7. The sequence goes on along the minus strand of NZ_JBQKGL010000002.1, from coordinate 132,632 downwards.
AACGGTTATGAAGAGAAGATCAGACAGTATTTTGAAAAAATCGGCCGTGAGAAAAATCTGAAGTAAACGGGGACTCCGGATTTTTCTCCGTCGTGGTTACATGAGAATCTTCATGATCGCCGCGTAGGTTTCCTGGCTCTTCTTCTTCCAGTTTTCCGAAAGCGTCCGCGCGGCCTCCTCGGTGGGAACCGTGAACTTCAGCTCGATGAGCGTCTGTTTTCCCTCCTTGACCATACAGTTCACGGTATAGTCCTGGTTGGAATTGCGGAAATAATCGGCAAGAGTCGATGATTCGTTGCGCATCTCATAGGAGTGCAGAACCAGGTAATTGGCGATTTCCCGGCGGATTTCCGGCGGGATTTCATTTTGAAAGTATTCCAGCGTCTGCTTTCCCTGATCGGTCATGCGGTAATAGGTCGTGTGATTGGTGGTCTCGATCTCGAGGAGACCGGTATCGATCATCTCCGAGAGAACCTCCTGAAGATGAAAATAGGAGGTATATCTGCGGCTCAGGATCAGATCGGAGATCTGGGCGTTGGTGAGCGGAAAGGTGACCTTTCCGAGCATGAACAGTATGATAAGTTTATACAGTGATGTACCGGATTCCAGCATATGTAAAACTCCTGACTTTCTTCGGAATTGGAAGTTCAAATGACAGAGTCTGCAGTTTCGGGGGTAAAGCCCCGAGATTCTGAAGCCTCAAGATCTTTTCTGACTCTGATGTTTCTGCGATATCCGGTGGATATCATAATAAGAAGATGACGCTGCATCCGACAGGCAGAATCACAAGTCTGTCATGAAGTATAACATATTGGCTTTTGTCCGGCAAATATCTGCTTGTTTTTTTCGGACAGTATTAGTATGATAAGCATTGACGTAATGACAGACTGTTTGACGGTGAGACAGCCTGGAAGGGACTGGCAGAATGAACCAGTCGGCAAAGCGCTGACAGATAGATAACAGATAGATAACAGATAGATAACATATAAGGAGAAATGAATTATGGCAAAGAAACCAACTGTTCTGATGATCCTCGATGGCTACGGTGAGAATCCGGTTTGCGAGCACAACGCGATCTGTGAGGCGAGAACACCGGTGATGGATCAGTTAAAGAGCCAGTGCCCGTATGTTCAGGGACAGGCAAGCGGCCATTATGTAGGGCTTCCGGATGGACAGATGGGAAATTCCGAGGTCGGACATATGAATATGGGCGCCGGCCGTATTGTGTATCAGGATCTGACCCGGATCACAAAGGCAATTGATGACGGCGATTTCTTCCGGAACGAAGAGCTTCTGCTGGCGATCAACAACGCGAAGAAGAACAACGGAGATCTTCATCTCTGGGGCCTTCTTTCCGATGGCGGTGTGCACAGCCATATTACACATCTGTATGCGCTCCTTGAGCTGTGCAAAAAAGAAAATTTTGACAGAGTTTATGTGCATTGTTTCCTGGACGGACGTGACACGCCGCCGACCTCGGGAATCGAATATATTCGTCAATTGATGGACAAGATGAAAGAGATCGGAGTCGGAAGGATCGGTGTCATCTCCGGACGTTACTATGCGATGGACCGTGATACGAACTGGGATCGCGTGGAGAAGGCATATGACGCTCTGACAAAGGGAGAGGGCGTCGATGGAGGCACAGATCCGCTTCGCGCGATGCAGGCCTCCTATGACAAGGAGATCACGGACGAGTTTGTGATTCCAACGGTCATGAAGAACGAAGACGGGACTCCTGTTGCAACGGTAAAGGGAGGGGACAGTGTGATCTTCTTCAACTTCCGTCCTGATCGCGCGAGAGAGCTTACGAGAGCCTTCTGCGACCCGGATTTCAAGGGCTTCGGGAGAAAGAGAATTGAGAATCTTACCTTTGTGTGCTTCAAGGATTATGATGAGACCATCCCGAACAAGTACATTGCTTTTAAGAACGAGAAACTCACAAATACGTTCGGGGAATGGCTCGCGAAGAAGGGAATGAAGCAGGCCAGAATCGCTGAGACCGAGAAATACGCGCATGTCACCTTCTTCTTTAACGGAGGCGTTGAGGAGCCGAATGAAGGAGAGGACCGTTTCCTGATCCCTTCTCCGAAGGTAGCTACCTACGACCTTCAGCCGGAGATGAGTGCGCCGAAGGTATGCGACAAGCTCTGTGAGGCTATCCGTTCTCAGAAGTACGATGTTATTATCATCAATTTCGCGAACCCGGATATGGTAGGTCATACAGGAGTCGAGGCTGCCGCGATTAAGGCGATCGAAGCGGTAGATGAGTGCGTCGGAAGAGCAGTAGAGGCTCTGAAGGAGGTCGACGGACAGATGTTCATCACCGCGGACCACGGAAATGCAGAGCTGATGGTGGATCCCGCTACAGGAGAGCCGTGGACTGCTCATACCACAAATCCGGTTCCGTTCCTGCTTGTGAACTGTGATCCTGCCTACACCCTCAGAGAAGGCGGAGCGCTCTGTGACATTGTTCCGACGCTGATCGAGCTGATGGGAATGGAGAAGCCGGCGGAGATGACCGGCAAGTCTCTTCTTGTCAGAAAATAAGGAGTTTGCGGCGCCGCAATAACATAAAGACAGATGGAAAGACAGCGTGGTCTTTACCCCGGGAGGGGCGGATCGCGCTGTCTGTTTTTACGCGAACAGTGAGCCGCAGCCGAATGCGAAGTATTCGTGTGCGGCGAGCGTCGCGATAGCGAGATAAAACTCGCGCAGCGTGTTTTATCTCGTTGTCGTTCGGATACGAATGATACTGCGTATTTGTTCATAGTCGGATTATGGCGCGTTTTTATTTGGATTCGGATTATTGTGTGCTCGTGTATTTTTGTGAGCACCGGGGAGCTGCCAATACACAGAAAGGAACAACAGGGTGTATATTCGTGAATATTTGTGAGCACTGGACAGCGTGAGGTGAGTCTTGACTACAGAAACCGCAGAGGCTATAATCTTGAACGTTCAGAGATCATCCCTGCGGTGAGATGAACAGATAACAATGCACCGTGTGAAAGTGCAGATGAAAGTACTGTGTATGGCATTGATGAAAGCACAGTATAAGAATGCACGGCAACGTGTGCTCTGTTATAAAGGAAGGAAATAAACAGGGATTTTTTAAGGAAGAGAGGAAGAAGAAATGATGAAAAAAGCAATGGCTCTTTTACTGACTGCCGGCATGACACTGTCGCTGGCAGCATGCGGTTCTGCGTCAGGCAGTTCTTCAGAGGCGGCGTCGGCTTCCGCATCATCAGCAGAAAGTGCAACCGAGGCGGCAGCATCTGTGAGCGCCTCTTCGTACGGCGACATCAAGACCGTCACTTCCGGAGAGCTTCATATGGCGACAAATGCTGCGTTCCCGCCTTATGAGACGACGGATGATAATGGCGGCTATACCGGTATCGACGTAGATATCGCTGCAGAGATCGCAAAAGAGCTTGGCCTGAAGCTGGTTGTCGATGATATGGATTTCTCCTCTGTCATCACATCGGTTCAGTCCGGCAAGGAAGATATTGCAATGGCGGGAATCACGGTTAGTGAAGAGAGAAAGAAGAACGTGGATTTCACCGACAGCTATGCGAAGGGTGTTCAGTCCATCATCGTTCCGGAGGATTCTGATATCAAATCGGTTGATGATCTTTCCAATGACAAGATGATCGGATGCCAGGAGGGAACCACCGGTTATATCTATGCTTCTGATACACCGGAACACGGAGGCTTCGGTGAGGACCATGTCGTTGCGTATACGAACGGAGCCATGGCGATTCAGGCTCTGCTCGGTGGGAAAATCGATGCCGTGATCATCGATAATGAGCCGGCGAAGGCGTTTGTAGCGCAGAACAAGGGACTGAAGCTTCTGGATACCGACTATGTGAGCGAGGATTACGCCATCGGAGTCAGCAAGAAGAATCCTGCGCTTCGCGACGCCATCAACAGCATTCTGAAGAAGCTGATCGCAGACGGAACCGTACAGTCCATTATCGACAAGTACATCAACACAGATTCGTCCTCTGAGGCGGTAAGCTCTTCGTCCGCTTCCGTGAGCACGAGCTCAGCATCCACCGCCGGCTGATGGCGGTGATTTCGGGGTTGTCCGGATGGAAGGATTGACAGACGGGCTTACAGAATTGAATTATTGGCGGGATGGGCTTGCACCATCCCGTTTTTTTTAGTAATATATGAATAATTATGCATGTCTCTGTGTTGCATGATGAATTTCAAGTCGGGAGGAAAAAGCAGTGGCAGAATTTTGGGCCGGTGTGCGCGACAATTTCTATCAGAGCTTTGTGGCGGCTGACAGATGGAAACGTTATCTGGATGGATTGAGGGTTTCCTTTATTGTGACGCTTGGCGCGCTGGCGATCGGTATCGTACTCGGGATCCTGGTCGCGGTTGTGCGTACCATGCACGATCAGCAGAAAATCGGAAAGGTCAGCGGAGGACTGAAAGTCCTGAACATTATCTGTGAGGTATACACGACAGTGATTCGCGGAACCCCGATGATGGTTCAGCTTCTGATTATGGGATTTGTTATTTTTGCGGCGAGCCGGAACCTTGTGGGAGTTGCCATCCTTGCTCTTGGCATCAACTCGGGAGCCTATGTATCCGAGATCATCCGGAGCGGTATTATGTCCATCGATCCGGGGCAGATGGAAGCGGGACGGTCGCTGGGAATGGGCTATACCACGGTAATGAAGGACATCATCATCCCGCAGGCGGTCAAGAATATTCTTCCTGCGCTCGGCAATGAGCTGATCACACTGTTTAAGGATACATCCCTGGTAACGGTCATTGGACTTACGGATTTGACGAAGGTTGCGATGCAGATTCAGGCGAAGACCTATCAGGCCTTTATGCCCTTCATCGGAATTGCCATCATGTACCTGGTGGTTGTCATGATTCTCACCTGGCTTCTGGGAATCCTTGAGAGGAGGATGCGTAAAAGTGACAGACGCTAAAGCACTGATCCAGGTCGAGCACCTGGTCAAAAAATTCGGTGACAATACGGTTTTAAATGATATTTCGGATCATATCTCGGAGGGCGAGAAGGTCGTGATTATCGGTCCGTCCGGATCGGGAAAATCCACTTTTCTGCGATGCCTGAATCTTCTGGAGATTCCGACGTCCGGAAAAATTATCTTTGACGGAACGGACATCACGTCGGACAAGACGGATATCAACCAGATGCGTCAGCAGATGGGAATGGTATTCCAGCATTTTAATCTCTTTCCGAACAAAACCGTCAGGAGAAACATCACCCTCGCTCCGGTGCGTACGGGACGCATGAATCAGGCCGAGGCGGATGCCGAGGCAGAGAAGCTGCTTGAACGGGTCGGGCTTTTGGATAAGGCGGATGCCTATCCTTCCAGTCTGTCAGGCGGACAGAAGCAGCGAATTGCGATTGTGCGGGCTCTCGCCATGCACCCGAAGGTGATGCTTTTCGATGAGCCGACATCTGCTCTTGATCCGGAAATGGTAGGAGAGGTTCTGAATGTAATGAAGGAACTGGCAGATGACGGAATGACGATGGCAGTGGTTACGCATGAGATGGGCTTCGCCCGAGAGGTGGCGGATCGCGTCATGTTTGTGGCGGACGGCATCATCATGGAACAGGGAACCCCGGATGAGATCTTCAATCATCCGAAGGCGGGAAGGCTGCAGGAGTTTCTCTCGAAGGTTCTCTGAGAAGAATTGACCGACGGTGTGCTCATGATAAGTGCATGAGACAGAGACAGAAAATCGGGCGGATGGGCTTCCGGAGACAGCAGAGCGGCGGAACCGGCTTTATTTACGCGAACAGTGAGCCGCAGCCGAATGCGAAGTATTCGTGTGCAGCGAGCGCCGCGATAGCGAGATAAAACTCGCACAGCGTGTTTTATCTCATTCATTGAATGACGGAGACGCGCGGCACAGATGCATACTGAGGCGGAGAAACAGGGAGAAGACGCATGAAGTTTGTGGTACAGAGAGTTACAGAGGCAAGGGTTCAGGTGGACGGTAGAACAACCGGTGAGATCGGGAAGGGATTTCTGGTGCTGATCGGCGTCGGCGAGAGCGACACCGAGGAAATTGCCGACAGATATCTGAAGAAGCTGATCGGGCTGCGCATTTTTGAGGACAGTCAGGGCAAGACGAACCTTTCCCTTCAGGATGTCGGAGGAGAACTGCTTCTGGTATCCCAGTTCACCCTGCACGCGAACTGCAGAAAGGGAAACCGGCCGAGCTTCCTGGAAGCCGGAAATCCGGATAAGGCAAATGCGCTCTACGAATACATCATACGGAAGGCCAGAGAACAGGTACCGGTGGTTCAGACGGGTATTTTCGGCGCGGATATGAAGGTCTCGCTGGTGAATGACGGTCCGTTTACGATCATTCTGGAGGATCTGTAAAGAAAGAAGCTGCCGAAATGCGCGGAATTCATGAATCAGGCTGCGGAATTCATGAAATTAGCGGGTTGAATTTCCCAGATAGGTATGCTAGTATCATATTCGTGAGTTTTTGGGTTAGAAACAGGAGGGTTTGTTTTGGTTATTCTTCGCACTGTACTGACAGTTCTGTTTGCAATAGATTCCGTAGCGCTGATCATTGTCGTACTCATGCAGCAGGGCAAGGACAGAGGTCTTGGCGCGATCGCCGGTATGGCAACGACCTCTGATACGTACTGGAGCAAGAACAAGGGCCGTTCAAAGGAGGGCAATCTGATCCGTCTGACAAGGATCATGGCGATTGTCTTTGTCGGACTTGCGGTTGTTCTGAATATGAGCTTCTGATGAATATGACATGGTAGGGCTGTTGCAGATGATTGCAGCAGCCTTTCTTTGTTTTTGAGATGATGAGATCTGGCGGTTGAATTTATATATTTTAAAAGGGAAATGATGAAAAAATACAGAAACATAAAAAATTCCGAGGACAGAGGAAGAGAAAAAACATACAGCCGCCGCGCGGGCAGAAGACAGGCTGCAGGAAAGAAGGAGCGGAAGATACTTGCCGATCTGATCGGATCAAAGAATTACAAGCCGATGCGCGCGAAGGATATCGCGTTTCTTCTGGACGTACCGAAGGCAAAGATCAAGGATATGATGGAGGCGCTTGACACTCTGGTTCTGGAACATAAGATCCGGAAGGACAAGGAGGGACGCTATGAAATGGTCAGGCCCGGCGATCCGGCAGAAAAAATCGGATCCGGGGAGTCTGCTTTTCTTGCGGGCCATAGGGAGTCAGATTTCCGCCATAATGATCTTTCGGATGATGAGAGATCCGGTTCCCGCCGCGGCGATTTTACGGACGGTAAGAGTTCCGGTTTCCGCCGCGGCGATCTGGCCGGCCATAAGGGCGTTGATGCCCGTCATGGCGACCGGGAATCCCGCGGAAGGAGCCGCAGGGGTTCTGAGGCGGGCGGAAACTCGCGCAGCGAAAAGGTTATTACCGCGGAGATCCGGAAGGCTATCCGTAAGCTGGATCCGGATGATCCGGCGACAGCGCTCACGGAGGTGGTGCTGGAATATGGAGTTCCCGCTGAATTTCCGCAGAAGGTTCTGGAGCAGGCAGCCAGATTTCCCGCCTGCCCGGGTCCGGGGGACATCGCAGGCCGTCTCGATCTGAGGAGCCGGCAGATCATTACGATCGACGGAGATGATTCCCGGGATTTTGATGACGCGGTTTCGCTCGAGCGGGACGGGTCGGGGTATATCCTGGGTGTGCACATCGCGGATGTCACAAATTATGTGGCCGCAGGCAGTGCGCTGGACAAGGAAGCACTGAGGAGAGGAACCTCTGTCTATCTCGCGGACCGTGTGATTCCGATGTTGCCCGAAAAGCTTTCCAACGGGGTCTGCTCTCTGAATGAGGGCGAGGACAGACTTACGCTGTCCTGCATCGTGAAAATGGACAGGCAGGGAAATATCCGCGGCAGCAGGATTGCGGAAAGCGTGATCTGCAGCTCACATCGCATGACCTATTCCGAGGTAGACCGGATTTTTACAGAAAATCCGGCAGAGCTCAGGGAAAAATACGCGGATGTTCTTCCGATGCTTTTTGATATGCGTGACCTGGCGGCAAAACTTGAGCAGCAGCGCCACGGTCGCGGCATGATTGATTTCGAATTTCCGGAGACAAAAATCCGGCTCGACCGGATGGGACACCCGGTGGAGATCCGTCCGTCTTATCCGACAACTGCGACAAAGCTGATCGAACAGTTCATGCTGACCGCGAACGAGGTGGTCGCGAAAACGTATTTTGACAAGCAGGTGCCGTTTTTGTACCGGACGCACGAAAGCCCGGATGAGGATAAAATTGAGGATACGCTGAAGCTGGTGCGCTCCCTGGGGATCCCTGCGGAAAAGGCGGGACATCACATCACGCCTTCTGAAGTGCAGAAGATCATCAGCCGTGCAGAGGGGACGCCCCGGGAATCGCTCGTCAGCTCCATGCTTTTGAGATCCATGCAGCAGGCCAGATACACACCGGAAAACGGCGGCCATTTCGGTCTCGCTTCACCGTACTACTGCCATTTCACATCGCCGATCCGGCGATACCCGGACCTTCAGATCCACCGGATTATCAAGGATGATCTTCACGGGAATCTGACCGGAAGAAAACTGTCCTATTACAGCCGGATCATGCAGGATGTCGCTTGGAAATCCTCCGCGCTTGAGCGGCGGTCCGTTGAGGTAGAACGGGAGACCAATAAAATCGAGATGGCCAGATACATGGGCGGACATCTCGGAGAGGTGACGGAAGCACAGGTAACCGGTGTCACCGGATGGGGAATCTACGTACAGCGTCCGGACACAATTGAGGGGCTGGTGCATGTGTCAACGTTGAAGGGCGATTACTATATCTTCGATGAGAGCGCCATGACGCTGACCGGGAAAAACAGCGGAAGGATATTTGAAATCGGGCAGAAGCTCCGGGTAAAGGCGGTCAGGGCAGATGCAAGGCTCCGCCAGATAGATTTTGTCCTTGCGGAAGATGATGACGAGGGAGAGAACGGAAATGGCAAAGGAAAAGGGAACGAAGCTGATTGCGAATAACAAAAAAGCTTACCATGATTATTTCATCGATGAAAAGTATGAGTGCGGCATTGAGCTGCACGGCACAGAGGTAAAATCCTGCCGCATGGGAAAGTGCTCCATCAAGGAATCCTACGTAGGGATCAAGGACGGAGAGATTTTTATCTACGGAATGCACATCAGCCCCTATGAAAAGGGAAATATCTTCAACCGTGATCCGCTCCGCGTCAAGAAACTTCTCATGCACAAAAATGAGATTTTGAAACTTCAGCAGAAATCTGCCCAGAAGGGCTTCACGATTGTTCCGCTTCAGGTCTATTTCAGAAATTCCAGAATCAAGGTCGAGATCGGACTTGCGCGAGGCAAGAAGCTCTATGACAAGCGGGCGGATATCGCGAAGAAGGATATGCGCCGTGAGACGGAGCGCGAGTTCAAGATCCGTAATCTGTGACAGATCCGGACACATCAGATATTTTTCGGGAAAATTATAGGGGAACACCCCGGTCGCGGACGTAGCGCCAAGGTTGGCACTACGTCCGCGCGAAAAGGACACATCAGGATGAGCGGATTACAGGCGGGGCTGACGGTCAGGAAGATGTCTTTCGGATAATTGTCCGGAACATGAGAAGAACGTACAGGCCGGCGGTGATCCATGCTGCCTGATGGGTCCAGCAGATGGTTGTAAAACCAAGAATCCGGAGCGTCCCAAGCGCAAAAACCGTGCGGGCAATCATTTCGATGACGCCGGAAAAGATCGCCTTTCCGGGTTGTCCCATACCCTGAATCGCGGGACGAAAAACATTGACAGAGGTGACCAGCCAGAACGTGAATCCAACGGCTTTCAGAAACTGCGCGGTGATATCCAGAATCCGGGAGGAATCCGGGGATTCATTCAGAAAGAGCATCGCAATATCTCTTCCGGTTAAAGCCATGAGTGAACCAAAGATCACGCCATACAGCAGACCCATGAGGAAACCGTCGCGGACGCCCTTTCGGATGCGGTCATATTTTCCCGCGCCAAAGTTCTGTCCCACATAGGTGGCGATCGAAGAAGACAGAGCGACATACGGGCACATGACAAACTGCTCGATCCTGTCACCCGCCGTGTACCCGGCGACATAAAGACTGCCCAGACTGTTGTTGCAGGCCTGCATGACCATGCTTCCGATGGCGGTGATGGAAAACTGCAGTCCCATCGGAAGTCCCATGACAAGCAGATTTCTGGCGTATCTTCCGCTCCATACCCGATCCTGCTTCTGGGGGTGCAGCAGCTTCATACTGCGCGCAATGTACAGAAGACACATCAGGCCGCTGAGTGCCTGACTGGTGATGGTTGCGGCAGCAGCTCCGGCAACGCCCCATTTCAGAACAGCTACGCAGAACAGATCCAGAAAGATATTCAGCGATGCGGCAATGGCAAGAAACAGAAACGGTTCCCGGCTGTTCCCTACTGCGCGGAGAAGCGATGCCTGCATATTATAGAAGAATGTAAAAGGCAGGCCGAGAAAAATGATGAGCAGATACTGATCGGCGTCACGGCGGATGCCTTCCGGTGTGTGCAGAACCTGGATGATCTGCGGGCACATAATGGCTGTAACTGTCGTAAGTACAGCGGCACAGAGAATGGTAAGGATCACGGTGTGGTAGATATAGCGGCGCATTTCCTGCATTTTGCGGGCACCAAAACGCTGGGCAACCGGTATGGCGAACCCGTCACAGGCACCGCTGCAGAACCCGATCACCATAAACTGGACGCTGGAGGAGGCGCCGACTGCCGCCAGAGCGTTCGCGCCGAGAAGCCTCCCGACGATGATAGAGTCAACCATATTGTAGGTCTGCTGTACAAGCTGTCCCAACAGGACCGGAATCATAAAACGCAGGATGAGCCGGAATGGACTTCCCTCTGTCATGCGGCGGATTCCCCCGGAAAGCCTTGTATTGGTATCTGACATGATTTTTGACATGATTGTTGTTCCCTTCCATAGCCACTGACAGCTTATTATTGAAACACATGGATCAGTCCCATGCATATGTTAAAACGCATAGATCAGCTATTGTAATATTGCAAATGAAAAGGTCTGATCGTGCGCCGCTGATGATTCTATCATGCATAGCCGTGCTGTCAAGATACCTTATACTATTTGCAATTGAGAAAACGCTGTCAAAGCCAGGCGGACCCGTTGACATCGGCAATAAGCTGTGGTATCTTAAAGGATACTGAATCATATACCAGAGGGACGCTTTCCGTGTCGTAAGGCGGTTCCGTTATTAGCTGTATGATTATTATACGGGCTAGTACTGGTTTCGACGGGGATTTTGAAGTTCGGGAAGCCATCCGTGGAAGCCGTGACCACGTAAAAACATGACAATTAAATTTAAACGCTGATAACGATAGTTACGCGCTTGCTGCTTAATTAAAGCAGCTGTCGGGCAGGGAGGTTCCCGTGCCTTTCTGTTCCGGCATTATCCAAGACGGGGAACTGTCATGCCAAAGCTTTGAGGTATGGCGGATTTTATGAAGCTACTGAAACCGTAAGCCTGTCAGGCGGCATACGGCAGAGGGAATGTCAATAGACTGACTGTGATGGAAGAAGCCGGACAGAGAGGTTTTCGGACGCGGGTTCGATTCCCGCCTGGTCCACTTGAAAAAATCCCGGAGATCCTTTAATTACAAGGACTTCCGGGATTTTTTGTTTCTGTTTGTTTGCAAATTGTTAGATCATTATGGGCTTTATTCTTTCGTCTGCTCCATACGAAAGAGCCTCACATACTCTTTCTTTAAGAAGAGCTTCGCATTTTCTTTATAGAATTTGCGGAGCTGTTTTTTTACGCGAACAGTGAGCCGCAGCCGAATGCGAAGTATTCGTGTGCGGCGAGCGTCGCGATAGCGAGATAAAACTCGCGCAGCGTGTTTTATCTCGCTTACCTGTGTTCATTTCATGACGCGCTGTCTGCGGCCATTTTATTATGCTGTCAGAATCACTGTCAGAAAACAAAATGTACCAGGAGCATGTAGCAGATGGTTCCGCCTGCCATGGGGAGAATCATCCCTTTCTTCCAGACAAAGAGCGCTATGACTACAGCGATGGATATAAGCTCCGGGAGCCCATGGTGCGCGCCGGCGAAATTCACATTCCGCAGGCAGTAGATGACCAGAAGGCCGAAGACGGCAGGTGCCAGCACCTTGCCGAGGTAGTTGATGACCCGGGGGATTTTTTTTCCTTCCGGGAACAGGATATATGGAAGAAACCGGGTCAGGACGGTGCCGAGAACGGCAACTCCGATGGTTATGAACTGCTGGTATAGCGGCATTTCAGTCATGGCGTTCCTCCTTCGTGTCTATGCTTGTCTTTGAGGTGACTACGCCTGTCTTTGATATGTTCGTGCTTGTACCTGATGTTTCTATACTTGTCTTTGATGTGTCTGTACTTGTGTCTGATGTGTCTGTATGTGTCTCTGGCTCTTGCAGTTCATCGGGAGCACCGGACGGATCCAGAAATCTGCGGAAGCTCATGAGAAGTGCCAGTATGAGCATCATGGCGGGGATGATGAAATGATCTGCGCCAAAGATGATCAGGGACACCACGGAACCGAGGATGCCGATCAGCTCGGGAATATGATCCTTTATCAGGGTTTTCATACGCGTGCCGTCCTTCATCCACTGATTCATCAGAATCACAACAAACATGGCAGTCATGACAAAATCAAGACCTTCGACATCAAAGGTAATGAGACCTCCCAGAAGGCCTCCCAGAGTCGTCCCAAGTGTCCAGTACATCTGATCCAGAAATGAAATCCAGAAACAGAAGCTGCCGCGGTCTATGCCTTCCGGAACAGGAGTGGTATAGATGACGGAAAAGGTCTCATCGCTGGTGGTGTAAATGAGATAAAACTTTTTCCAGCCGACGTTCCGGTAAGTTCTGAGAAGGGAGATTCCGTAGAACAGGTGGCGGGCACCGACCATGATTGCCGTGACAAAGACGGACAGGGGATGGAAAGCAGACAGAAGCATGGAGACCAGAAGGAACTCCATAGACCCGGTATAGACAATCAGCGCCGTCAAAGTCGGATACCACCAGGGAAAGCCAGATGTCCGCATGAGAATGCCGTAGGTGATCCCGAGAAAGATATAGCCCGCCATCACCGGTATGGTATGGGGAAAGGCGTAACGGAAAGCACTGTGAGAATTTTTGATGTCGTTCATAAGGACTGCTCCGAAAACAAGAAGAAGGTAATGAATGAAAGGTAAATACCGGACAAAACAAAGAACAACAGCGGTCCGGGCTCTGTCCGCGCCACGGAATACTTAAAGCAGGCTGGTGTTGGACAGCCATGCTTTTCTCGTAATTCGCGTAATTCAGTATACAGGATTCCATAAAAAATGCAAACGATCGGATCCGTGGCAATGGGGCGGTATTCCTGCCCGTGGGAAGATTCGGGTATTGATCGGACCGGCAGATTCCGTTAAGCTTAATGCGATGAATACTGCGGGCAGAAACCCTGCAGGATGGGCTGCAGCCAAAGGGGAGAAAGAAGATGGGTGACATACTTTTTATTGTTGTGCCGGCGTACAATGAGTCAGAAAATATCAGGCAGCTGGTGAGCGACTGGTATCCGGTCGTAGAAAGACACAGCGCGGGGCAAAAATCACGGCTGGTGATCGTAAATGACGGGAGCCGGGACGATACCTATGAGATTCTGCAGGAACTTGCCGTGGAGCGGCCTCTCCTGCAGCCGTTGACGAAGCCGAACGGAGGACATGGATCGGCCGTTTTATTTGCTTACAGGTACGCGGTTGATCAGAGAGCGGATTATATTTTTCAGACAGATTCAGACGGGCAGACAGATCCTGCGGAATTCGAGGCGTTCTGGGAGCAGCGGGAATTCTTCGATGCCATCTTCGGGAACCGCACAAAGCGCGGAGACGGGCAGAACCGGGCATTTGTCGAGAAGGTGCTCTGCCTGATTCTGAAGCATTATTTCAGGGTGTCTGTTCCGGATTCAAACGCGCCGTTCCGACTGATGACAAGAGCTTATCTGGAGGAATTTCTTCCGCTGATGCCCGAGAACTACAATCTTCCGAATGTCATGCTGACGACCTTTGGCGTCCGCTTTCACAAAAGGGTGAAGTTCATTCCGATTACATTCGGACCGCGTCAGGGAGGAAAGAATTCCATGAACGTAAAGAAAATTGTGAAGATCGGATGGCAGGCGCGGAAAGACTTCAGAATGTTCCGGAAGTATACAGGCTGAAGCCCAATGATCATTTGCCCCGCGACTCATCACATTTTTTACACAATGTTTCTCTATAATTAAAATCGTATAGGTTCGATGAGTATATAACAGCCGATCAGAAGCTGGTGTTTGTTTGAAAAAGAATGACATGCATTGCAGGCGCCGTTTGTGTTACATTTGATCATAACAGGCGGAAGGATACGCAGCATTGCATGAGAATGACATCCCTGAATTATATCAGGTAAGGAGAGATGCGATATGGATAAACTGAAGGTAATGGTAGTTGATGATGAAGCAAGGATGAGAAAGCTGGTCAGAGATTTCCTTGTAAAAGATAATTTTAATGTCATTGAGGCTGCAGACGGTGAAGAGGCTCTGAGCAAATTTTATGAGGATAAGGATATTGCGCTGATCCTGCTGGATGTCATGATGCCGAAGATGGACGGATGGCAGGTCTGCCGCGAGATCAGGAAGGAATCAAAGGTTCCGATTATCATGCTGACAGCGAGAGGCGACGAGAGAGACGAGCTTCTGGGCTTTGATCTGGGGGTTGACGAGTATATCTCCAAGCCCTTCAGCCCGAAGATTCTGGTGGCGAGAGTCGAGGCGATCCTCCGCAGGACGAATAAGATGAACCAGAACGATATTCTGGAGGCGGGCGGAATCGAGATCAACAAATCCGCTCACCAGGCGTCTGTGAACGGACAGCCCATCGAGCTGAGTTTCAAGGAATTTGAGCTGCTCACATACTTTCTCGAGAATCAGGGAATTGCGTTGTCCCGGGAGAAGATTCTGAACAATGTGTGGAACTATGATTATTTCGGCGACGCGCGGACGATTGATACGCATGTGAAGAAGCTGAGGAGCAAGATGGGGAGCAAGGGCAACTACATCAAGACCATCTGGGGAATGGGATACAAGTTTGAAGTGGATAACGAATAAATGAAGAAATCACTTAGGAAGAGGATCGCCCTGACTTTTATTCTGATCATGGCTATGTTTATAGCAATGATCGGTGTGTTCGAGTATTTTTTTGTTGACGGCTATTATATGCGCGTCAAGATGAATAAGCTGGTGGACAGCTACAACATGGCGAATGAGGCGGACAGCGACACCATGCCGGAATCCTTTAATAAATTTGCCAATATCAACAATCTGACGTACGGAATCACCGACGCGAATATTTCGCGTGTTCTGGATACCAATTCAAGGAATTCCTCGACCATGTCGGGACGCCTTTTCGGCGTGATCATGGGGAAGGAAGAGGGGAATTACGCGAAGGTAAAGGAGACGGAGAAGTATTCGGTCATCCGGATTCAGGACCGTTTTGCCGGCATTGAGTATCTGGAGCTGTATGGAACGCTGGAAAACGGCGACTATTATCTGGTGCTGACTCCGGCGCAGAGCATCGCCGAGGCCGCGCAGATCTCTGTCCGCTATTATCTGTACCTTGGCTTCCTGGCAATCGTCATCGGTGCGATCAGCATCTGGTTTGTCACAAAGCGGATTGTAGAGCCGATCCTGGAGCTGAACAGCCTGTCCAAGCGAATGGCGGATCTTGATTTTGACGCACATTATACCAGCGGCGGAGAAGATGAGATCGGAGAGCTGGGGAAAAACTTCAACGTGATGTCGGATAAACTCGAGACGGCGGTCAGCGATCTGAAGAGCGCAAATGCCAGACTGGAGAGAGATATCGCGGAAAAAATTCAGATCGATGAGATGCGGAAGGAATTCCTGGGAAATGTGTCCCATGAACTGAAGACGCCGATCGCGCTGATTCAGGGATATGCGGAAGGACTGAAGGATAATGTCAATGACGATCCGGAGAGCCGGGATTTCTACTGCGATGTCATCATCGACGAATCCAAGAAGATGAACCATATGGTGCGCCAGCTTCTGACACTGAACCAGCTGGAGAACGGCAATGACCAGCTCAGCATGGAGCGGTTTGAACTCGTCGAGCTGATCAACGGTGCAGTGGCGCATGAGAAGCTGATGATCGAGCAGAAGAAGGCGCGGATTATCCTGAACGCGAAGGCTCCGATTTACGTCTGGGGTGATGAGTTCAAGATCGAGGAAGTGATTACCAACTATCTGACCAACGCGCTGAATCATCTGGAGGGTGACGACAGAATAGAAATCACCTGCACCGAGAAAGACGGGATCGTTACAACCACGGTGTTCAACAGCGGGAAGCCGATACCTGAGGAGTCGCTCGACAAAATTTGGGAGAAGTTCTATAAGGTGGATAAGGCAAGAACCAGAGCCTACGGCGGCAGCGGAATAGGTCTGTCCATCGTGAAGGCGATCATGGATGCGCATCAGCAGAAATGCTGGGCCACCAACTACAAGAATGGCGTGGCCTTCTCCTTCACACTGGAAAGCAAAGTTGAGATTTGAAGAAAAACATCGCCGCATCGTTCTCAGGAACGGTGCGGCTTTAATTTACGCGAACAGTGAGCCGCAGCCGAATGCGAAGTATTCGTGTGCGGCGAGCGTCGCGATAGCGAGATAAAACTCGCGCAGCGTGTTTTATCTCGCTATTATTCCGGATTGCCCTCTTCGCTCAGGTGGTATTCCTTGTATTTCTGCAGAAAACCATCCGGGTGTTCGAAATCCGTGTGCATCAGCCTTGCGGTGATGTTTGCGGCCAGCTGACTGCGCGTACAGCCGCCTCCGATCGAGGCATACTGCACCGGCGTTTTTTCCGGGAAAATCGAGGTTGTAAGGTTTAGACCGATGCCGATGCATACCTCCTGAAGTTTTCCGGATTCCAGATCAGTGCTGGTTGCTTCACAGAGGATCCCGCCTATCTTGTGAGATCCGTCATAGAGATCATTTACCTTGCGGATCTGAAGAGACCGGCCGGTCAGTTCCCTCACGGCTTCGACAGCCGCGACAGCGGCGGCACGGCTTACCAGCTGAAACTTCGTCAGAATGAGGTTCAAAGGGAGAAGAAGCGTCATGTAGAGCCCGGTAGAAGCCGGAGAGTAGAAGCCGGATCCGTTGTGTCCGCGTCCCTGTGTCTGCCGTTCACCGATGATAAGGGCGGTGCCTGAAAAGCCATCTGTGATCATGCGCTGCGCCTCCAGATTCGTGGAATCGATTTCCCGGAAGAGACAGATCCTGATACGGCAGGAACCATCAGCAAAAAACATGTCATCCGGAAGCTCGGAACGGATGCTGTCCTCGGAAACAATGTCAGAGGATTCCCTCAGATAATAGCCTCTCTTCCGGTCAGAGAGGAGGGGGTATCCTTCGCTTTTTAATGAATTGACGGCCTTCCAGATGGCATTTCTGGAGACACCATACCGGTCCGCCAGGTCCTGGCCTGAAATCGGATTTCCTATATTCTGCTGCAACTCTCTCAGAATCTGTTCTTTTACTTTTACCATTGTGCACTCCTCGCCGGTTCCTATTATACCACAGTAAATGCCCGTACGATAAGTTGTGTCACAAACTGTATAAGCTACGGATTGCTCCGTGCTTTGCGCTCCCGCAATCCTACAGGTATTCGCGTTTTCGCCGTGTTTCACACGGCTTCACGCTCATACCTGTTGCCTTCGAAATCGCATACAGTCTCTTACACACGTTTCGCGCGTGACGATCCTGTCTGCGTTTTCGAAGAGCTTATACAGTAAGTCGTGTCACAAACTGTATAAGCTACGGATTGCTCCGTGCTTCACACTCTTGCAATCCTGCAGTAACTCACCATGGAAAAATTTTTGGATTTTTGCTATAATATATTCATAATTGATGACGAATGGGTGAATTTTTTTCAGCAGCTAAAGGTAAAGCACATATAGAAAAGAGGCAAAAAATGTATCAGAAAGGTGACTATGTAGTTTATGGATCAAATGGACCATGCCTCGTAATGGATGTGACTCGGCTACACATGCCGGGCTGTGACAGAAAACGTAAGTATTACGTTTTACGACCGGTTAATTCAGACAAGAGTACGATTTATTCCCCGGTAGACAATGATAAGGTGGCGATGCGTGAAATACTGGATCGCCAGTCCGCGGAGGCAATCATCGATGAAATCCCCGATATCGAATTCCTCGAGGTTGAGAGTGAAAAGTTCCGCGAAGAACAGTACAAGGATATTATCCGCAACAACAATGTCAGGGACTGTATCAGCATGATCAAGACATTGTTTGTAAAGCGGAAGAAGAGACTGGAGCAGGGCAGGAAATTCACGACGGTGGATGAGAAGTATCTCAGAGAAGCAGAAGCGATTGTCTGCAGTGAATTTTCCATTGCTCTGGGGAAGGACGCGGATGCGGTCGATCAGCTTCTCCGAAACAGATTCAAGCTTGTGAAGGAGAAGCCGAAGGCATAGGCGCGGGTCTTGCATCAGAATTGGATGAGTCACGGCGGTTGCTGACAGAATGAGATACTGAACAAGATATACAATGTGATAAAGAACAAGATACGGAATGAGATACTGAACAGAAGCCTGGGGACGGCCGGTTGCCGATTACCCTGCGGCTTCTTTTTTGTATGAGCTTTCGTAGTTGTGCTCTGGGGCTGTGTTCTATTGCTGAATTTCAGGGCGGTGTTCCACGGATGTGTTCTGTGGTTGTGCCTCCTGCACGGTTCGTGGCTGATCTGCTTTACATTTTTCCAGAGCTGGAATATCATGAAAAAGAACTCTGTATGCAGTCCGCAGGCGGATTATCACTGAGAAGAAGGCGGATATATACAGGAGAAGATCAAGGAGAAATGCTTAAATGAAAAATTCCTATCGCTTTTTTGAAAATCGGGATTGCCAGTACTTTCCGTGTCATAAGGGGCTTGAGAACTTCAACTGCATGTTCTGCTACTGTCCCTTCTATCTCAGTGAGAAATGTCCGGGGAATCCTGCCTTTGTCAGCCGCGGGAACAATGAAATCATCAAGGACTGCACCGACTGCAATTTCCCGCACCGTCCGGAGAGCTACGATGTAATCATCCGGTGGATCATGCATGAGAATAAGCACCGGACATTCAGTGAGGAGATCAGAAAAAAAACCGTTCTTTCAAGAAAGGCGGATGCATCAGCAACAGACACGTCAGGAGCAGATGCATCAAGAGCGGATACATCAAGAGCAGATACACCCGGACAAGAACACTCGAAGGGATGCTGAGATACTTGTTCACGCCGCAGGCGGATTTCTGTAAAATTTTCAGATGAAATAAATACAGATGATTCAGATATGGAAAACAGATCGACATGAAAGAAAGAAAAATCCTCAAGAACAAAGCATATCTTTACCTGACAGAATTTTTCGCGGGCATGGCTGTCATGGCCGTGGAGCTTGGAGCTAGCCGTCTTCTGGCTCCTTATTTTTCGTCCTCACAGATCGTCTGGACCATCATCATTTCCACGATCATGATCGCGATGGCTCTGGGAAATATCTACGGGGGCAGAAGCGCGGACAAAAATCCGGATCCTGACAGGCTTTATCGCCGGCTGCTGATCGCTGCGGTATGGACGGCAGCCATACCGGTGCTTGGCAAATACATTATTCTTCTGATCACAGGTATTCTGATTGTCACCATCAACAGCAATCTTTTGATTGCTGCGGGCTTTCTCGCGTGTATGGTCATTTTCGTATTTCCCTGCTTTCTGCTCGGTACTGTGACGCCGTCTCTTACCAAATATGCGGTCCGGAGTCTGGATGACAGCGGAAGCACCGTGGGAAGGCTCGGCGCCGCGAATACCGTGGGCAGCATCATCGGCACCTTCACGCCGACCTTCATCACAATTCCGACGGTCGGAACCTCGGTGACATTCCTGATTTTCTCGGGTATTCTTCTGGCGCTTGCCATGATTTATTTTATCAGCGCCCACACCGGAAAATGCCGCTGCCTGGTATCGGTGATCCTGTTTGTTTTGTGCAGCGTCTTCGGCCATTCCGGACATTTTGCGTTTTGGAACAATTCTCTGGCTTACGAAGGCGAATCCATCTACAACTATCTGCAGGTTCAGGAGGACAAGGATACCGTAATCCTCTCAACCAATGTCCTTTTCGGCATTCAGTCGATCAGCAGAAAGGACGGCTCGCTGACAGGAATGTATTACGATTATGCAATGGCTGCGCCTGTGATGGCAGGATTCGTGCCGGATGAAGAGGTGAGTGAGGCTTCCGGTAAGGAGAGCGGGTCAGGTGATGATTCGGCAGCAGACGTGGATGCGGGAGCACAGGCAAAATCGGATGCGGGAGACCGGGAAGAATCGCGTGCGGACGATGCCTGTGACATTCTGATTCTTGGAAACGGATCAGGAACGTACGCAAAGGAGTGCGCAAATCACTTCCCGGATGCGAAGATTCAGGGAGTGGAGATCGATCAGAAAATCACGGATCTTGCCGGCAGGTATTTTGACATGCCGGATTCCGTAAAGGTCGCTGCCTACGACGGGCGGGCGTATCTGGAGGCGGACCGGCACACCTATGATGTAATCATGGTGGACGCCTACCAGGATATTTCGGTGCCTTTTCAGATGTCCTCCGTGGAATTTTTCAACATGGTAAGGGAGCATCTGAAACCGAACGGAGTCATGGTAGTGAACATGAATATGCGCGCATCGGGCGAAAAATCCATCAACAGCTATCTCTCTGGCACAATCTCCGCAGTATTTCCTTCAGTCTATACGGTCGATGTGAAGGGATACACAAACCGTGAGCTTTTTGCACTCAATGAGGATCTGGATGCGGATACCCTCAATGATCGTCTGGACAGGATCGGAGATCCGGATCTGAAGGCGCTGCTGAAAAAGGTTTGCGAAAATCTCAGACAATACCGGAGGGGAGACCTTCTGCTCACCGACGATAAGGCACCGGTGGAGCTCCTGAGCATGCGTGCAATCGATCAGATTATCAATGATGAGCTTGCGTACTATAAAAAACTCTTCAGAGAAAAGGGTATTCAGGGGGTACTGAATGAGCTCTGAGAATATAAGGATTGGTGAAAAAGTTGGACAAGAAAATGGTGTTTCTGGACATTGACGGAACGCTTACAAATTTCCGGGGAGAGCTTCCGGAATCGGCGGAATATGCCCTCCGGGAGGCAGCAGAGCGTGGACATGATATGGTGATCTGCTCGGGAAGGACATACGCGCAGATTTACGCGTGGATCCGGGAGGGAGATCTGTTTCAAGGTATTGTCAGCGGTGCGGGAACCGTGGTACGCAGCCGGGGAGAGATCGTTTTCCGCAGATATGTGGAACATGAGAAAACAAGCATGCTTCTGGACTATCTGGATGAGATCGGAAGTCTTTATTTTCTCCAGGGAGATTCCGGGATTTACTGTCCGCGGGACAGAAGGGAAGAGGTCCTGCAGCTGTTCGGCGGAACGGAGGAGACCCTGGAAGAAAAATCAAGGCTGCTCGGCAGAATTACCTTTACCGATGCGCCGAAGGATAGCCCCGAGGTGAATAAATTCGTTTTCTACGGTGCGGGTCGGTCGATCCGGCAGATGCAGGAGGACCTCGGCAAATATTTCACTGTTGTGGAGACGAGCTTCAAGCTCGGAGATACGGTGGACGGCGAAATTACGATGAACGGATATGATAAGGCCTTCGGCATGCAGCGGTATCTTGACGCGAACGGAGGCCGGAGAGAAGATACCATCGCCTTCGGTGACGGACCGAACGATTTTGAGATGCTGGATTATGCGCAGGTGGGAGTGGCGATGGGAAACGCTCTGCCTGCGCTAAAAAAGACGGCGGATCTCGTCACAGATCCGGTAGATGAAGACGGACTGATGCATGCCTTTCAGAAACTGGGGCTTATCTTATGAGGCTGAGAGCAGCATGGCTGATCTTATGATGAAAGCGTAAAGGGCACCGGGACGGGTTATATGATGGAAATGTAAAGGGCGCTGGGATTGATTGTATAAGAAGTTGAGAGCATCGGGTGCGATCTGGTGATGCCTGTTATGTGATTGATGCGAGGAGGTAATTATGATGGAGTGCAGCGGACAGGAAAAAAGAGAATTTGTTCAGGAAAACTGCAAAGCGGATAGTATAAGAGATACTCTTCAGAGGGAAGTGCTGAAGATGGCAGAGGATGCCGGATTTTCGCACATGGCGCTGGCGGACAGAGCAACCTGGCATACCATGAAGGAAGTGCGTGACATGTGCGCGGCGGATAAATGCAATGCATATGGACATAGCTGGACCTGCCCGCCTGCCTGCGGGACGATTGAAGAGTGTCAGGCAAGGATGATGGAGTATGATTGGGGCGTTCTGGTTCAGACAACACAGATGCTGGAAGATTCCATGGATTATGAGGGTATGATGGAGGGAGAGAAGACCCAGAAGGAACGTTTCTCGGATTTTCTTCAGAGGCTGAGAGAGAAGAATGTTGACGTGCTGGCGCTGTCGAGCGGAGGATGCAGAATCTGCCGCAAATGTTCGTATCCGGATTCTCCGTGCCGCTTCCCGGAGAAGGCGCATTCATCCATGGAGGCCTATGGCCTTCTGGTGAGCCAGGTCTGTAAGGACAACGACCTTGGTTATTACTACGGGAAGGATACGGTAACCTACACGGGGCTGATGCTGGTGAAGGAGCATTCGGGTTCTGCGCAGTAACCGGGCTCTCCCGGGCAAACAGTACGGCAGCAAGGTGGCTAATCCCATAATCCTGTACAGAGGCGGTGTCTTTACGACGAAGAATATTTACGAGTAAGTCGTCAAAGAGGACTTTCTGTATACGATCTCCGGCAAAGGATGATCATCATGCCCGCAGCGGCACGTGTCCGGGGATTGCCGGAATCCCCGGGCATGCAGGATCAGGAATCGCTTTGGGAGTCGGAGGTGTGTCCGGAGCTGATCCGTATACCATTGACTTCAACGTTGTCGGTAACCGGAATCAGAATATATTCGATGCCGTCGATCATCCGGGTCTCGATCAAATCTGCTCTGGAGGAATCAATGGAGATCTTCACATCATCGGATTTCACCTCGAACTTGCCGGGAGTGGCGATGTTGGAGGCAAGGATGTGCTTATCCCCGGACGGATCGTCATCGTAGGTTTCCTCGAAATGTTCGATCTGTTCCTGCTCGGCTCCGCAGCTCTCAAGAAAATGACGAATCTCGTTCTTGTCGAGAGGCGTCGGCTCCGGATCGTCTTTTTTTCCCTCCAGAAGCGCATTCAGATTCCGGTGTACCGTCTTTGCCACCTCAAAATCACAGTGATCGCTGAAGGTGTCCTCAATGATCTGATCAAAGGTTTCTTTCTGGTCACCGGCCGTCATCGGAAGACTGCATCCGAGGATATCGTCCGGAATCTCGGGATGTAGAAGCTCTGCGTTTTTTGAATAGTAGAGGATGGAGTGGATGTCGGTGTTGCGGTCATTAAAGGCAGGGAAGAGGAAGCCTGTCTCGGGCATCTGAACCATCCAGTCCTGTGTCTTGTCGATGAAGGAATTCGTGGGAGCATCGAACACCAGGCCGGGCTTTGACAGAGACACCGGACAGATGCTGCACATGATAAAGGAATATACGTAGTCCGAGGCATCGAACATCTCTTCGTGATCTGTTCCGTGACCGGGGACATCGTAATTTCCGTGGATCAGAAGGATGAGATAGTTCTCTGCGTAGAGATAGGAGCTGATGATTTTGTCGTAAAAGGCGGAGATCAGCTCGTCATCCTCCAGCCGGCTGTCTCTGAGAGCCATCAGATCCTTCTGATGGCCGCCCTCCGCCTCTTCACTGAGCGGAAATTCGAGGTTCAGAAGATTTTTCCCTACCTGTCCCGAGAGCGTCTTTTTGAAGATATCGGTATATTTGTGGATCTCTTCCTCGGGAAGAGAGAGAAACGCCTCCTTCATCTCCGAGATTTTATTTTTGTGACCGTCCACATAGCAGCCGCAGATCCGGTCAACCCGGCAGTCGTCGGGCTTAAATAGTTTCCTGATTTCAAGTACTTCTTTTTTATTCATATAAAACCTCCTGTTAACTGTAACAAGTATAACTGATTCGATTTGCGAAAAAAAGTCGAAAAATGAGTCGAAAAAAGTCTTTCTTCAATTTGAAAAAAGTGCTTGCTTTTTCTCACGGTCTCTGCTATCATAGTCCTCGGTCGATTGGTCAAGCGGCTAAGACGTCGCCCTCTCACGGCGAAAACAAGGGTTCGATTCCCTTATCGACTGCTGGCAGAACATCTTGGTGTTCTGCTATTTTTTTTACGCGAACAGTGAGCCGCAGCCGAATGCGAAGTATTCGTGTGCGGCGAGCGTCGCGATAGCGAGATAAAACTCGTGCAGCGTGTTTTATCTCGTTCGTATTGGGGAACTGCAGCATTGGGAAGTTGTATTCGAACAGAAAGTTCCGCACGCGCGGAAGGAGAGGAACACTTTTTTCGGCCGGGCGGAAGAAGAGGCGGGCCGTTTGTTCGGATGGAGAAGGAAATAATCCGGAGAAACTCTTTTGTGTTCGTAAAAATTAAAGCGAACTTCTCTGTTACTAATAAAGATTTTCGAAATGGAAAAACAACTTGCATTTAACAGTTGCGTCTGGTATTATAATAAACGGTCGATTGGTCAAGCGGTTAAGACGTCGCCCTCTCACGGCGAAAACAAGGGTTCGATTCCCTTATCGACTGCGGCAGAACACCCTGGTGTTCTGCTTTTTCTTTATACAAATATTGAAACATCGGGTCGCGTGTTTGTAAATGAGTTGACTGCAGATGTTCAGATAGCTGAATAGGTATTTCTGGATCATGCTGGCTCCTGCTCACCGAGAATCTAATGTATTCTGAGCAGGAGCTGTTTTTTACGCGAACAGTGAGCCGCAGCCGAATGCGAAGTATTCGTGTGCGGCGAGCGTCGCGATAGCGAGATAAAACTCGCGCAGCGTGTTTTATCTCGTTGCAGGAGACGAATGAAAACATGATTATCAGGAACATACAGGTATTCCTTCCGGACAAGAGCTTCCATAAAGGATGCATCGTCACGAAGGATGATAAAATAGAGCGGATATATACACAGAAAGAAGAGGAAGGATCAGGGGAAATGGATGATCCGAACCTCATAGAAGATGCGTTCTCCATTTGGAGGGGAAATCCGGGCTTCCGGGAGAAACAGGATATTATTGACGGCCGGGGAGCTTATGCGATCCCCGGCCTGATTGATCTTCATTTTCATGGATGCAGAGGAGATGATTTCTGTGACGGTTCGATGGAAGCGATCAAAAGAATTGCGGAATATGAGGCGTCTGTCGGTGTGACGGCCATTGCTCCGGCTACGATGACGCTTCCGGTTTCGAAGCTCGTCAGCATTCTTCGCACCTCCGCAGAATATCGAAGAGAAGTCTGTGACGAGGGCATAGCAAGACTTGTGGGCATAAATATGGAAGGACCTTTTATCAGCGCCGCGAAAAGGGGTGCGCAGGACGCGAAATATATCATTCCATGTGACGCATCTGTCTGCGATCGATTTCTGGAGGCTTCCGGGGGACTGGTGAAATTTATCGGGATAGCGCCGGAAGCGTCGGGGGATTCCATTTCTTTCATCCGCCGGGTGAAGGACCGGGTTCATGTGGCGCTGGCGCATACAGATGCGGATTACGAG
This sequence comes from Bilifractor sp. LCP21S3_A7, assembly GCF_052118825.1. NCBI lineage: Bacteria > Bacillati > Bacillota > Clostridia > Lachnospirales > Lachnospiraceae > Bilifractor > Bilifractor sp. LCP21S3_A7. The sequence goes on along the minus strand of NZ_JBQKGL010000002.1, from coordinate 106,830 downwards.
ACAGCACTTGCGGCGTTCCGGGCGGGAGCGGATCATCTGGTGCATATGTATAATGCGATGCCGCCGTTCGGACACCGCGCTCCCGGCGTGATCGGGGCGGCCCTTGACTGCCCGAGGGTGATGTGTGAAATCATCTGTGACGGCATCCACGTCCATCCGTCCGCGATCCGGGCGGCCTTCCGGATGATGGGTGAGGAACGGATGATTTTAATCAGCGACAGCATGAGAGGAACCGGCATGCCGGACGGGAGGTATACGCTTGGCGGGCAGGAGGTTGATGTCAGAGGAAGAAGAGCAACGCTTGTAAGGGACGGATCACTGGCAGGTTCTGTGACAAATCTTATGGATTGTCTGCGTACGGCCGTGCGGGAAGCGGGAATACCGCTGGAAACGGCGGTTGCCTGCGCGACGAGAAATCCGGCAGAGGCTCTTGGAATTCTTGATCATTACGGTACTCTCGAGGAGGGAAAAATGGCGGATGTGGTTCTCCTGGACAGAAATCTGGGGCTGCAGGGAGTCATTGTGCGCGGAAGGATGCGTGTCGGTAAAAAATGAAGACGGCATATATCTGGTGGAAAGACGGTTTATAGCCGGTGGACAATGAAGGCGTCTGATAACCGGTGGAAGATGAGCCGGTGGAAGATGAAAGCGGCTTTGAGCCAGTAGAAGATAAGAGAGGCCGGGTTGACAAAAATCCGGTTCCATGGCAAATTGTAAAGCGTTAGTGTTCAGAATGGGACATATGCGGATGGCAGAGGTGGTATGAGGAAGACGGCATGAGAATACAGGATTTTGAAGGCGCGATTTTTGATCTGGACGGTACTCTGCTGGATTCGATGGGCGTGTGGCATCAGATTGATGTTGATTTTCTGGCGAAGAGGGGCATCGAGGTGCCCGATGATTATCAGAAGGCTATCACGCCTCTCGGTGCCCTTGAAGCAGCGAGGTACACAATACGGAGATTCCATCTGGAGAATGACACACCTGAGGGGCTTGTCCGCGAATGGCTGGATATGGCGCAGGAGGCGTACAGCAGCCATCTTCCCCTGAAGCCTTACGCGTTAAACTTCGTGAAATATTTGAAAGAAGCCGGATTGCACATCGCTGTGGCTACTTCTTCGGATGATGCGCTGGTCCGGCCATGCCTGGAGAGAACCGGACTGATGAGGCTCCTCGATGATTACTGTACGGGCAGCGATGTAAAAAGAGGCAAGGGATTTCCGGATATATATCTGAAGGCAGCGGCCGCGATTGGAACCGATCCCGGGAAGACCATGGTATTTGAGGATATTGCGGAAGGTCTTAAAGGTGCGAATGCCGGCGGCTTCTACACGGTCGGCGTATACGAGAAGGCGAATTACCGGATGCACCCGGAGATGATGGAGATCGCGGACGAGTTTATTTTCTCGTTCCGTGAACTGCTGCCGGATGACCGGATGGCAGACTGATTTCCGCAAAGCGCACGGATGTATTTTGAAGATGACCGGATGGCAGACTGATTTCCGCAAAGCAAACGGATTTATTTTGAAATGGAGTATGACATGGCAAAAAAAGACAGTTACAATGCATCGAGTATTCATGTTCTCGAAGGACTGGATGCGGTCCGCATGCGTCCCGGAATGTATATCGGAAGTACGGGGCGTAAGGGCCTGAATCATCTGATCTATGAGATCGTGGATAACTCCGTGGATGAGCATCTGGCAGGCTTCTGCTCGAAAATCAGTGTGGTGCTTGAAGCGGACGGTTCGTGCACCGTAACTGATAACGGGCGCGGAATTCCGGTCGGGATGCATGAGAAAGGAATGCCGGCGGAACGGCTGGTGCTTACCACTCTGCATGCCGGCGGAAAGTTTGACAACGAGGTGTACAAGACCTCCGGCGGACTTCACGGCGTTGGCTCCTCTGTTGTAAACGCGCTTTCCGTATATATGGATGTGCAGATCAGCAGAGACGGCTATATCTGGCACGACCGGTTCGAAAAGGGAAAACCCGTGCTGGAGCTGGACAGCAGCGGCCTATTGCCGAAGCTTGGAAAAACGAAAGAGACGGGGACACGGATTAATTTTCTTCCGGACGGCGAGATTTTTGAAAAAACCAGATTTTCGGCGGAGGATTTGAAAAGCCGGCTGCATGAGACAACCTATCTGAACCCGGCTCTTGTCATCGAATTTGAAGATAAGAGGGATGGGAAGGATGAGAAGATCACCTTCTCCGAGCCGGAGGGAATCGTCGGATTCGTAAAGGAAATGAATAAGAACGAGGAGACGCTTCACGACCCGGTGTATTTCAAGGGAGAGGCGGACGGAATCCAGGTGGAGGTTGCTTTCCAGTACATCCGTGCCTTTCAGGAGAATGTTCTCGGATTCTGCAACAACATCTTCAACTCCGAGGGCGGTACTCATATCACGGGATTCAAGACGCAGTTCACGCTGACGATGAACAGCTATGCGAGAGAGCTGGGTGTTCTGAAGGACAAGGACGCAAACTTCACCGGAGCAGACATCCGCAACGGGATGACTGCTGTGGTTTCTATCAAGCATCCGGATCCGAGGTTCGAGGGACAGACAAAGACGAAGCTCGATAATCCGGATGCCGCGAAGGCGGTCAGTAAGGTTACCGGCGATGAGGTGGTGCGATATTTTGACCGCAATCTGCCGGTTCTGAAGACTATTCTGGAGTGCGCCGAGCGTTCGGCGAAGATCCGGCGTACCGAGGAAAAGGCCAAGACCAATATGCTGACGAAGCAGAAGTATTCCTTCGATGCCAACGGGAAGCTGGCGAACTGCGAGAGCAGGGATGCGTCAAAGTGTGAGATTTTCATCGTCGAGGGAGATTCGGCCGGAGGGTCCGCGAAGATGGCCAGAAACCGGAATTTTCAGGCAATTTTTCCGATCCGCGGAAAGATCCTGAATGTGGAAAAAGCAACCATGGACAAGGTTCTGGCGAATGCGGAGATCAAGGGAATGATCAATGCCTTCGGGTGCGGATTTTCCGAGGGGTACGGCAACGATTTTGACATTACAAAGCTTCGTTACGATAAGATTATCATCATGGCCGATGCGGATGTAGACGGAGCTCATATATCGACACTGCTGCTGACGCTGTTCTACCGTTTTATGCCGGAGCTGATCTATCAGGGACATGTCTATATCGCCATGCCTCCGCTGTACAAGACCATTCCTTCAAAGGGTGAAGGGGAGTACCTGTACGATGACAAGGCACTGGAAAAATACAGGAAAAATCATGCGGGAGAGAAGTTCACGCTGCAGCGGTACAAGGGCCTCGGAGAGATGGATCCCCAGCAGCTCTGGGATACCACACTGAATCCGGAAACAAGGCGGATGCGGCGGGTGGAGATCGAGGACGCGCGTATGGCTTCTGAGACAACGGAGATACTGATGGGTACAAATGTTCAGCCGAGAAAGAAGTTCATCTATGATCATGCTACGGATGCAGAGCTGGATGTCTAAGAGGGAGATAAGCATTTAAAATGGAAGAAATTATCAGAACCGAATATTCGGAGTTGATGCAGAAATCCTACATCGACTACGCGATGAGCGTCATCATTGCCAGAGCCTTGCCGGATGTCCGCGACGGTCTCAAGCCGGTGCAGCGGCGGGTACTGTATGACATGATGGAGCTCGGGACCTACTATGACAGGGCTTACCGGAAATCCGCGCGTATCGTCGGCGACACCATGGGTAAGTATCATCCGCATGGCGACAGCTCCATCTATGATGCACTCGTTGTGATGGCACAGGATTTCAAAAAGGGACAGGTGCTCGTGGACGGTCACGGAAACTTCGGCTCCATTGAGGGAGACGGAGCAGCTGCCATGCGTTACACCGAGGCACGTCTTGCGAAGATTGCGCAGGAGGTCTATCTGAAGGATCTCGACAAGGATGTGGTCAGCTTTGTTCCGAACTTCGATGAGACCGAAAAAGAGCCGGAGGTGCTCCCGGTCCGCATTCCGAACATTCTGGTCAACGGCTCTGATGGAATTGCCGTCGGCATGGCGACCAGCATACCTCCGCATAATCTGGGGGAAGTCATCGATGCGGCCCGTGCCTATATCCGGAACAATAAGCTCACGAGCACACAGCTGATGAAATACATCAAGGGACCGGATTTTCCGACCGGCGGAATTGTCGTGAATCAGAAGGACCTGGCGTCCATATATGAGACGGGGTCCGGGAAGATCAGAATCCGCGGGAAGGTCGAGGTGGAGAAGGGAAAGAACGGGAAACAGCTCCTCGTCATCACGGAAATCCCCTACACCATGATCGGAGCGAACATCGGAAAATTTCTGATGGATGTGGCGGATCTGGTTGAGAGCCGGCAGGCACCGGAAATTACCGACATTTCAAATCAGTCCTCCAAGGACGGCATCCGGATCGTACTGGAACTTAGAAAAGGCGCGGACGTAGAACGGCTCAAGAACCTTCTCTACAAGAAAACCAGGCTGGAGGATACGTTCGGCGTCAATATGCTCGCGGTCGCAGGCGGGAAGCCGGAGACGCTCGGATTGAAGCAGATCCTTGATCATTTCGTGGATTTCCAGTTTGATCTGTCCACACGGAAGTACCGGAAGCTCCTGGCAAAGGAGATGGAGAAGAAGGAGATCCAGGAGGGACTGATCAAGGCGGTTGACGTCATCGATCTGATCATTGAGATCCTGCGCGGCAGTAAAAATCAGAAGATGGCGAAGGATTGTCTGACCATGGGTGTGACGGAAGGGATTACCTTCCGTCATAAGAACAGTGAGAAGCAGGCCAGTCAGCTCTGCTTCACCCAGCGGCAGGCGCAGGCTATCCTCGATATGCGCCTGGCAAAGCTGATCGGTCTGGAGCTTGAGGCATTGTATAAGGAAAATGAGGAGACACTGGAGAAAATCGCCCGTTATGACAAGATCCTGAACGATTACGATACGATGGCGGAGGTGATCCTCGATGATCTGGCCGCAATCAAAAAGGAATATGGCCGTCCGAGAAGAACCTTCATCACGAATGCGGAGACGGTGGTCGCAGAGGAACCGGAAGAGGAGGAGACCGAGCTGGTGTTCCTCATGGACCGTTTCGGCTATGCGAGGACGATTGACGTGTCAGTCTACGAGCGGAACAGGGAGTCGGCGGACGCGGAGAGCCGGTATCTGTTTCATTGCATGAATACGGATAAGATCTGCATCTTCACCGACCTGGGTGTGATGCACACGATAAAGGTGAAGGATCTTCCTTTTACGAAATTCCGCGATAAGGGAACGCCCATCGATAATCTCTGCAACTATTCGACGGAAAACGAGCAGGTTATTTTTGCGGCGCCCATGACCGAGGTCATCGGCAGAAAGCTGATTTTCGTGACTGCCGGAGGCATGGCGAAGGTGACCGACGGAAATGAATTTAATGTCACCAGGCGTTCAATCGCCGCGACGAAACTTGCAGACGACAAGGACCGGGCGGCGTTTGTCGCCTATGCGGATGCCGGGGACTATCTCGTCCTGCAGAGCAGGGACGGCTATTTCCTCAGGATTTCCATGGCAGAGATTCCGGAGAAGAAAAAGGGAGCGCTCGGGGTGCGCGCCATGAAGCTTACGGCAGGAGACGAGGTGGAGGAAGGCTATCTCGTGACCGGACATAAAGAGCTGGATATCGAATACCGGGGAAAGAAAATCTCTCTGAATAAAATCCGTCTGATGAAGCGGGACAGCAGGGGAACCAGAGTCAAGGTGTAAAAACGGAATAATCCGCAGAGGATACGTTTTGCAGGATTTCGCCAGACGGGATGGGTGCTGTTATCTGTCTGTGCCTGACCCGGTAAGGAGGAAGTTCTCTCAGACTCACATGGGACTGCAAAATTTAGCGAATGAAATGCAAAATATGTCTTTACAATCGATCCCTTAATCACTAAAATGTAGCGTGCTACACAATAAATGTAGCACGCTACATTTGTGCGCAGATATGCTGGCCTATCAATCATAGGATGGAAAGCATAACAAATATAAATCAGAAATTACGGTATACAAAGATGGAAAAAAGAGAAGCAACAGTAACGGAAGAGAGACTGCCGAAAAGGAGAAGGGAGGAAGCTTGTGATTCAGGACGTCCGGCGGGTGAGGAGGAGCGGCAGGAATCTGTGATACCGCTTCTGTTAATGAAAATCAACCAGCAGCTGAGAGCAAGCGCGGATCGAAATCTTGAGGAATGGGGTCTGACGCTTTCGCAGGCGCGTGTTCTCCATGTGATTGGCGAACATGGGGGCAGCGTCGCGCAAAGAGAACTGGAGCGGATCCTTGAGGTTTCCCATCCTACAGTGGTGGGATTGGTCTCGAGAATGCAGAAGAATGGATTTGTGAATATATCGATTGATACAAAGGACCATAGGAATAAAATCGTATCTTTTGCAGAAAAAGCATACAAGCATAAGGTAAGTCTGCGATGGCAGCATCTGGATGTGGATGATCGTTTGCTTCGGGGTATGACGGAGGAAGAAATTCGGCAGGCCGAAATACTGCTTCGAAGGATGTACCGCAATGTCCAGGACTGGGAAGAGGGCCGTGCATAAGAGAAGGTACAGCAATAAGTAAAAATTACAGAGATCTCATTACCTGTATAAAGAGGGAAGGGAATCTCTGTTCGCAATAGATATTCATACAGAAAGAGAGGATTTACAGGTGCTAAAAACATTAATGAAAAGTCTGAGAGAGTATAAGACTCCCTCCCTGCTTTCACCGCTGTTTGTTACCTTCGAGGTTATTCTGGAATGTATCATCCCGCTGGTGATGGCTTCTTTGATTGACCACATGAAGGGAGCTTCCCTGACGCCTGTGTTTCAGGACGGTATTGTCCTGATTATTCTGGCAATGGCTTCCCTGTACTGCGGACGCAGAGCAGCCATCGAGGCGGCAAAAGGATCTGCCGGTTTTGCGAAAAATCTTCGGCAGGACATCTATTTTAACATTCAGTCGTTTTCCTTTGCGGATGTAGACAGGTTTTCCACAGCTTCGCTTGTAACCCGTATGACGACAGATGTTACAAACGTGCAGACGGCCTTTCAGATGGTAATTCGCGGCGCGGTGCGGACGCCTCTGATGATCATCTTTTCGATTGTGATGTCTCTTACGATCAATGTCCGGATGGCCCTGATTTTTATAGCGGTCATACCTTTCCTCGCTTTAGTTCTGTTTGGCATTGTTTTGTATATTCATCCGGTTTTTGTAAGAATCTTCAAGAAATATGATGCCATGAACAATTCCGTGCAGGAAAATGTGGGCGGAATCCGAGTGGTAAAATCGTTTGTCCGGGAGGATTACGAAAAAGAGAAGTTCCATAAGAGATCCGAGGATGTCTGCAGGGATTTCACTTTCGCTGAAAAGGTTCTTGCGTGGAACAATCCGACGATGGTCTTCAGCATCAGTCTCACAATGGTGCTGGTCAGCTTTATCGGAGCCCGGATAATCATTACCACAAAGGGATCGTCCCTGAGTACGGGCCAGTTATCTTCGCTGATCACATATGGAATCCAGATCCTGATTTCCATGATGATGCTTTCCATGGTTTTTGTCCTGATTATTATCTCGCAGGAGTCTGCCAACCGAATCGTTGAGGTCCTGAAATACCAGAGCACCTTGACCTCACCGGAGAACGGAAAGACTGAAATTGCGGACGGATCGGTTGTGTTTGAAAATGTATCCTTCAAATATTCTGAGAGGAGCAAGAGATTTGCGCTGTCTGACGTAAATCTGCAGATCCCCTCTGGTTCCTCTCTGGGAATCATCGGAGGCACGGGTTCTTCAAAGACCACATTAATTCAGCTGATTTCCAGACTGTATGATGTGACAGAAGGAGCGGTGAAGGTCGGCGGAACGGATGTGCGTCAGTACGATCTGGACGCGCTGCGCAATCAGGTAGCGGTTGTGCTTCAGAAGAATGTCCTCTTCTCAGGTACCATCAAGGACAATATGCGCTGGGGCGATAAAAACGCGACGGATGAGGAAATTGTCCATGCCTGCAGGCTTGCGCAGGCCGATGAGTTTATTCAGCAGTTCCCGCAGAAGTATGATACCTATATTGAACAGGGCGGTACAAATGTATCGGGCGGACAGAAGCAGAGACTCTGCATTGCGCGGGCGCTTCTGAAGAAACCGAAGATTCTGATTCTGGATGATTCCACATCCGCGGTAGATACAAAGACCGATGCACTGATCCGGAAGGCTTTCCGGGAGGAAATCCCGGATACGACAAGAATCATCATCGCGCAGCGTATTTCTTCCGTTCAGGATTGTGACAACATTATTGTGCTGGACGGCGGAAGGATCGTGGAGCAGGGCAGTCACGATCAGCTGATCGCAGCCAATGGAATATATAAAGAAATTTTTGATTCGCAGACCATGAGAAAGGAGGAAAACTGATATGCCGAAAGGAAAAGCAAAGATTACACCGGTCAAAAAGGGAACAGCCGGACGTCTGTTTCGATATATTTTTTCCCATTACAAGGCCAGAATGATTCTGGTTATAATCTGTATCGTGATCGCGGGCGTTTCTTCTACCGGAGCTACGTTCTTTCTGCAGCGGCTGATTGATGATGTCATCACCCCGGGCATGAAGACCGGACTTACTGCGGTATGGCCAAAGCTTGTCCGTACGGTTATAGGGATGGCGGTCATCTACGGTGCCGGAGTTGTCGCATCCTTTCTCTATACGAGAAGCATGGCAACAGTGACGCAGGGAACGCTTATGAACTTCCGGAATGATATGTTTGATAAGATGCAGTCTCTGCCGATCAAATATTTTGACACGCATGCGCATGGAGATATCATGAGTACCTACACGAATGATACCGATGCCATCCGCCAGCTGATCGGACAGAGCCTTCCGATGGTTACACAATCGGTTCTTACCATTATTGCGATTGCCTTTATGATGCTGTACTACAGCTTCTGGCTGTCGCTTCTGGTAGCTCTTTCCATTGTTCTGATGCTTCGAGTGGCCCGGAAATATGCCGCCGCTTCTTCGAAATACATGATGCGGCAGCAGATTTCACTTGCAAAGGAAGAGGGATTTGTTGAGGAAATGATGGAAGGAACCAAGGTAATTAAGGTCTTCTGTCATGAAGGGGAGAGCAAAAAGGATTTCCTGAAAATTAACGAGCAGCTCTTTGAGGACAGCAATGAGGCAAATAAGGCGGGAAACGTGCTGATGCCGATTTTGTCCAATATGGGCAACCTTATGTATGTTCTGATCGCCTTTGTCGGCGCGATCATGGTATTTGAGGGAGCCACAAACGTCGGATTTTCCGGTTTTGGACTGATGACGGCAGGTATCATCATTTCCTATCTCGGCATGGCCCGTCAGCTGTCACAGACAATCGGTCAGATTTCCATGCAGGTGCCGATGATCGCCATGGGTATCGCCGGGGCCGGCCGTGTGTTTGAACTGATTGATCAGGAACCCGAAAAGGATGACGGATATGTGACGCTTGTCAGATGCAAAAAAGGAGAGGACGGCTCCCTTGTTGAGACAAAGGAGAAGACCGATCTCTGGGCCTGGAAGCATTTCCACAAGGCGGATGGTACGACGACCTATACCATGCTGAAGGGTGATATTGAGTTGGAGCATGTGGATTTTGGATATACGCCGGAGAAGCAGGTGCTGTATGATGTATCGCTCTATGCGAAGCCGGGACAGAAAATTGCGTTTGTAGGAGCAACCGGTGCCGGTAAGACAACCATTACGAACCTGATCAACCGTTTCTATGATATTCCGGATGGCAAGATCCGGTATGACGGCATCAACATCAACAAAATCCGTAAACCGGATCTCCGACACTCTCTCGGAATCGTCCTGCAGGACGTAAATTTGTTCACCGGCACGGTTATGGAAAATATTCGATACGGAAGGCTGGACGCCACGGATGAAGAATGCATCGCGGCGGCAAAGCTGGCGAACGCGGATGATTTCATCACAAGACTTCCGGATGGATATGATACGATGCTCACTGCAAACGGGGCGCAGCTTTCACAGGGACAGAGACAGCTGATTTCTATTGCGAGAGCCGCCGTAGCCGACCCGCCGGCCATGATTCTGGACGAGGCGACCTCCTCCATTGATACCAGAACAGAAGCGCTTGTTCAGAAGGGAATGGATAATCTGATGAAGGGCAGGACGGTGTTTGTCATTGCACACAGACTTTCCACCGTACGGAACAGCGACGCGATTATGGTTCTGGATCACGGCCACATCATCGAGCGCGGAACGCACGAGCAGCTGCTCGAGCAGAGGGGAACGTACTACCAGCTCTATACCGGAGCGTTTGAACTGGAATAAGAGAGAATATACAGGTTGTCGTCGCTAATGTTCTTGCCCACTGGTGAGCAAGCTCCCCGTGGGCCAAGAACATTGCGACTGGACTTATACAGTAAAAAAACATGTTGAATTTTATGTAAAATTATGTATAATAGTGGTTGTGCCACTTTTATGTGGACATGCCGGAATAGCTCAGCAGGTAGAGCACTTCACTCGTAATGAAGGGGTCATCGGTTCGAATCCGACTTCCGGCTTAATCAGGCGATTAATTCGGGCAGTGCTGCCATGAGTTAATCGCTTTTTTACAATCTGCCGGCGGAACGCCGGCACCTGACAGGACATACCAGGGAGGATATGAGTCTATGAGCTTTACAGCAACGGAACAGGATGCCAAGATCAGAGAACTGGTTGAGTTCAGCCGAAGATCCGGCAAGATCGATCTGAGCCTGTATCAGGAGTACGATGTCAAGAGAGGCCTCAGAGATAATACCGGAAAGGGTGTTCTGACGGGTCTTACGGAGATTTCCGATGTTATGGGAACAACGCTGAACGACGAGGGCGAGTCGGTGCCCTCAGAGGGGCGCCTGTATTATCAGGGATATAATGTCAATGATCTGGTGGGCGGGATGAAAAACCGCCGATTCGGTTTTGAGGAGATCACATATCTTCTTCTGTTCGGATCACTGCCGACGGAGAAGCAGCTGAATGATTTTATTGAGATTCTGAGCAGCTACCGGGAGCTTCCGGAGGAGTTCACCAGGGACGTCATCATGAAGGCACCCAGCTGCAACATGATGAATTCTCTGCAGAAGTGTATCCTGACGCTGTATTCCTATGACGCGCATGCGGACGATATTTCAATCCCGAACATCCTGCGGCAGGCGTTGTCCATGATCGCGAAGATGCCTCTTCTGGCCGTGTACAGCTACCACACGCACAGGCATTATCATCTGGGGCAGAACCTTATCATCCGGAACCCGAAGCCGGAGCTTTCGCTCGCTGAAAATCTGCTTCAGATGCTGCATCCGGACGGTCAGTATACACAGCTGGAGGCAAAGGTACTCGATACGGCACTGATTCTGCATGCCGAGCACGGCGGCGGCAACAACTCGACCTTTACGACGCATGTGGTATCTTCTACAGGAACGGACAGCTATTCCGCGGTGGCGGCTTCCCTGGGCTCCCTGAAGGGACCGAAGCACGGCGGTGCAAACCTGAAGGTTCTGCAGATGTTTGAGGACATCAAGGAGAACGTTCATAATTGGGACAATGAGGATGAAATCCGCGCCTATCTGAACAAGATTCTTGACCGTGAGGCGTTTGATCACGCGGGGCTGATCTATGGAATGGGGCATGCGGTCTACACGCTCTCAGATCCCAGATGTGTCATTCTGAAGGAATACGCGAAGAAGCTCTCGATTGAGAAGGACATGGAAGACGAATTTCATCTCTATGAAAATGTGGAAAGAATCGGAAAGGAGTGCATGATTCACAAGCGCCGTCTCGTAAAGCCGATCTGCGCAAATGTCGACTTCTACAGCGGATTTGTGTATTCAATGCTTGATTTTCCGAGAGAACTGTTCACTCCGCTGTTTGCGATCGCGCGTATCTCGGGATGGTCGGCTCACCGGATCGAGGAAATGGTCAACGGAGGCAAAATCATCCGTCCTGCATACAAGTACGTCGGTCATCACAGAAGATATATCCAGCTGGAGAACCGGGAAGACTGACAGAGGAGAGTTATACAGATACAAAGATTATTCACGGTTGAATCCGCAATTGAATCCGCAATATATCAGGCAAGCCTTGATATATTGCGGATTATTTTTTTATTAGATTGTTTCCCGGCTTCTTTTGTGTTCGAATGCATCTTACCATCCTTAATACACAGAAGTTTCTGGTAAATATATAGATAAGATAATAAAAACATTAATAGTTTTTGTACAACAGTCGGGAACCTGTATTCGAATTGACACAAAATGTGATATACTAATTGAGTGAAAATATGTTGGATCGAGTGGCAGTCCGGGTACAGATGGCAATGATTCTGTCTGGCAATACAGTCAGCAGACCGGCTGGCCCGGTTTGAACCAGAGAGTGTATATTGGAGGCGGCTGGATGAACGGTGCCGTATATAAATTAACATCTGAAGAACAGCAGATTCTTGAGAATCTTCCGAATGCGGTGGGTGTATTTCAATCTGTCGATGGGAAGATTATGCCGGTGTTTCTCTCGGGACAATTTCTGAAACTGTTCGGGTATGATTCGGGAGAACAGGCGATGGAAGCGCTGCGGAGAGACCTGTACCATGATATACACCCGGATGATGCCGCCAGAATTGCGGAAAGAGGATACGGGTTCGAGCGGGATGATACGGAATATGATGTTATTTACCGCAACAGGAATAAATATCAGCCGGATTATCATATCATTCATGCAGTCGGGAGACATGTGTGGAAAGAGGGTGTGAGACTTTCGTATTTTACATATGCAGATGAAAGCCGGATTCTGAACGGAGGGCAGGAGGAACTGCAGTTATCAGAGTCATTTTCGCAGACAATTTCACTTGACAATGACCTGCATCGCAATCAGTTTGATGATCTGACGGGACTTCCGACGGTCAGCCAGTTTCTGCAGACCATTCCCGCGAGAATCCTCGAGATAAGGAGAGAACACAGGATTCCTGCGATTTTATGGATGGACTACAGCGGATTCCGTGAGTATGAGACGTTGAACGGATTTGAGACGGGCGATGCCCTGATCCGTGGACTGGGTTGGCTGATTCGCGGTCGGTTCGGAGTCAGGAATACGGCAAGATTTAACAGTGATCATTTTGTGGCATGCGCGTCAACGGATAACTTGGAGTGTAATATCCGCAGCGTGTTCGAGAATGTGGCAAAGCTGAACCGGGGAAATTCCCGTCCGATTGCCGTTGGCGTTTATGTAATGGATTGTGATGATATCAGTCTGACATCCGCGATTGACCGCGCGAAGCTTGCGTGCGATTCGTTGAAGAATCCGGCACACTCTTCCTATACGTATTTCAATCAGGAGATGCTGGTCCGGGCAGAGCGGAAGCAGTATCTGCTGCAGAACTATCAGCGGGCAATGGCTGAGGGCTGGATTCAGGTCTATTACCAGCCGGTGATGCGTACTATCACGGGAAAGCTCTGCGGAGCAGAGGCACTGTGCAGGTGGAAGGATCCGGTATACGGGATGATCTCTCCTGGAGAGTTTATACCGGCTCTGGAGGATGAGGGCAGAATTACTGACCTCGATCTCTTTATGTTCGAACAGGTCTGTCGTGACGGCTGGGAACGGATCAAGGCAGGCATGAATATCGTGCCGGTATCGGTGAATCTTTCCCGCAAGGATTTCCGTAAGCCGGATCTGGTCGAAAGAATAGAAGGCCTGGCGAAAGAATATAAGATTCCGCGTGAGCTCATTAATCTTGAGATCACAGAGAGCGCATTCATCCGCCATCCGGAGAGGCTGAGTCAGTATATCAGCCGTTTCCATGAGCTGGGATTTCAGGTCTGGATGGACGATTTCGGCACTGCTTATTCGTCTCTGGGTTCTCTGAAGGATCTGAATTTTGATGAGCTGAAAATCGACATGAGCTTTCTGAGTACCTCGACGGAAAAAGCCAGAAACATCATCACCTCTGTCGTGGATATGGCAAAGAAAATTGGAATCCAGACGCTTGCCGAGGGCGTTGAGACCTGTGAGCAGTACGAATTCCTGAAGCAGATCGGATGCGAGAAGGTACAGGGATACTATTTCGGAAAGCCAATGGACAGGGCATCTTTCTCGCAGCACTGCCGGGATAGAAAAATCGGGGAAGAACGGCTCCGGTGGAAGAACTATTACGATGCTTTAAGCAGGATTGATTATCAGACGGATGAGCCTCTGTGTGTCATTGAGGATGACGGCAAAACCATGCGGCTGCTTTTTGCCAATGAGGCGTACAAGGATGTGCTTAGCCGTGACGGCATCAATGACATTGATTCATGGATTGCGGAAATCAACACGGACAACAATCCGATGCATGCCTTCCACCGGCGGTATGCCAATGAGCAGCTGCGGAAGCTTAAGGGACCGCAGGTGATCACCTATCCGTCCGGTGATCATTATATGGAGCTGACCGGGAACGTCATTACGCATTATGAGAAGTATTATATCTATGCAATGAATATCCGGTACATCCGGCTGAATACAACATCAAAGGATCAGCAGAGAGCATATTACATACAGAGCATCTATTATCTGTGCGGTGATATTGCGGTTTGTAATCTTATGGACAATACCATGTACGGGCTCAAGTCCGTAAATTCTGCCGAGCCGATCGGAATCGGAGGAGAAAGCATTGATTTGATGCGGGCAGAGAAGAGCTATACAGAGAAGTTTATCTATCCGCCGGATCAGAAGCGATTCCATGCTTTCCTCAATCTGAAGACATTAAGAACAAGGATGATGGAGAAGAAAGGACAGGATCTGAAGGGCTTTTTCCGAAGCAAAATGCCGGACGGCGAATATTACTGGATGCTGCACATGTGCATATCTATACCGGGAACGGATTTCTACCAGGTCCTTCTGGTAACTATTCCTGTAGACTTCAATTCGGAGGTCCGCGGACTTCTTCTGGGTGACCCGGACCAGAGTGGAGAGCACGGGACTTATAAGGAGACAGATGAGAGTAGAATCACGCCGGCGCTGCTCTGGAAGAATCTGGAAGCCTATTCAGACGGGATGTATTTCTGGAAGGATGTGAACCGGAGATTTGTGGGCGCAAGCCGTAGCTTTCTGAACTTTTACGGTTTTCAATCCGAGGACGATATTATCGGGAAGACAGATGAGGAGATGCACTGGCATGTAGAGACAGAGCCCTTTAAGAACGATGAGATCGATGTTCTGGCGAATGGGGAAAGAGTAAGTCTCGCAAAGGGAAAGTGTATCGTCCGGGGGAAACAGCGTACGATTCTGGCCAATAAGATTCCGATTTACAGAGACGGGAAGATCATCGGCCTGATGGGGAATTTTTTCGACGCAGAGAATCTGTATCAGCTTCTGGACGATCGGTATCAATCGGAATCGATCGATGCGGTGACGGATCTCCTGAATACGACAGGGCTGTCCGAAAGCTTCAGAGACTATCTGGAGGCGCTGTGGACGGATAACAAAGAGTTTTCACTGGTACAGATCTATATTCCGGAATATGAGAATTTCGCCAGAAGATATGGAAAAGAGGCGGGACACACGCTGCTCCGCAGTGTCGGAGAGCTATTGCGAAAGGTGTTCGGCAGAGAAAGCACCATCGGGAGACTGACCGGGAGTTACTTCACAATCCTGATTCAGGATGAGGATCCGAAGAAATTAACGGAAGCACAGGCAAGATTTGAAGAGAAGATTTCAAGGCTGAGAAAGGTCGGTCAGTGGCAGTGTGCGCTGACTGCCACAATAAGGGTATCAGTGATGAATCAGACCAACGCGAGCCAGGAAAAATATGCGAAGAATCTGAATCATATGTGGGCAGGATTGAGCGTATATAAGCCGGAGGCATGAGCGCAGCCGGCGGTCGGCGCCCGCGGAAATTACCCCTTCTATTGACCGGAGGTTCAATGGAAGGGGTTTCGTAATGCCGGATTGTGCTTCAGGGATCTCCTGGAAGATTTTCACGGCTCTTTCAGTAGAGTCAGAGTATGATCAGCATCTCGGGTGCATCCATGGCCTGTTGTTGAGATATGCGAATCAGAGGTCAGATTCAGGCCTGATTTTTCGGAAGAGTTCACTTGCATGGCAGGTTGAAATTTGGTGCTGCAATTGAGATGGGTTATTTTCGGAGAAGTTAAGGCAGATTATTTTCGGGGAAGTTAACATTGACAGGCAGGGATGTCTGGCGTATATTTATTATACCCATAGGGGGTATTGACTCGTTTGACAGGAGGTAATACATGTATAATTTCAGATTTAGTGTTCCTACAACGATTTATTTTGGTAAAGGGCAGATCTCACATCTGTCAGAGCTTGCTGATTTTGGCTCCAAAGTACTCCTTGTCTATGGTGGAGGGAGCATCAAGCGAAATGGTATCTATGATACAGCACTGAAAATCCTCGAAGATGCCGGGGTAACGGTCACGGAGCTGTCCGGTGTAGAGCCGAATCCCAGAATAGAGACGGTTCGAAGGGGCGTTGAGCTGTGTAAAGAGCAGAAGCTGGATATGGTTCTGGCAATCGGAGGAGGCAGTGCGATCGACTGTGCAAAGGTTGTGGCTGCCGGCGTGATGTACGACGGGGATGCCTGGGATCTTGTGCTGGATCCTTCTAAAATCAAAAAGGCTCTTCCGATTTTCTCCGTATTGACATTAGCGGCCACCGGTTCCGAGATGGATTGTTTTGCGGTTATTTCAGACATGACAAAGAATGAGAAATGGGGAACCGGCGCGGATGTTTTGAAGCCAACCATGTCAGTCCTGGATCCTACATATACCTTTTCGGTGTCCAGAAAACAGACCGCTGCCGGTACGGCGGATATGATGAGCCATACCTTTGAGAATTACTTCACCAAGGAGCCCGGCTGTGATGTGCAGGCAAGATTTGCCGAGGGCCTTCTGAAGACAATGATCAAATATGGCCCGGTCGCTCTTGAGGATCCGGATAATTATGATGCCCGTGCAAATCTGATGTGGGCGGCAAGTCATGCAATCAACGGGCTGATTGCGAATGGAAGTCAGCCGGCCTGGTGCGTACATCCGATGGAGCATGAGCTGTCCGCATTTTATGACATCACACATGGCCAGGGACTGGCGATTCTCACTCCGGCATGGATGGATTTTGTCCTTGAGAAAGATCCTTCAACTGCCGCAAATTTTGCAGAGTACGGAAGAAATGTGTGGGGAATTTCGGAAACAGAGGATGAGAAAGCTGCGAGGGAGGCGATTGCAAAAACCAGAACGTTCCTGTTTGAGACCATGGGACTTCCGGAGAACCTGCGCGCCGTTGGAATTGACAGCGAGGAACATTTCGAAGTGATGGCAGAAAAAGCGGCAAAGGGCAGTGTGGGCTGTTTCGTTCCTCTCACAAAAGAGGATATTGTGAAGATTTACAAGGCTGCCTTTTAATTCATATCAAATGCTGGCGTGAGGAGATTGAAAGCGTTCGTACAGATATTAGCATAGTGCACTTGAAAGCGTTCGTACAGACTTCTAAGGCCGAGTAATGTAAAAAACACCCGTAAAGTCCTGCCAGGCAAGACTTTGCGGGTGTTTTCCTGCAGTGCGCGAAACATTCAGAAATTGATTCGCGATCACTCTACACCGTCGTCCGGAAGGGGCGAAACATCGCTTCGGTAGACCTTCCGGAAGAAGGTCAGCGACAGAATAAAGGAGGCGATTTCCGCGATGAAGAAACACCACCAGACGTTGTTGACATTTCCGGTCATTGAGAGAAGCCAGGCGGCCGGGATCAGGATGACAAGCTGTCTTCCGAGGGAGACAAAGAGGGAATAAAAGCTTTTTGAGAAGGCCTGGAAGATGGAGCTCATGATGATGCCCATGGCTGCAATCGGAAAATGAATGGCTATCGTCCGGAGCGCGACGACACCCATCTGTTTCATTTCCGCGGAGGCATTGAACAGATCAAGAAGTCTGTCTGGTATCAGCTCGAAAGTTGCAGTTCCGCAGAGCATCACACAGATAGCAAGCAGCATGGCGAATTTGAGGGCCTTGTTGATTCTCCGTTTGTGTCCGGCTCCGTAGTTGAAGGCCAGAACCGGGATCAGTCCGTTGTTCAGACCAAAAACCGGCATAAAGAAGAAACTCTGAAGCTTGAAATACACTCCGAAGACGGCGGTTGCGGTTGTCGAGAAGGAGATCAGGATCAGATCCATCAGGTAGGTCATGACCGATCCGATGCTCATCATCAGGATCGATGGTATGCCGACAAAGTAAATTCTGCCGATGGTTTTTTTATCCGGATGAAGAATGGCTCCAGCGCTGATATGAATATCGCGGTTTAATTTCAGATTCATCACAAAGCCGAGAACCGAGGCAATCGTCTGTCCGATGACGGTTGCATAGGCGGCGCCCGCCACTCCAAGTTTCGGGCAGCCCAGAAGGCCGAAGATCATAACCGGATCGAGGAAAATATTGATGATGGCGCCGGTGAGCTGCGAGATCATACTCAGCATGGTTCTTCCGGTGGACTGCAGCAACCGCTCAAAGGTGACCTGCATGAAAAGTCCGAAGGAAAGAGTCATGACGATGCCGAGGTAGGCATTGCCATACTGAATAATGTCTGCCGAGGATGTCTGGCTCCGAATAAAGGGCCCGGTGATTGTCAGACCGAGAATCGCGGAGACGACAAAGCTGAAGAAGGCCAGAAGGATGCCATTATTCGCTGCCTTATCTGATTTGTCAAACTCCCGTGCGCCGAGCGCCCGGGAAAGCAGAGCGTTGATGCCTACTCCGGTGCCGGCGCCTACCGAAATCATGAGGTTCTGCATGGGGAACGCAAGAGTAACCGCTGTCAGCGCATCCTCACCGATCTGCGCGACGAAAACAGAATCCACAATGTTATAAAGAGCCTGTACCAGCATGGAAATCATCATAGGGACGGACATGTTGACGATCAGCTTCCGGATGGGCATGATGCCCATTTTGTTGTCGGACCGGGGGTCTTGTGTTGATTGTTTCATTACGAAAATATCTCCTGAGGTTTTGATGAAGAGCAGATCGATTACCATTTGTGCCTTTCTTATAGATATTGGTACGGGCAGTCGATCAGCCTTCTTATACTAACACAGAATGAAGATTTTTGGTATCCATCTCATGTTATTCCGGGTGACAGGAGAGAACCGTCGAAAGAGCCCGGGATCCAAGCACTGCATCAGAGGCACAGAAGATGTTTTTACACAAAGCAAGAATACATTGACCTTGTACAAATAAAATTAGAAGAGAACAATGATAATATCGGCAGGATAAAGAAGATGGCTGCACGCAGTATAAAATGAAGAAGATGGCTGCACACAGTAAAAAAACAAAAAAGAGACGGTCGCGATAGCTTGGGGTATGAGAATGGCTTATGCGAAGGCCTCTTTATGTTTGCTATTTCATTTAGGGGAGGGGAAAAGGGGAAATGAAGCGTTTTTATGCTTGGATTCGTCAGTTCTCGGAATCGGCCTCGACAGAGACGGAGATAGGATAGAACCATTTCTCCATGATCGGATTGAGAAGTCTGCAGAACTGACGGGCAATATAGCCGACGATGATGGCAGAGATCACCGTTCCCTCCCGTACGCCGTTGACACCGCGGAAGAGAACAAGGGAAAGAATAACCGCGGACGCCATCATACTGACGTCTACGAAAATTTTTACGATTCCCGCTTCCTTGCCGGTGATCTGGTGCAGAGCGGTTGCGACGCCTTCGCCCGGCAGCATGATTACATTGGCCGTGAATTCCATGGACACGCCGAAGGCAAGGATCAGGCAGCCGACGAGAAGACTGATAAGCTTCATCAGATACTGTTGAGGGTTCAGCCAGAAGATCAGATATTTCATAGAGAAATCAATAAAGTACCCGAACATGACAGATACGGGAATCTGCAGAAGCTGAATCGGCTGATATCTCTTGCGGAGCAGAACGATCTGGAGCGCAACGAGCAGGAGACTGAACAGGATGGTGAAGCCACCGAGTGTAATCGGGTACTTCAGACTCAGAACATAAGGAATGCTTGAGATCGGCGAGGTGCCGAGGCGGGCATTGGTGATGAAAGCCACTCCGAGAGAGTTGATGAAGAGACCGATGATGAAATACAGATATCTTTTGATAAGTGGCATATGACGCATTAGATAACCTCCTTCATATGTTTTATGTGATGGAAACAGAGAAAAACCTCTCCTTTCTATGTGCTTGCGCGAACAGCGAGAAGCTTCAGACCATTGTTCCTCATTATATGAAGTGTTGATGCGGGATTCAAACAGAAATAACAGATGGATTCATAAGAAATAGTTATGACTTTGATGCAAAAGCTGTGATATGATACCTATATATGTTATCCGGGTAGTATGGACAGCGGTACGCTTTGCAGGGGAGGGGAGAGTTTGACAATTCGTCAGCTGGAATATTTTCTGACAGCAGCGCAGACGTTGAGTTTTACGAAGACAGCGCGACAGTTCTATATTTCACAGTCAGCGGTGACGCAGCAGATCCATGCGTTAGAAGAGGAGTTTGATGCGGAATTGTTTCTGCGCAGAAATAACAGAATCCGTCTGACCCCGGCAGGAGAAACGCTGGTGCAGGATGCGGAAATGATGGTGGCCAGATACTATGACGCGATCGAAAAGGTGCATGCCGTACGGGACGGCATGAGCGGAGAATTGCGGATCGGGTATCTGCAGGGAATGGAGATGTCGCGTTTTCCCAGGACAGTACAGGAATTCCGCGCGGATTATCCGGGAATTCAGATTTCCCTGAACCGTGACAATGCCGTAAATCTGCATGATGATTATCTGAACGGGAAGTACGATATTATCTTCAACGTAAAAAATCCTCTTCTGCGATATTCTAACAGCCTTTCAAAGACCATCGGAGAATATCCGTATTACGTGGTGGTTCCGACGGATCATTATCTGTCTGGCACGCGGAAGGTAGAATTGCGTCAGCTCCGGTATGAGAAGCTGATTCTTCATGATTTTAAGATTGAAGTTCCGGCAAATTCGGAGATCCATCCGCATCCGTTTCTGAATAAAGAGATCATGAAGAATGTCGCACAGGTCACGGATGATATCGAGAATATTCTCATCTTTGTAGCGGCGGGGATCGGCATTGCGATTGTGCCGGAATTCGATGTCTTTAAGCCGCAGATCAATATCAATCTTTCGTATATACCGCTCGATACGGGAGACTATCGGGAGAAGCTGGAGATCGTATACCCGGAAAAAGATGCAAGTCCTCTGCTGCGTTATTTTATGGATAAGATTTAAAAAATCTGCCGTATATAAAATCAGGATTATTGAGCTGGAATGATAGGTCAAGCCTGAAAAAACCTTATTTTATACGGGTTTCAAGCAAAATCATGTTGCTGCATCTCCGTGGTTTTGAATGTATCCAGCCTCCCAGAATAGATCGTCAAGCGTTTTATCCAGCGCTTTGCAGATGGCGATGCAGAGGCGGATTGTGGGATTATAGTCCCCTTTTTCAATCGCGTTGATTGTTTGCCGTGACACGCCGACCAAATCGGCAAGCTGCTGTTGGGAGAGGTCTTTGGCGGCTCTTGCGGACTTCATCTTCAGATTCTTCATTAGTCCTCATTCCTCTTTTCCCGCAGCTTCTGGATTATTACGGCAACCACGATGACCATAAACATAACGCCCATTATGACCGTGATGTTGGTAGCAGTTAGCTTCCCTTCCGGCAGCCCATCCTCGGCGATACGAAGTATGCCAGTGATGAGATTGCAGAGACCGATGATAAAGATCAGGAGAGTCCATTTCTTCCATTTTCCCGAAACGCCAAAGTAAACGCCCTTCATGACCATATAGACAACGTAGACTGTAATCATCAGAAAGCTGACAGCCATTATTGCAAGGCTTCCGTCCATAGGGAATGCATCCCAGTCCAGAAGGAACGAAGTTATGATCCCGGAAAGAACACCGGTGACAGTCGCATACTGATACGCACGTCCCCTGACTGCTGTCTGCATCTCATCATACATAACCTGCTTGGTCTTTTTCTTCTCATTGAGTACGAGCACAAGAAGCACAAAAACTGCAAATGCCAATCCAATACCGACACCTATTTTGTAATACATGATTTGTCCTCCTTACTTTGTGTCAAGTTTATTTGACATCAAGAGCATAGCATGATGAATAGCAAAATGTCAACTATATATTACATATTTTTGGGAATAATAAAACAATAGAAATATCAACGATTTCGTGATGTGATAAACAAGACTTTTGAAGCAGAATCTATCGGAGGAAAACATAATGGCTGTGCAGTATAACAGGCTCTTTAACTTTAAGCTTGACAGGATCGAGTTCGAATAATCAGATCAGGAAATTAGATCAGTCAAGTAAAAACACTTGACACGGATTGCGATATCGTGTAGGATAAGCGGGTACGTTAGAAAAGCGTACCTGTTTTGTGCGCAAACAGGGACACACATGTGACTGAGAAGCAGTCATGCGCGGCAGGCAGCGCGAACGCGCGAAATCCGAATACCTGTAGGATTGCGGGAGTGCGAAGCACGGAGCAATCCGTAGCTTATACAGTTTGTGGCACGACTTATCGTATGGACGTTTGCTGTCGCTGCAGGATGGGAGATCGGGAATTGCTATGGAAGAGTTTGTGGAGAAATCTTACCTGTTTGATTTTTACGGCGAACTCCTGACAGAGCATCAGAGACGGATCTACTCCGAGATTAACTTTGAGGATTATACTGCTGCGGAGGTGGCCAGAGATGAAGGAATCAGCCGCCAGGGCGTGCACGACCTGATGAAGCGCTGTGACAGGATACTGGAGGATTATGAGAAGAGACTTCACCTTGTCGAGAAGTTCCTGAAGATCAGGAACAGCGTCAGGGAGATTCAGAGACTGACGGATTTCGGAGATCCGGAAAACCGGGCAGATGCTGCGGAGGCAGATCATCGCATGGAGAAGATTTACGGTATTTCTTCTTCGATTCTGAAGGAACTGTAGACCCGGGCAGAACGCCGCATGATATGAGGAACAGAGAGTATGGCATTTGAAAGCTTAACCGATAAACTTCAGAATGTGTTCAGGAATCTTCGGAGCAAGGGTAAGCTGACGGAGGATGATGTTCACGCTGCGCTGAAGGAAGTCAAGATGGCGCTTCTTGAGGCAGATGTCAATTTCAAGGTTGTCCGCAAATTCACGAAAACCGTGGAAGAGAAGGCAATCGGACAGGATGTCATGAACGGGCTGAATCCGGGTCAGATGGTGGTCAAGATCGTAAATGACGAGCTGATCAATCTGATGGGCTCCGAGACGACCGAGCTTCCGCTGAAGCCGGCCTCGCAGATTACGGTTCTCATGATGATTGGTCTTCAGGGATCTGGTAAGACAACGACCGCCGCAAAGCTTGCAGGCAAGCTGAAACAAAAGGGCAGGAAACCGCTTCTGGCTGCCTGCGATGTATATCGCCCGGGCGCGATTGAACAGCTGCAGACCAACGGAAGCAAGGTCGGAGTCGATGTCTTTTCCATGGGAAGCAAGGCAAAGCCGGTGAACATATCGAAGGCCGCATATGAGCATGCCAGAAGCAACGGCTACAATGTGGTCATCCTTGATACGGCGGGCCGTCTTCAGATCGATGAATCGATGATGGAAGAGCTTGTGGCCATCCGGGAGGCAGTGACCGTTGACTGTTCGATCCTTGTGGTAGACGCTATGACAGGACAGGAAGCTGTCAACGTGGCGAAGACCTTTGAGGATAAGGTCGGTATCGACGGCGTGGTACTGACGAAGCTCGACGGAGATACAAGAGGCGGTGCGGCGCTCTCGATCCGTTCCATCTGCGGCAAGCCGATCCTGTACGTGGGTATGGGAGAGAAGATGGAGGATCTTCAGCAGTTTTATCCCGACCGTATGGCGTCCAGAATCCTCGGCATGGGTGATGTGCTCAGCCTGATCGAAAAGGCACAGGCAAATGTCGATGAAGAGAAAGCCAGGGAGATGGAACAGCGTGTCCGGAAGGCGCAGTTCACCTACGATGACTACATGACCAGCATGGAGCAGATGAAGAATATGGGCGGCATTTCAAGTGTCCTTTCCATGATGCCGGGAATGACCGGAAGCAAGATGAAGGAAGTGGAGGGGATGATCGATGAGAAGGATCTCGCCAGAAAAGAGGCCATTGTCCGCTCGATGACGCCGAAGGAACGCGCAAATCCTGATCTGATGAACATTTCCCGAAAACGGAGGATTGCCGCAGGAGCAGGAGTGGACATTTCCGAGGTCAACCGCTTTATCAAACAGTTTGACCAGACCCGTAAGATGATGAAGCAGATGCCCGGCATGATGAAGCAGCGCGGCAGGAAAGGCATGTTCGGTAAGGGAGGTTTCAATTTTCCTTTTTAACCGGATGGAGATATTCGGAACGAAAGAGGGAAGATTGTTCTCATAGAAGTAATCAGGGGAGAGATACCTTAACGATTACAAATCACATCATATACAATTATTTTTATTATGGAGGAAAAGAACAATGGCAGTTAAAATTCGTCTGAAGAGAATGGGACAGAAGAAGGCACCTTTCTATAGAATCGTGGTAGCAGATGCGAAGTCTCCGAGAGATGGCAGATTCATTGAGGAAATCGGCACCTACGATCCGACCAAGGATCCGAGTGTTTACAAGGTGGATGAGGAAGCTGCTCAGAAGTGGCTGAAGAACGGCGCTCAGCCGACAGCAGTTGTTGAGAAGATCTTCAAGCTCGCCGGTATCCAGAAGTAATCATATTCAGGCCGGAGGTGGATTTTTGTGAAAGAGCTGGTTGAAGTAATCGCCAAAGCTCTTGTAGATAATCCCGATGAAGTGGTTGTCACGGAGATCGAAGACGGCAGCGACCTTCGAATTGAACTCAAGGTTGCAGCGGCGGACATGGGCAAGGTCATCGGACGGCAGGGAAGAATTGCGAAGGCAATCCGATCCGTTGTGAAGACCGCCTCTACCCGGATCGACAAAAAGGTGACAGTTGAGATCATCGAGTAAATCGCATGAGCAGCTTGCGGTGACGGATAAATGATTCATAAGAGCAGTCGTTTAAGGAGCATCTCTCTAGGGCTGATGCTGCTTGCTCGGCGGCTCTTTTTATATAAAGATAGTAGAACGTTCAAAAATAAACAAACCAATTATTGGTACAAGATGGCACTCTGTAAAGCCGTACTCAATATATCGATTGGTCTGGACGAATAAAGAACGCTCTGATAGTTCACAAAATATCAAGGTGGAAATGCTGACAGATGGTCTGCGTGCGGCGCTGGCCGGAACAGATGTACAGGAGATATGGGGCGAACAATATGGAAAAATTTCTGAAAATCGGTGCGGTGACGACGACGCACGGTGTCCGCGGGGAGATGAAGGTATTCCCGACGACGGACGACCCTGAGCGGTTCCTTGATCTGGATGAGGTGATTCTGACAAACGGAAAGCAGTCGGAGACCCATCAGATCCTTGGCGTCAGATTTTTCAAGAATCTTGTCATTCTGAAACTGGAAGGGATCGGATCCATGGATGACGCGGTGAAATACCGTTCGTGGGATGTGATGATTCCCCGGGAAAAGGGAGTGCCGCTGAAGGAAAATGAGTACTACGTTGCGGATGTGATTGGAATGACAGTCCGGACGGAGGACGGGCAGATCTTTGGAACGCTCAGGGACGTTATAGAGACCGGAGCCAACGATGTCTATGCGGTTGAGACGCAGGAGCACGGCGAAGTGTTGATTCCCGCAATTAAAGCGTGTATTATGAAGGTTGACGTCGAAAAGGGCGAGATGACGGTCCATCTGCTTCCCGGTCTGATCGACGGGTAAGAGTGGTAATCGAGATGCAACCCGCGCAGAGCGTGTTATCTCGATTGAGAAGAGAGGTATACACGAATTGAAAAAATGCATACATTGTGGCGCAGAACTGTCGGATGACGCAAAGGCGTGCAATAACTGCGGCTGGCCGGTCGGCAAACCGGATACGATTTCCGGGAGTTCACCTGAAATACCACGGGGATCATCGGAGACGCCTTCCGAAGAGCGCAGCGCCGGAACGGACGCGGAAGTGAATAAATCCGGGGACACAAAGGCTCCGGCGGCTCTGGAGACAACGGCGGATCAGGAGAAAATAGCAGGAGCTTCCGGAACCGCAGATTTCCCGGGAGTGGAAAACATTGTCCATAAAGGTCAGAATGTGACATCGGCTGCGACTGACTCAGAGACGGCGAAAACAGAAGCCGGCGTGCGGGAAGATCAGAATATGGCATCGGCTGCGAATGACTCAGAGATGGTGAAAACAGAAGCCGGCGTGCGGGAAGATCAGAATGTGGCATCGGCTGCGACTGACTCAGAGACGGCGAAAACAGAAGCCGGCACACAGGAAGAGCAGAAGATCGCCAGGGCTGCGGCGGATCACGGCGTTATATGGGATAAGGATCATTCCAAGGACAAGATCGACATTCCGTGGGATCCGGAAGAGGCTGACCGGAAGAAGGCAGAGGCCAGAAACGGCGGCGGGGACGGCGGATTTGGGAATGCGGAAAGTTCCGGGGATCACACGGATGTGTTCCGGAACAGAAACGGTGAAGAACATTCTGATCAGCCCGGAGGCTACTGGTTCCAGGGAAAATGGCATCCCCTCTCGGATCTGAATTCCGGTGAGAGCAGTAATCGGGAAAGGACGGGATCCGGTAACGGCAGGTACTGGGAAAATGGCGCCTGGCACGACGGTCCGCTCGCCGGAAATCCGCAGAATAATCGCGACAGTTCTGAGGACAGCGGAAGTGCGGGTGCTTGGAACGGAAGCGGTTCAAACAGTGGAAATTCCGGAAACGGCTGGAACAGCGGGAACGCAGACAGCGGATGGAAGAATGGACAGAATACCGGCTGGAACAGCGGGAATGCAAACAGCGGATGGAGTAATGGACAGAATACCGGCTGGAACAGCAGCAATTCAAACGGAGGCTGGTCCGGAAATCAGGGCAATGCTCCTTACGGATCGGGTTACGGCCCCGGATATCCGATCAGAAACAACAGCTTTGCGGTTGCGGCAATGGTACTTGCGGTCATTTCGATCTTCCTGAACAGCCTGTACTGTATTCCATCGGTGCTCGGCATTTTCTTTGCAATTGTCGCACTGAACCAGATCCGGAAAAATCCGGGGGCATACAGGGGAAGGGGGATGGCAATAGCGGCGCTGATTATGTGCATCGTACTGTTTATTGTCTATCTGATTGCCTTTGTCGAGGTTTTCAGGCTGATGAGAGACCCTGCGTTTATGAAGCAGATCGAGGATTATCTGAAGCAGCTGCAGGGAACTGTTTCTTCATCCGCCGGGCAGGCGGCAGCAATGTTCCGTGTGTGAGAACGGTGAAGACACAGAGAAGAATCCTTTCACGAGGTATACAGCTTGAATTTTTATGTATTGACTTTGTTTCCGGAAATGATACAGAATGCGGTGGGAACGAGCATCACCGGACGTGCCATCAAAAACGGCAGCATTCGTGTAGACACGGTGAATATCCGTGATTTTTCTACGAGAAAGACCATGCGCGTGGACGATTATCCCTATGGGGGAGGCGCGGGGATGGTGATGGAGCCGGAACCGGTATTCCGCGCGGTGAAATCCGTTGAGGCAAGAATCGGACAGAAGCCGAGAGTGGTCTATATGACCCCGCAGGCACGGGTGCTGGACCAGACAAAAGTCGAATCGCTTGCGCAGGAAAAAGATCTGGTCATCCTTTGCGGTCATTATGAGGGGATCGATGAGCGTGTTCTCCAGGAAACGGTGACCGATTATATTTCGATCGGCGACTATGTGCTGACAGGAGGAGAACTGGGAGCCCTGGTTTTGATTGATGCGGTGTCCCGATTTGTGCCAGGTGTTCTTTCAAATGAGGAATCCTCGCAGTTTGAATCTCTGCAGGATAATCTGCTCGAATATCCGCAGTACACGAGACCGGAGGTGTGGCATGAGCAGAGCGTTCCTCCGATTCTGCTGTCCGGCGATCATCTGAAGATCGAGGAGTGGAGACATGAGGAATCCCTGAAACGCACAAAGGAGCGTCGTCCGGATCTGCTGAAGAACAGCTATCGCGTGATCTGCGTGAGCTATGGAGAACCGGGGGCGGCGGAAAATGGCCGTCTTCTGACGGAATCTGTATCCCGTTACGGGGAATACATGGATTACAACCGACGGAAGCTGCAGAAAACGCCTCTTCGCATGAAACCGTGGAACCTGCTGCTTCTGGTGATGCCGGGAGCTGGGGGAGTGGGCAAGGCATTTCCTGCGGAGATAACATCTGCTTCTGCGGGGGTGAAGCCCGCCGTCCGGTATGACCCTTCCGTTTCGTTTGCGGAGCGGTTCCGCGGCCTGTACGGTTCAGAAACACCGGCGGTTCTCGTTGGCAGCGATGACGAGATCGAGGAGGCTTCGGCATTCCTCAAGAATCGGAAATTCCACGTAATTGCCCGGATCAGTCCTGCGGTGTTCGGCGGGGATCAGCTTCTTCGAAATGCCGCACTGGATATCAGGGAAAAAGTCTTGCATTTCCACTGAGCATAAGGTATAATGTCAAAGTCTGTGGACAGGTGAGCAAGTCCCGGATGATGGTCCGCTGTCACGTTTATCGGTGGTATGAACATCCATTTTATATAGTGTCAAGGAGAGATAGAAATGAACGAGATTATCAAGAAGATCGAAGAAGAGCAGCTGAAGAAGGACGTTCCGCAGTTCCGCGTTGGCGATACCGTTAAGGTTTACGGTAAGATCAAAGAGGGAAACCGTGAGAGAATTCAGGTATTCGAGGGTGTCGTACTGAAGAAGCAGGGCGGAAGTAACCGCGCTACATTCACGGTTCGCAAGACTTCCAACGGCATTGGCGTTGAGAAGACATGGCCGCTTCATTCTCCGCTTGTAGAGAAGGTGGAGGTTGTTCGCCAGGGTAAGGTTAGACGTGCAAAGCTGAACTACCTCAGAGGTCGTTCCGGTAAAGCCGCAAAGGTTAAAGCGCTGGTTAAATAATTCATTTCAGACGGACAAGGAGGCCCCGAAAGGGAGCCTTCTTTTTGTTTTATCGGATGTGAATAATTCCGGGAAAGGTGGCAAAATGTACAATTTCAGATTCAGTATTCCCACAACAATTTATTTTGGAAAGGGACAGATCTCTCATCTGTCAGAGCTTTCCGATTATGGATCAAAGGTTCTGCTCGTCTATGGCGGCGGGAGCATCAAGCGGAACGGAATCTACGACACGGCGATGAAAATCATGAGCGATGCGGGGCTTACGGTGATGGAGCTTCCGGGGGTTGAGCCAAATCCCAGAATTGAGACGGTGCGTAAGGGCGTTGATCTCTGCAAAAAAGAGCAGATCGACATGGTTCTTGCGATCGGCGGCGGAAGTACGATTGATTGTGCGAAGGCTGTGGCCGCTGGAGCTGCGTACGACGGCGATGCCTGGGATCTGGTACTTGATCCGTCGAAGATTACCGGGGCTCTTCCGATTTTTTCCGTTCTGACGATCGCCGCGACCGGTTCTGAGATGGATAAGTTCGCGGTAATCTCGGATATGACGAAGAATGAAAAGTGGGGAACATGCGCGGAGGCGATGAAACCGACGATGTCCATTCTTGATCCGGAATATACCTATTCCGTCTCCCGCAGGCAGACCGCGGCAGGAACCGCTGACATGATGAGCCACACTTTCGAGAACTATTTTACAAAGGAACCCGGATGCGACGTCCAGCAGAGATTCGCGGAGGGACTTCTGAAGACCATGATCAAATATGGCCCGGTTGCTTTGAAGGAGCCGGATAACTACGACGCGCGCGCGAATCTGATGTGGGCGGCAAGTCACGCGATCAACGGACTGATCTCAGACGGCAGCAAGCCGACATGGTGTGTTCATCCGATGGAGCACGAGCTGTCAGCTTTTTATGACATCACACATGGAGAGGGACTTGCCATTCTCACTCCGGTCTGGATGGAATTCGTTCTCAGAAAGGATCCGTCTGTTGTCCGGAATTTTGCGGAATACGGCAGAAATGTATGGGGGCTTTCCGGTGAGGATGAGGCGAAAATCGCAAAGGACGCGATCGCGAAGACGCGGACCTTCCTTTTCGAGACCATGGGACTTCCCTCCAATCTCCGTGCGGTCGGAATCGACAGCACTGAGAATTTCGAGACAATGGCGGCGAAGGCGGCCAGGAAGAGCGTGGGAAGCTTCGTTCCACTTACCAGAAGGGATATTGTAGAGATTTACCAGGCTGCCTTTTGATGGAACTGCCTTCAGATCGGTCAGCTTTCGGACAGGTTAGCTTTCGGATAGCCGTTGTACAGTGAAACAGGTGCGAATTCCCCTTGCCGACTCCTGTTTTCTTGCCAGATCAAGGGGTTTGCGGAGAATACGGCAAACACCCATACGATACATCATGCCACACACTGTATAAGCTACGGATTGCTCCGTGCTTCGCACTTGCGCAATCCTACAGGCATTTGCACTTTCGTGCCGCTTGCGCGTCACTTCGTGCTCATACCTGTTGCCTTCGAAATCGCATCCAGTCTCTTACACACGCTTCGCGCGTGACGATCCTGTCTGCGTTTTCGAAGAGCTTATACAGTAAAGAGATTTTTCTTCTGCGGGACCATCGGTCTTTGCTGTGGACAGTTCCCACGGCGGCGGAAGGAGGATCTCTTTTTTGCGTGAATCGGTCGTGGCGATTTTACGGCTTATGTGGTATGATTTAGCAATACAGTTTACAATGGACGGGGAGCGGAAGTTATGGGGAGAATGAAAAGAAAACGGCAGGAGACGCCGGCCGGTGTGAAAACGGTGGAACAGCAGGCACTGGAACGCCGACAGGCAGAGGCGGCGCTCCGGCGCGATGCGGAACGGGAGACCGATAAACCGGAGGATCCGGGTGTTCAGGAGAGCCGGAAAGGGGTGAAGAAGGCGTACCAGCATTCCCGTGGATTCCGGATCGGAGGATGGTGCGCTGCGGCAGGCTGTGCGCTGATTCTGGCGTTTCTGTTTGCACAGGCATTCTGCCATGCGATTGTGATCAACGAGGGATCGATGGAACCGACGTTGTCAGCGGGACAGACCTGTCTGATTAATGAGGCGGCATACCGGCTGAGCCGGCCGAAGCGCGGAGATATTATTGTTTTTCGTTCGGGGAACGGAAGGTATGGGGAGGGGCTGCGGATCAAGAGGATCGTGGGACTGCCCGGAGAGACGGTTCAGATCAGCGATGGAAGGATACTGATTAACG
Source organism: Bilifractor sp. LCP21S3_A7 (assembly GCF_052118825.1). NCBI lineage: Bacteria > Bacillati > Bacillota > Clostridia > Lachnospirales > Lachnospiraceae > Bilifractor > Bilifractor sp. LCP21S3_A7. Next base: position 75,544 of record NZ_JBQKGL010000002.1, on the reverse strand, counting down.
GGACGGCGATGAAAGATGACTTTGCCTCAATCGTTGATCCGGGTGTGGCATCAGAACCAGTCACTCTTGATGCGGATGAGTATTTCGTGCTCGGAGACAACCGCAACGGGAGCGAAGACAGCCGTTATGACGCGGTCGGGAATATTGCGGAATCGGAGATCGTGGGGAAGCTGTGGCTCCGTGTGCTGCCGTTTCGAAAGCTTTCGGTTCTGAAGTGAGAGAGCCTCACACATCTGCCGCCTCGTGAAGGCGGCAGGAAGAATCATTTGCAGGAGGAGTTGAATGGAAATACAGTGGTATCCGGGACATATGACGAAGGCAAAACGTCAGATGCAGGAGGATCTGAAACTGATTGATATCATCATTGAGCTGATCGATGCGAGAATTCCTTATTCCGGCCGGAACCCGGATATTCGCAGCATGGGCGCACAGAAATCGAGGCTGATTGTACTCAACAAGGCGGACCTTGCGGATGAGAAAAGGAACAGGCTGTGGATGGAATATTATCAGCAGCAGGGAGCCCAGGTCCTGCTGGCGGATTCGAGAAACAGAGGAACCTTGAAGCAGATCCAGCCGCTGATCCGTGAGGCGTGCAGAGAGAAAATAGAAAGAGACCGGCGCCGGGGGATCCGGAACCGCACGATCAAAGCGATGGTTGTGGGCATACCGAATGTCGGGAAATCGACCTTTATCAATTCCATGGCCGGAAGAGCTTCGGCAAAGACAGGCAATAAACCCGGTGTCACCAAGGGAAAGCAGTGGATTCATCTGAGTAAGGAGCTTGATCTGCTTGATACCCCGGGCATTTTGTGGCCGCGGTTTGACGATCCGAAGGCCGGGGTGCGCCTGGCATTTATCGGCTCCGTCAGTGATGATGTGGTGCAGACCGAGGAACTTTCACTGGAACTGATCCGCTATCTGACAGCGGAATATCCGGGCATGCTGGAGGCAAGGTATGGCGTCTCCGAATCGGAAGAACCGGTAAAGATTCTGGAGAATATCGCGGTAAACAGGAAATGCCTGTCGGTCGGAAATCAGGTATCATACGAAAAGGCGGCGGCTATCCTGCTGGATGAATTCCGCAGAGGCGCTCTCGGGAGAGTAACGCTGGAGATCCCCGAAGCTTGATGCTTTTATTAAATTTCTCTTTAAAGCCTTTGCTGTGGCGATGGGGAGGTCAGGCGGCAATAATGCAATCAGGTATGCTGAGGCCGTAAGAAGAAAGGACCGTATATCAGATATGACGAAGAAAGAGGAAGCGGAATTAAAGCGGGAGGCAAAGCTTCGGAAGGAAATGGAGCGGGTAGAGGCTCTCTGTGAGTTTGAAAAAAAATATCCGGACTGTGAACTGATCTGCGGGATCGACGAGGTGGGAAGAGGACCTCTTGCCGGGCCGGTGATGGCAGGAGCCGTGATTCTTCCGAAGGAGATCCGGATCCGCTATATCAATGATTCCAAGAAGCTCTCCGAGAAAAGGCGTGAGGAGCTGTTTGAGGTGATTTCGCGGGAAGCCATTGCGATCGGGATCGGAACGGCTTCTCCGGAGAGGATCGATGAGATCAACATCCTTCAGGCAACATATGAGGCGATGCGGATGGCAGTCGGAAAGCTCGGGGTAAGTCCGGATCTGCTCCTGGTGGATGCGGTTCATATTCCGGATCTGGCGTTCAGACAGGTCTCCATTGTAAAGGGAGACGCGAAGAGCCAGAGCATTGCTGCGGCCAGCATCATGGCGAAAGTTACCAGAGACCATCTCATGGAGGAGTATGACCGGAGATTTCCGGAATACCGGTTCGCAAAGAACAAGGGGTACGGAACGGCGGAGCATATTGCGGCGCTGAAGGAATACGGGCCCTGTCCGATTCACCGGAGAACATTTATCGGCCATTTTGTTGACGTCTGATAAGGCGCGTTTTCGCATTTCCCGTTTTTTACATGTGAATTCAGTTTTTCTTTCTGGCGACGTGTGAAAAATCCATCCGTCTTTTACATGCTGCATTGCATTCCCAAAATCGTCGCCCTTCACAAAACTGTCGGGCGGAGAAAAACAAGAATTATCTAAAATCGCCGCTCTTCACAAAATGGCCGGTTGGAGAAAAGCAAGAATCTAATACGTTTGTCTGTCGGTTCTTGTACCGTCAGTTTTGCACATCTGGGGCAGGAAAAGCCCTGATTATTCTGATCCCCGATTCCGGGGGCAATTTCCCTTGTTTCTGATAATAAAACGAAAATACATGTAACGACCCAGCGCACCATTAATAAAACGAAAATACATGTAACGACCCAGCGCTATATATATAAAACGAAAATACATGTAACGACCCGGCGCACCATATAATAAAACGAAAATATAAGTAACGACCCGACGCACCATATTATCAAACGAAAATATTAACGACCGGGCACATTGTAATTTCAAGCGGAAAAGACTGCTTGTTTGGTTTCGAGCGGATGGATTGGAGGAAAAAAGTGAATAAGAGGAAAACAGGATCCAGGTATGAAACGCTGGCGGCGAGGTATCTGGAGGATAAGGGCTATCTGATTCTCCGCCAGAATTTCCGGTGCCGCACGGGGGAGATTGACCTGATCGCGAGGGATGAAACGAAGGAACAGAGAACTCTTGTTTTCGTAGAGGTGAAATACAGAAGAAACGGCGCCGTCGGACTGCCCGAGGAGGCAGTCAATGAAAATAAAAGAAGAAGAATCAGCCGGGCGGCAGATTACTTCCGGATGCAGTACCGGATTTCTCCGGATATGCCGTGCCGGTTTGATGTGATAGCGATCGAGGGTGACAGGCTGAGGCACCATGTCAGTGCATTTGAGTATGAGGCGCAGAGGCGTTATTGAAAGGGGCATGAAGATGGCTCGGAGATGCAATGATGAAAGCCTGGATTGCTGCCGGCAAAGGTTCTTAAAATAGCCGCATGAAGATGGCCTGGAGATGCAATAATGAGAGCCGGCATAGATAGGTGGTATTGAGATGCGGCTCAACGAGATAAAACACGCTGCGCGAGTTTTATCTCGCTATCGCGACGCTCGCCGCACACGAATACTTCACATTCGGCTGCGGCTCACTGTTCGCGTAAAAAAATACTGCCGTACAAAATGAATTGTACGGCAGTATCAGACGAAATCTGAATCAGCATCCATGCTGCTTGAGAAGCTTATTGATCTTCAGGGTGTTGTCACGCACCTTATTGATGGATACGTCGTGGTTCAGCGTATCAATGATGCTGGCCATGTACTTGCCCATCTTCGCGGTGGAATACCACGGGCGGGAGAGCAGTTCCGGTGTCTGGTAGATCAGGTTAGTGGTGATGACCTTCTTGATCATTCCCTTTTCGTAGTATTCATCAAATTTGGCCAGTCCGTCTGTGAACAGGCCGAAGGTGCAGCAGACATATACGTTGCGGGCACCGCGGTTTTTCAGCTGTGTCGCGACATCGAGCATGCTGCCGCCGGAGGAAATCATATCGTCGATGACGATGCAGTCCTTGCCCTCTACGGAGTCGCCGAGGAATTCGTGGGCGACGATGGGGTTCTTGCCATTGACGATTCGGGAATAATCACGGCGCTTGTAGAACATGCCCATGTCAACTCCGAGCACATTGGAGAAATAGATGGCACGGGACATGGCTCCCTCATCCGGGGAGATAATCATCAGGTGGTCATTTGAAATCTGGATATCCGATTCTGTCTTCAGCAGTGCCTTCAGGAACTGATAGGTCGGGAAGAAATTATCAAAGCCGTGAAGCGGAATGGAGTTCATAACGCGCGGGTCGTGGGCGTCAAAGGTCAGAATATTGGTTACGCCGTAATCCACGAGCTCCTGCAGAGCAAGCGCGCAGTCGAGGGATTCCCTTCCGGTTCTCTTGTGCTGGCGGCCTTCGTACAGGAACGGCATCATGACGCTGATTCTGTGTGCCTTTCCGTTTGCCGCGGCGATGACGCGCTTGAGGTTCTGGAAATGGTCATCGGGGCTCATGTGGTTGATGTTTCCGAACTCGCTGTAGGTGACGCTGTAATTGCATACATCAACGAGGATGAAAAGGTCAACGCCCCGTACGGACTCATTGATGACACCCTTGCCCTCGCCGCTTCCGAAACGGGGAAGGTTCACGTCGATGATGTAATTGTCTGTGGCATATCCATAGGTGTCCTTCTTTGCGGTGTTCTGGGCAGAGATCTCCTGCCGGAACTGGATCAGATACTTGTTGATGGTCTTAGCCATTTCTTCGCATCCGGGCAGAGCGATCAGCTTGAGAGGAGCGACTGCAGATGCATTCACCAGATATTTTGTATTAGCCATGAAAGCCTCCGGTATAATGTTTTTTCACAACGGGATGCCCGGAAATTCGCGTAAAAAACGGCTCCGCTATAGCAGATAATGAATTCGCACGGGCGTACACGACACATATTAGCATTGAAAAAAAGGGGTGTCAATGCCTGCTTCCGCGGTCAAGTTGCTTTTTCAGAGCGGATTTGTTATGATTTGTAGGATGATCGGAGGATGGAAAATGGGAAAGACTGCACATATTATAAGAAAAATCGAACCCGGAAGCATTGCCGAGGAAATGGAAATGGAGCCCGGCGATGAGATCCTGAAGATCAATGGAAACGATATTGAAGATATTTTCGACTACCGGTTTCTGATGAATGACAGTTATATTGTGGTTCTGCTGAAAAAAAAGAAATCCGGCGAAGAATGGGAACTGGAAATCGAGAAGGATCCGGACGAGGATCTAGGAGTGGAGTTTGAAAACGGGCTGATGGATGACTACAAATCCTGCAGCAACCACTGCGTTTTCTGCTTCATTGACCAGATGCCGAAGGGAATGCGGGATACGCTCTATTTCAAGGATGACGATTCCAGATTGTCCTTCCTTCAGGGCAACTATGTCACACTGACAAACATGAGCGACAGCGATATAGACCGGATTATCCGCTACCGGATGGAACCCATCAATATTTCGTTTCAGACCACGAATCCGGAACTCCGCAGGAAGATGCTTCACAACCGGTTTGCGGGAGATGTTTTTCCGAAGGTGAAGAGGCTGGCGGACGCCGGGATCGAGATGAACGGGCAGATCGTTCTCTGTAAAGGCCTGAATGACGGGGAGGAGCTGGAACGGACCATCCGGGATCTCACCGGATACCTGCCTGCGCTCCGGAGCCTTTCGGTTGTGCCGGTAGGACTTTCCAGGTTCCGGGACGGTCTGTACCCCCTCGAGCCGTTCAATGGAGATGATGCGGCGAAGGTAATTGACCATATCGAAAGCTGGCAGAAAAAGCTGTACCCTAAGTACGGAGTGCATTTTGTGCATGCGTCGGACGAGTGGTATCTTCTGGCGGGCAGGGACATTCCGGAGGAGGAGCGGTATGACGGCTATCTTCAGCTGGAAAATGGTGTCGGCATGCTGAGGCTTCTGGAGACAGAGGTGAGAGAGGAGCTGCGGGAACGCAGCGGAGATGACAGGACACGGAACCTGACGATTGCGACGGGACAGCTTCCTGCCGATACCATTCGAAAGCTGTGCGGACTGATCCGGGAGAAATATCCGCAGGTCTGCGTCCGGATCGTACCAATCCGGAATGACTTTTTCGGCGAGAGAATCACTGTGTCCGGACTTGTCACAGGGACGGATCTGATTCGTCAGCTGAAGGGAAAGGAACTCGGGGAGGAGCTTTTGATTCCCTGCAATATGCTTCGTTCCGGGGAAAATGTTTTTCTGGATGACATCACGGTTGAACAGGTTATAATGGAACTAAAGGTTCCCGTCACTGTGGTGGATCCGGAGGGAAAGGATTTCTGCCTTGCGGTTCTCGGAGAGACGAAGGGCAGTACACATAGAAGGAGACAGATGTATGAGCAAACCGATCGTAGCAGTTGTGGGACGCCCGAACGTGGGTAAGTCTACATTATTTAATGCTCTTGCAGGAGAGAGAATCTCCATTGTGAAGGATACGCCCGGAGTGACCAGGGACCGGATCTATACCGATGTCAGCTGGCTCTCTCATGAGTTTACGATGATTGATACCGGTGGAATCGAGCCGGACAGCAGCGACGTGATCCTCTCGCAGATGAGAGAACAGGCGATGATCGCCATCGACACCGCTGATGTGATCATTTTTATGACCGACGTCCGTCAGGGACTGACAGACGCGGATTATCAGGTCGCCACCATGCTGCGCAAGAGCCGGAAGCCGATTGTGCTTGCCGTGAATAAGGTGGACAGCTTCAAGGCACAGCAGATGGATGTATATGAGTTCTATAACCTTGGTATAGGAGAACCTTATGCGATTTCTGCGGAAGGAAAGCAGGGACTTGGGGATCTTCTCGATGCGGTGATTTCGAAGTTCCCAGAGGGAGCAGAGGCGCCGGAGGAGGACGAGAATCCCAGAATTGCCGTTGTCGGGAAGCCGAATGTCGGAAAGTCCTCTATAATCAATAAACTACTCGGCGGTAACCGGGTCATTGTATCGGATATCGCAGGCACCACAAGAGATGCGATCGACACGGTTATTTCCCGGAACGGGAAGAATTATACCTTTATTGATACCGCGGGTCTTCGGAGAAAGAGCAAGATAAAGGAGGACCTGGAGCGGTACAGCATCATCCGGACTGTATCTGCGGTGGAGCGCTGTGATATCGCAGTTGTCGTGATCGACGCGACGGAGGGAATCACCGAGCAGGACGCGAAGATTGCCGGAATCGCCCACGAGAGAGGGAAAGGGCTGATTGTCGCGGTGAACAAGTGGGATGCGGTCGAGAAGGATGATAAATCCGTGAAGGAGTTTACGAACAAGGTGAGGAACACCCTCTCCTTCGCCTATTACGCGGAAATTATCTTCATATCCGCTAAAACCGGGCAGAGACTGCCGAAGCTCTTTGACACCATCGATGAGATTTTGGATTCGCAGACGCTTCGTGTGCAGACCGGTGTTCTGAATGACATCCTGACCGAAGCCCTTGCCATGCAGCAGCCGCCGTCAGATAAGGGCAGGAGGCTGAAAGTTTTTTATATGACACAGGTAGCGGTGAAGCCGCCGACCTTTGTAATCTTTGTGAATGAGAAGAAACTGATGCATTTCTCTTATCAGAGATATCTGGAAAACCGGGTACGCGATGCCTTCGGGTTTAAGGGAACCGCGATCCGTTTCATTATCAGGGAGAGACAGGACAAGGAGGAGAACTGAGAGATGCTTGCACGGGCTTGCAGTCTGCTGATCGGATACGGATTTGGTCTGTTTCAGACCTCTTATTTCATCGGAAAAGCAAAGGGCGTGGACATCCGGAAGATGGGGAGCGGCAACGCGGGAACGACTAACGCGCTTCGCACGCTCGGAACGAAAGCCGGTCTCATGACGATGGCCGGGGACGTAACGAAGTGTATTCTCGCTGTTATTCTTACCTGGCTGATTTTCCGCAATTCATACCCGGAGCTCTTCCCGCTTCTCAAGATCTGGACAGCTGCCGGAGTCATCCTCGGACATGACTATCCGTTCTATATGGATTTTCGAGGGGGCAAGGGAATCGCTGCAACGGCGGGAATGGTCATCGCCTTCGGCGACTGGCCGATGATACTGGTGGGTACGGTGCTGTTCTTCTCGATTTTTTTTGCGACTCACTATGTGTCTCTGAGTTCGCTGTCACTGTCTACGGAGTTTCTGGTATTTCTCTGCGTTTTTTGTGCAATGGGAAGATATTCGATGACGACAGCCCGGCTCACGGAGATGTGTGTGCTTACGGCGATTCTCACCGCACTCGCGTATTTCCAGCATCGGGGTAATATAAAGAGACTTGCGACGGGATGCGAAAGGAAGACTTATCTGAGTCATCGCCATCCGTCGGATAAATAATACCGGTGACGCGTGCAGCCTGGCGGACAAATCGGGCAATAATGGTGAACGCGTGTGTCCTGGCGGACAAACCGGTGACTCGCGCATTGCAGCGGGGCCGTGGCGGCACGGCAGATATTAGGGAGGTGAATCGATGGCAAAAATCAGTGTGATTGGTTCGGGAAGCTGGGGGACCGCGCTTACCTGGCTTTTATGCAATAATGGTCACGAGCTGACCCTTTGGTCCTACCGCGCGGAAGAAACGGAAATGTATCAAAAGGATCATCAGAACACGGATAAACTTCCGGGTGTGATTCTTCCGGATTCCGTGGAGTATACGACAGATCTCGGGGAGGCCTGTGCCGGAAGGAATCTCCTTGTGCTGGCAGTTCCTTCTCCGGCCCTGAGGAATACGGCACACAAGATGAGCGGACTGGTCCGGCCCGGACAACTGATCGTCAGTGTGGCAAAGGGGATCGAGGAGGATTCTCTGATGACAATGAGCGAGATCATTGAGCAGGAGATTCCGCAGGCGGATGTGGCTGTTCTTTCCGGCCCCAGTCACGCGGAGGAGGTCGGAAGAGGTCTTCCGACGGCTATTGTCGCCGGGGCGCACAGCAGAGAGACCGCGAACCGGGTGCAGTCCGTCTTTATGTCGCCGGTATTCCGGGTGTACACAAGCTCGGACATGAAGGGAATTCAGCTCGGGGCGGCATTGAAGAACGTGATGGCTCTTGCGGCGGGAATTGCGGACGGGCTCGGATACGGGGACAACACAAAGGCGGCGCTGATCACCAGAGGAAGCGCAGAACTTGCAAGGCTTGGAGGCGCGATGGGCATTCACATGAGAACGCTCTACGGTCTGTCCGGAATTGGTGATCTGATCGTAACCTGCGCGAGTCTGCACAGCCGCAATCGGAAGGCGGGCTATCTGATGGGGCAGGGATACACCATGGAAGCCGCGATGAAGGAAGTGCACCAGGTGGTCGAGGGCGTATATTCTGCCAGGGCGGGAAGGCTGCTCGCGGAAAAGTATCACGTGGATATGCCGATCGTGAATGAGGTGAATGAAGTGCTCTTTCACGGAAAGCCCGCCCGTGACGCCGTGAATGAACTGATGCAGCGGGACGGAAAAGATGAGATCGAAGAGTGGGAGGAGTAAGATGCTCTTCGATCAGTCAGTCAGAACCGCCCATTCCGTGTCTGCAAGATCCTGAGGAACATGAGCGGTGCGGAGCCCTTCGTCCATTGCGTCGATAGCGGTCATCTCCGGTTCTGTGAGGGCAAAATCAAAGATGTCCGCGTTTTCCGCGATGCGCGAAGGGTGTACGGATTTCGGAATCACTGAGATTCCACGCTGTATCAGCCACCGGAGACCGGTCTGGGCGGCTGTCTTTCCGTATTTTGCGCCGATCTGGATGAGAATTTCGCGGTCCTTGTATGCGCCGCGCGCGAGCGGCGCATAAGCCTGAACCTGAATACCGTGGCTCTGGCAGTAATCTACGGTTTCACCCTGACGCCAGAGGGGATGGCATTCTATCTGATTGAGTACCGGAACAACGCCGGTTTCCCGCTCAAGACATTCGAGCTGAGCCGGGGAAAAATTGCTCACGCCGATGGATCGGGCAAGTCCTGATTCCTTCAGGCGGATCAGTTCCTTCCAGGTCTGCCGGATACATCCCGGAACCGGCCAGTGAATCAGGTATAGATCGATATAATCGGTTCCGAGTCTGTCAAGCGTCCGCTGGAAGGCACCCGACACGTCTCCGAGCCGCTGGGCGTTGTTCCAGACCTTCGATGTGAGAAAAATACTTTCTCTCGGAATATCAAGGTCCCGGATGGCATTTCCTAAAAGCTCTTCGTTGCCGTAGACAGAAGCCGTGTCAAACAGACGATAGCCGCAGCGGTAAGCAGCGTCCACGGCGGTATGCATATCTTTTTCATCCGTTGTCTTGTAAACCCCGAGCCCGAGCAGCGGGATGGAATTCCCGTCGTCCAGGGGGTGAGACGGAATATTTATCTTCTTAAATTCTTTGGTCATAGTCTGATACCTCGCATTAAAACATCTGAAATATTCTGATTTAAAGTCAATAAAATCCTCCAACTATCTTTTGATATCCGATTTAAAGTCATCTGAAATATCCAGCCTATCGCTTGATATCCCAGGTAAAGCGATTTCGATTGCTCCGGTTATTTTTAAACATCCGCTTCCAGAACCTTAAAACGATAATATGTAACATTGCTCACAGCCGGTTGATGAAGAGATGAATATGACAATAAGCATAATGCATGAAAAAGTATGGAAATTACGGATGAAATCATTTAAAATAGAGATGTTACCGGAAATCTGATAACCGAAAACGGGGGAAAGTGCACAGGATCATCGGCCCAATTCCCTGTGAAAATGGAAAATATTGCTATTATCATAATACACATTATGGAAAAGTGCAATCATCACTGCGGCGAGAGAATAAGTATGCGGGTGTGTTTGTAAAAAAATACAATTTTTTGATACACTGCCGGAGAATTGTGCAGATTACATTAAAAAGACATGCCAAAAATGTGCAAGTTTTCGACCCGGAGAACCCCCTGGGGAGGATGGTGACAGCAACAGACAAAAGCGCCTCCTGTCGGCCGGAGCGACTTGTGCATTATTGAACAAAAAAGTTTGGGATCAGGAAACAATCAATTCGGAGAAAACGTTTTTTTACGTTCACTTTACACAAAAAATGGCTCTTAGGACAAACGACTTCTATTGATATTTTCCATGGGTGAGTATATAATCAAGGTGCTTGTGAAAAGAATATCATGCTTGTTTTTTTCAGCTATTGATAATTTCAGCGGAGGTCTCTCATGCATATTTTAAGAGATGAAAACGGAAATCTGATTCCTCACGGCGCACATGATCACGATCACCATGATCACGGCCATGCGGAAGCCTGCAATGCCGGATGCGGAAACTGCGAACCGGAAAGCGGGAAGTGCAAGGATCAGACATTTGCTTTACTGAACTATATGGTTCAGCACAACACACAGCACGCCGCGGAAGCGGAGAAGATGGCCGGCGAACTGGAGAAACAGGGACTGGCAGACGTCGCGGCACAGATCAAAGAGGGTGTCACCGAATACCAGAAGGGCAACATGTATCTGAATATCGCTCTGACGCTTTATAAGGAGCACCTGAAGGAAAAGGCCGGAGAGGAGCACTGACGCAGAAGACACAGCAAAGGAGTTGATAGAAATGTGTCTCGCAACCGTATATAAGGAAAGTGACAATACCGTAATCATGGAAAACACCGCACGAATCGATGTGGACGGCGATTTCGTGATTGTAGAAGATATTGTCGGAGAACAGACAAGAATTCAGGGCAGAATCAAGTGGGTGGACCTTGCGGCGAGCAAGGTTATGCTGGTCTGCGACTGATGACAGTTCCACTGACCGGATGAGCAGGGAACAGGACAGCAGAGCTTTTTTACTGCAGATGCAGATAAGGAAACAGGAGGTGTAATCGCCAATGGCGCATGTGATTGCCGTTGCAGGCAAGGGCGGTGTCGGAAAGACGACGCTGACTGCATTATTAATACAGTATCTCTGCAAGAGCGGGAAGGGCCCCGTGCTTGCGGTAGATGCAGACGCAAATTCAAATCTTAACGAGGTCCTCGGAGTCGAGGCACCGCCGACACTCGGAGAAATCCGCGAGGAGATCAATCATGCGGAGGATTTTGGAAGCAAGCTTCCCTCCGGAATGAGCAAGGCAGAGTACGCGCAGTTCCGTTTACAGGGCGCGCTCACAGAGGAGGATGATTTTGACCTCCTGGTCATGGGGCGTACTCAGGGGAAGGGATGCTACTGCTACGTCAACGGACTGCTTCAGACACAGCTTCAGAAGCTTCAGTCGAACTACCCCTATATTGTAGTGGACAATGAGGCGGGACTTGAGCATATCAGCAGAGGCATTCTTCCAAGCATGGAGACGGCAATTCTTGTCAGCGACTGCTCCAGAAGAGGCGTTCAGGCTGCCGGAAGGATCAAGGATCTGATTGCAGAGTGTCATCTGAACCCGGAGAGAATCGGACTGATTGTCAACCGTGCTCCGAACGGAAAGCTCAATGAGGGCACAAAAGAGGAAATCGAGAAGCAGGGTCTGGAACTGCTCGCGGTGGTTCCGGCGGATGATACCGTGTATGAGTTCGACTGTGACGGGAAACCATCTGTTGATCTTCCGGAGGATTCACCGGTCAGAGCTGCCTTGATGGAGGCAGTCAGAAAGCTGGGACTCTGATCCCTTTGAGACCCGTACAAGAGTAAAGTACCGGAGGGCGTAAGCCGGGCACATTTAATTTCGAATGCTGGCACAGGCGATGCAGTGGTTCTGCTGCCTGCGGCAGAGCGGTTCTGTGATGAGGAACCGCAGATAGATTATATTTTTGTTTAATTAACTTAATAAACCATTATACTTTTGAGGAGGACGAAAGCATGGCATTCAGACCGTATACGATCGAGGAACTCGAGGCGGCCACCAACAGATTACTGGAAACTGGCGCAAAAGTAGGAGCGGATTCCTATCAGGCCAGACTGAAGAATCAGACCCCGCACTGCGGATTCGGTGAGAAGGGAATCTGCTGCCGGATCTGCCGCATGGGCCCGTGCCGTATCACACCGAAGGCACCTCGCGGAATCTGCGGCTGCGACGCGCATGGAATTGTAGGAAGAAACTTCCTGCGTTTCGTAGCGGGAGGCGCTGCCACTCATTCTGATCATGGACGCTCCATCTGCTACACCCTTTACAATACAAAGCCGGAAGGACCGTACACCGTGAAGGATCCCGAGAAACTGATCCGTATCGCAAAGGAGTGGGGCGTTGAGACCGAGGGAAAGGATATCTATGACCTTGCTCACGAGGTTGCGTACATGGCGATGGAGGAGTACGGAAAGGTATTCGGCACGCAGAGATGGCTGTCGAGAGCTCCGGAGCACACCAGAGAGCTCTGGCACAAGGCGGAGATTGAGCCGAGAGCAATCGACCGTGAGATTTCCTGCTCCATGCATATGACACATATGGGCAACTCCTCTCTGCCGGAGGCACTGATCCGTCAGTCTCTGAGAGCCGGAATGTCCGACGGATGGGGCGGTTCCATGGCCGGAACCGAGTTCTCCGATGTTCTGTTCGGAACACCGAAGCCGGTTGACACAAGCGCGAACCTTGGCGTAATGGTCGAGGAGAATGTAAATATCGTTGTACACGGACACGATCCGGCACTTTCCGAGCTTGTCTGTGACTATGCGGAAGATCCCGAGATGATCGAGCTCGCCAAGAGCGTCGGCGCAAAGGGAATCACCGTATCCGGCGTGTGCTGCACATCCAATGAGGTTGCGATGCGCCGCGGAATCCCGATGGCAGGAAACTTCCTGCAGCAGGAAAATGTAGTTCTGACCGGAGCCTGCGAGGCGATTGTCGTTGATGTTCAGTGTATCTTCCCGGCACTTGGACCCCTGTCCAAATGCTTCCACACAAAGTTCATCACAACTTCTCCGATTGCCAGAATGCCAGATTCCGATTTCATCGAGTTTGATGTAGACGATGCGGATAAGCAGGCAAAGCTGATCGTTGAGACGGCTGTGAAGAACTTCAAGAACAGAAAACCGGAGCTTGTACATATCCCGCAGCTGAAGACAAAGGCAACCGTCGGATATTCTGTTGAAGCAATCAAGAAACAGCTCAATGTGGTTACAAACTCTCAGGTGGACGAGCTGGATACGCTTCAGCCGCTGGTTGACTGCATCACATCCGGTGTTATCCGCGGATGCGTTGCGATGGTCGGTTGCAATAACCCGCGGGTTCGTCCGGATACCGCTCATATCGGTCTGATGAAGAAGCTGATCGAGAACGATATTCTGATTGTCGCATCCGGATGTTCGGCACAGGCAGCTGCAAGAGTCGGACTCATGGATAAGGAGGCAAAGGAGATCTGCGGAACCGGTTTGAAGACCGTTTGTGAACTCGCAGACATCCCGCCGGTTCTTCATATGGGATCCTGCGTAGATATCAGCCGTATGTGCGTACTGGTATCGGATCTGGCAAAACAGGCTGGCTGCAATATTTCTCAGCTTCCTGTTGTCGGCTGCGCTCCGGAATGGATGTCCGAAAAGGCGGTATCCATCGGAAACTATGTAGTTGCTACCGGAATTGATACCTTCCTTGGCGTAGAGCCCGGTGTATCCGGATCGGATCAGATCACCGACCTTCTTACCGGAGGAATCCGCGACTGGGTTGAGGCTGCATATACCTTTGAGCCGGATATTGATAAGCTCGGTGACGAGATGATCGAGAGAATCGAGGAGAAGAGAAAAGCACTCGGAATCTGATCAAAAGCCGCGCAGACACATTTTGAAATGCAGACTGGCGTACCCGCCTGAAGGACGCCATTAAAGTTATCGGCCGCGGATCGCTTCGTGACCTGCATCTTCGCGGGTCCCGGGGCTGTCCGCCGCTGTTTCCGGCTGCCTTTGCGCAGATTATCCGTGTGATAAGAACGGGAGCGGCCGGAATTATTCAGCAGAGTTGGAGGCTTTATTAATGAAGATAGCGATCACCGGAAAAGGCGGCGTCGGCAAGACCACGTTTGCGGCAACACTGGCCAGGATGTATGCGGATCAGGGCAATGGGGTGCTTGCGGTGGATGTGGATCCGGACGCAAACCTTGGACTGGCGCTCGGTTTTTCAGAAGACGAACTCGACCAGATCGTTCCGATCACAAAGATGCGCGAGCTGATCAATGAGCGGACAGATCTGGACGAGATTACAAATATGTACAAGCTGAATCCGAAGGTTGATGATCTTCCGGATAAGTTTGCAAGAGAGAAGAACGGCGTAAAGCTTCTTCTTCTCGGAACAGTAGATACAGCAGGCCGCGGGTGTGTCTGCCCGGAGCACGTGCTGCTTCGAAGACTGATTCATCATCTGATGCTTCGCAGCAACGATGTGGTGATCATGGATATGGAGGCAGGACTGGAGCATCTCGCAAGAGGCACCACAAAGGGAATGGACCAGTTCATTGTCGTGATCGAACCGGGGGCGAGGAGCATTCAGACATACAAAAATGTAAAACGGCTTGCCGCTCAGCTTGGCATCAACGATGTCAATGTGGTGGCAAATAAGATCCGTGACGAGAAGGATGAAGAATTTATCCGATCCCGGATACCGGAGGAAAATATCCTCGGATTCATACACTATAATACGGATATCATGGATGCCGACAGGCAGGGCTGTTCACCGTATGATTACAGCAGGCAGCTCCTTGAAGAAGTTAGTTCTATTAAAGAAAAAATAGATCAAATAAAAAACGCGGAGGTAGAAAAATGACTTTATTTGATGTGATTTTTCAGGGAAATGATGCAGTTTACGGACTGACAGAAAAGGCCGTAGACGATGCCATCGCAAAGTATGGCGCAGACAAAAAGGTAGGCTTTCCGGGGACTGCATACAGCATTCCGTGCTATTATGCTGTTACAGGAACCAAGGTCAGCACACTCGGCGAGTTGAAAGATGCGCTTGCGGTTGTCAAGACACTTATGACAAGAGAGGCAAAGCTGAATGACGCTCTGATGTCCGGTGTAGCAACGGCTCTTCTTGCGGAGTTCATCGAGGTTCTCAAGTATATCGATAACGATACGCCATATGAGGCTCCTTACACAGGTCATCTGCCGGATCCGGTTATCCGTGAGCTCGGTGTTCCGCTTGTTACCGGAGACATTCCGGGCGTTCCGGTTATCATCGGTGAGGCTCCGACAGCAGAAGAGGGCGCAGCCCTTGTTAAATCCTATCAGGAGCAGGGACAGCTCGTTACACTGGTCGGCGGCATCATTGATCAGTGCGCGCAGCAGAAGGTTAAGATGGGCGCTAATGTCCGTGTAATCCCGCTTGGCAAGGATATCACAGCTGTTGCACATGTTGTTTCTGTCGCGATCCGTGCGGCTCTGATCTTTGGCAACATCAAACCGGGTGACGCCGCAGGACTCATGGCATATACCAAGGAGCGTGTTCCGGCATTTGTCAATGCTTTTGCTCCTCTGAACGAAGTTATCGTGGCTGCCGGCGCCGGCGCAATCGCGCTTGGATTCCCGGTTATCACGAACGAGGATACCTTCGCGGTTCCGGAATGCCTGATTCCGAAGGTTCCGGTAGAAAAGATGAATGCTGCTTCCCTGGAAGCGAGAAACATCAAGATCAAGATTACAAAGGTAGATATTCCGGTTTCCTTCGGCTCCGCGTTCGAAGGTGAAATCGTACGCCGCGGTGACATGCAGGTTGAGTTTGACGGTTCCCGTGTGGATTGCTGCGAGCTCGTACATATGAAGGATCCGTCAGAGGTTGAGGATCACTCCTTCGAGCTGATCGGACCGGACTTCGATGAATTCCCGGTCGGCAGCAAGCAGTCTATCGCCTATGTGGTTGAGGTTGCCGGAAAGAACATGCAGGCAGACTTCGAGCCGGTATTTGAGCGTAAGTTCCATTCTTACCTCAACTGCATCGAGGGTCTGATGCACACCGGTCAGCGTGATATGATCCGTATCCGTATCAGCAAGGATACCTTCAATGCCGGCTTCCGCGCAAAGGATCTTGCAGAGGTTCTGTACACCCAGATCAAGAACGAATTTGCCGCTGTTGTAGACAAATGTCAGGTAAAGATTTACACCAAGCCGGAGGACTGCACAAGAATCCGTCATGAGATTGCCATTCCGATGTTTGACAAGCGTGACGAGAGACTGTCGAGCATGACCGATGAGGCAGTTGATGTATATTACAGCTGCATCATGTGTCAGGCATTCTCTCCGAGCCATGTATGTATCGTAACTCCGGAGCGTCTCGGACTGTGCGGAGCCGTATCCTGGTTCGATGCAAAGGCAACGCATGAGCTGGATCCCAACGGACCCTGCCAGGTTGTTACAAAGGAGCGCCCGATCGATGAGAGAATCGGTGAGTATGAGGATGTAAACGAGGCAGTCAAGAAGTTCTCCCAGGGTGCGCTTGATGATGTATCTCTGTATTCCATCATGGAGAAGCCGATGACATCCTGCGGATGCTTCGAGTGTATCTGCGGTATTGAGCCGTTCTCCAACGGTGTCTGCATCGCAAACCGTGAGTATGCAGGTCAGACTCCTCTCGGAATGACATTCTCAGAGCTCGCTTCCATGACAGGCGGCGGTGTTCAGACACCGGGCTTCATGGGACATGGCAAGCATTTCATCGCATCCAAGAAGTTCATGAAGGCAGAGGGCGGAATTGCCAGAATCGTATGGATGCCGAAGGATCTGAAGGATCAGGTTGCGGATGCTGTCAATAAGACCGCGAAGGAACTGTACGGAATTGACAACTTCTGTGATATGATCGCGGATGAAACCGTTACGACCGATCCTGAGGAGCTGGTTGCATGGCTGACCGAGAAGGGACATCCGGCACTCAGCATGGATCCGATGATGTAATTCGTTGATGAGGCTGGTCGGAAAAGGCGTTTATGGGGACGCCTTTTCCGGCAGGCTTTTTTACGCGAACAGTGAGCCGCAGCCGAATGCGAAGTATTCGTGTGCGGCGAGCGTCGCGATAGCGAGATAAAACTCGCGCAGCGTGTTTTATTTCGTTGTGGTATTTCACCTTTCAGGATGGAATATTGATGCTGTTTTTGGTATGATAGAGGGGTAACAATTCCGGCATCGCAGAAGCTGTCTGTGTATTTTTGCTGACAGATAATCTGGCGGAGCCGGCAGAAGTTTAAGATTGTTATACTATTTTTACTCGCTTAGGAGGAACAAGAGAAATGCCGTTTAACCGTAAAGCACACAAATTCAATGCCTCTATTAATGAGGTTGAAATCGGAACAGGCGACAAGGCGATCAAGCTCGGAGGGGAGAATACATTTCCTTTCTACAGCTTTGACGGGTCGCTCGGCTCCGGCCCGAAGATCGGCGTTGAGATCACAGATCTTGGTCTTGACGGAGAGCCGGATGGCGTAAAGGCTTATTACGCGGGATGTAATACCATCGGCGAAATCGCCAAGAAGGCAGCACAGATGCCCGGCGGAGATTTTGTCGTACTTCGTTTGGCTGGCGGAGATCCGAACGGAGCAAACAAATCAGTGGATGATCTGGTAGCGGTTGCAAAGGAAGTTGCCGATGCTATCGACACTCCGCTGGTTGTGGAAGGCTGCAAGAACGTTGAGAAGGATGCGGATCTTCTCGCGAAGGTTGCGGGAGCCCTTCAGGGAAAGAATATTCTGGTAATGTCAGCGAAGGAAGAGAACTACAAGGCAATCGGCGCAGCTGCGGGCCTTGCTTACGGTCAGAAGGTCGGAGCAGAATCCGCGGTTGATATCAACCTTGCAAAACAGCTGAATGTAGTAATGACGCAGCTCGGCGTTCCGGCATCCAGTATCGTGATGAATACCGGTTCCGCAGCGGTCGGATACGGCTTTGATTACACGATTTCCACATTTGACCGTGTACGTGCGGCGGCACTCGGACAGGATGACAAGATGCTTCAGATGCCGATCATCACACCGGTTGCTTCCGAGACATGGGCAGTGAAGGAATCTACGGCTGCAGAGGAAGATGCTGATGAAGGATGGGGACCGGTTGAGGCCCGCGGAATTTCCATGGAGGTTCAGACCGCGACAGCCTGCCTTGTTTCCGGTTCTGATGCTGTAATTTTGAAACATCCGGAATCTGTTAAAACAATTTCCAGGTTAATCAAGGAATTAGTCTAAGAGAGCAGAGGAGGATAAAGAATTATGGCATTAAGTGGTATTCAGATTTTCAAACTGACCCCGAAGAAAAACTGTAAGGAATGCGGATGCCCGACATGTATGGCATTCTCCATGAAGGTAGCGCAGGGCGCAAAGCAGATCAGTGAGTGCCCGCATATGTCTGCAGAGGCTCTGGAGCAGCTCTCTGAGGCAACTGCTCCGCCGATGAAGACGATTAAGGTAGGAGCGGGAGACAGCGAGCATACGCTCGGCGGAGAGACGGTTCTGTACAGACATGAGAAGACCTTCGTAAATAAGACTGTTTACGCGGCAAACATCTGCACCTGCATGGATGACGCGGAGATCGATGCAAAGCTCGCACAGGTTCCTTCTGTAGACTACGACCGTATCAACGAGCGTATGTATACAGAGATGATCAATGTAAACTTCGGTAAGGATACGACACCGGAAAGATTCGCTGAGGTGGCAAAGAAGGCTGCAGCAGTTCGCCCGGTTATCCTTTCCGTAAAGGATGAGGCAGCGGCAAAGGCTGCACTGGATGCGGTCAAGGATACCAAGCCTGTGCTTGACGGAGCGGACGCTTCCAACTACGAGGCATTCAACAAGCTTGCGACCGATGCCGGTGTTGTGCTTGGCGTCAGCGGTACTAGTATCGACGAGCTGTATGATACGGTTCAGAAGCTTGAGAAGCTTGGCAATAAGAACCTGATTCTCGATGTGACAATGGATTCCATCAAGGCTACGTTTGAGGCTGCTGTAATCATCAGACGTGCGGCACTGGCAGACGGAGACCGCAGCTTCGGATATCCGTCCATTGTAAAGGTCAACAAGCTGACCGATGACAGAGAGCTTCAGCAGTCTCTCGTTGCTCTGTTCACGCTGAAATATGGTTCCATCGTCGTTGTGGACACCATGGATTATGCGATGGCTCTTCCGCTCTACGGACTGCGCCAGAACCTGTTCACTGATCCGCAGAAGCCGATGAAGGTGGCACCGGGAATCTATCCGATCAACGGAGCGGATGAGAACTCTGTATGCTTGACGACCGTTGACTTCGCTCTTACGTACTTCCTTGTATCTGGTGAGCTGGAGAGATCCGGAGTACCCTGCAATCTGATTATTTCCGATGCCGGCGGACTTTCCGTACTGACATCCTGGGCTGCAGGAAAGCTCTCCGCAACCTCCATCTCCAAGTATATTCAGGAGAATGTTGAGGACAAGATCAAGAACCGTACCCTTATCATTCCTGGTAAGGTAGCTGTTCTGAAGGGAGATCTTGAGAACAAGCTTCCGGGCTGGAAGATTGTAGTGGCTCCTCTTGAGGCAGTTCAGCTTGTGAAGTTCCTGAAGGATATGAAAGCAAACGGAGAGATCTGATCTCTTCGGGCAGGACGGACAGCAGTGATGTTGCCCGTCCCGCGGCAAAATCTATATAAAAGTATAAAGGAGACAAAAACATGGCAAAATTCGTTACAATCGGTGAACGTATCCATTGCATTTCCCCGGCAATCCGCAGAGCTATGGACAACAAGGAGCCGGAGGCTATTCTGAAGCGTGCAAAGGAGCAGATTGACGCAGGCGCTACTTATCTTGACGTTAATATCGGACCTGCTGAGAGCAACGGACCGGAGCTTATGAAATGGGCAGTTGAGCTTATTCAGAGCAATTTTGACAACGTTCCGCTTGCGCTGGATACCTCCAACAAGGCAGCGATTGAAGCGGGAATTTCCGTTTACAACCGTTCCAAGGGCAAACCGATCGTGAACTCCGCAGACGCAGGAGACCGCATGAGCAACATCGACCTCGCTGCGGCAAATGATGCAATTGTTATCGCACTTTGCTCCAACGGACCGATCGCTGCCGATAACGATGAGCGTATGATGCATTGCCAGAATATGCTTGAGCACGGCATGGAGCTCGGCATGGAAGCTGAGGACCTCTGGTTTGATCCGCTGTTCGTCGTTGTAAAGGGAATGCAGGACAAGCAGATGGAGGTTCTGGAGTGCATCAAGATGTTCTCCGATATGGGACTGAATTCTACCGGCGGTCTTTCCAACAATTCCAACGGAATGCCGAAGAACATCCGCCCGATCATGGATTCCGCACTTGTTGCCATGGCAATGATGCAGGGTCTTACCTCTGCAATTGTGAATCCGTGCGATCAGAGACTGATGGAGACAATCAAGTCCTGCGATGTATTCAAAGGCAACACACTGTATGCAGATTCCTATCTGGAGCTGTAATCACAGAGGATGGAAAAACAGGCTCCGGGAAGAATACTTCCCGGAGTCTGTTGCTGTATAAGGCTGTCATCAAGCGGAAAGCTTTTGTGCATGTGAAGCATGGTAAGAAGTCCGGAACGGAAATCACGATGAATTTTACACAGGATAAAAGTCTCTCTGCATGCGAAGCATGCTCGGAAAGCAGCATACATATTGTGGTGTCCTGCTTGCGGGGCAAGTGGTGACACGGGGCTGATACAGCCGGATAACCGGTGTGATAACCGCCGGATCCGTTACCGGAGAGAGAACAGTAGAAGGTGGAGGTAAGGTATGTACAAGATTACATTTGTAACAGAGGAAGGCAGCCGGACGGAAGCCTTTGCAAATGACGAAGAGACGATTCTGTCTGTTGCGCAGAAAAGCAATGTTCCGATTGATGCGCCCTGTTCCGGGAATGCTTCGTGCGGAAAATGCCGGGTAAAAATTATATCAGGAGAAGTGGAATCCAGACAGACACGGCATATCACGGATGAGGACTATGCGGCAGGATGGAGACTGGCCTGCGCCAGCAAGGTGATCGGGGATGTAACGGTTGAAGTTCCGGATATTGCTTCCGCCTATAAGAGCAGAATGCGGGTGGCGGATCTTAGCTCCCCTGCCGAGCTGAAAATCTTCCGGGATGCGACGGATCAGGTAAAGAAGGCGGGGATTGCGTACCGGAATAATATGGATATCATCGAGATCCGGATGGATGCCCCGACGCTGGATGATACAAGACCGGACAATGAGAGGGTTGTGGATGCGATCGAGAAGAAAACCGGGATCGGGAAAGTGAGACTGCCGTATTCTGTCATGCGGAAAATGGCACATGTCCTTCGGGTGAGTGATTTTCATGTGAAATGTGTCGTCCGGACGACCGGGAAAGATGTGTTTGTATATGACATGCTTCCGGCCTCTGTTGATGTTGTGATCGGCGGACTCGCGGTAGATATCGGTACCACTACCGTTTCAGCGGTGCTGCTGAATATGAAAACCGGAGAAATTCTCGGAAAGGCGTCCTCGGGCAATGGGCAGATCCGTTATGGAGCCGACGTTATCAACCGGATCATTGAGTCTCAGAAACCAGGAGGTGGTAAAAGGCTTCAGGACGCGGTGATTAAGGAAACGATCAATCCGCTGATTCAGGAAATCTGCCGGGCGGCAAAATTTCCGAAGAGCCACATCTACCGGATGGCCGTCGCGGGAAATACGACGATGAACCATCTTTTGTTCGGCGTCGATGCGGATCCGATCCGAAAGGAACCCTATATTCCCACTTTCTTCAAGACAAATTCACTGTTCGCCTCGGATATCGGGATTGATATTCACCCGGATGCGCACATTATTCTGGCTCCGAATATCGGGAGCTATGTAGGAGGTGACATTACAGCAGGGGCCTTTATCAGCATGATCTGGAACCGTCCGGAGATGTCGTTGTTTATCGATCTTGGAACAAACGGTGAGCTGGTGCTGGGAAACTCAGATTTTCTTGTGAGCTGCGCATGTTCAGCAGGGCCCGCGTTTGAGGGAGGCGATATCAGCTGCGGTATGCGCGCGACCGACGGCGCGATCGACGCGATCACGATCGACAAGGAGACGATGGAGCCGACGCTCAGTATCATTGGGGATAAGGGACAGAAGCCGGTCGGTCTGTGCGGATCAGGGCTGATTGACACCATCGCTGAGCTGTATATCAACGGGATTATCAATCCGAAGGGAAAGTTTGTCCGTGAAGGGGAGAGAATCCGCCACGACAAATACGGAATGGGAAGCTATGTCATTGCGTATGAGAAGGATGCGGACAGCGTTAAGGACATTGAAATCACAGAGGTTGACATCGACAACTTCATCCGCGCGAAGGGAGCCATTTTTTCCGCGATCCGCACGATGCTAAGACAGCTGGAGCTTCCGGTTGAAGTTATCGATGATGTATATGTGGCCGGCGGAATCGGCAGTGGCATCAACATGAAAAATGCTGTTACGATCGGAATGTTCCCCGATATACCTCTTGAGAAATTCCATTATATCGGCAATTCGTCTCTGACGGGCGCGTACAGCATGCTGCTGTCCGGAGACGCTGAACGAAAGGTGTATGAGATTGCGCGCAGCATGACTTACATGGAACTTTCCACAGTGAATACGTACATGGATGAATTCGTCGCATGCTGTTTCCTGCCGCACACGGACAGCACGCTGTTCCCGTCCGTAAAGCTCAGGTGACAGCAGAGATCTTTAATTGAGCAAATTGTACAAATAATTTCAAAAAGATTCCGCAAAGATCACGGACGGCCTGATTGTTATTTATTTCACACAAATATTGGTTAGACTGAACAAAAAACAGGAGATTGAGTCAAAAAGATATGATTCAATCCCCTGTTTTTTGTTAGAGTTTGCACAATTTTTGCATAAAATTTTATGTGGCAGAACAAAGAAAAGACAGTAAACAATGCATATAATCACACATGTGATTGAATTATAATAAAAATAATTAGAAATAACAGAATAATATTAAAAAAAGAAGTAGATGACTATTGTAAACTGTGTTACAATAATTACCGGTACAGTATAGTATATGAGATGCTGTCTTAAAGGAGGATATTTTAGTATGGGCTACAAATCAGACATTGAGATTGCTCAGGAATGTGTAATGGATCCGATCTCGAAGGTCGCTGAAGCAGCGGGCATCGACGAGGAGTATCTGGAGTACTACGGAAAGTATAAGGCGAAGATCTCCGACAAATTAATGGACAAACTGGATAAGCCGGACGGAAAGCTGGTTCTTGTCACTGCAATCAATCCGACTCCGGCAGGCGAGGGCAAGACAACGACTTCCATCGGTCTGATTGATGCCCTTTCCAGATTAGGCAAGCATCCGGTAGGCGCGATCCGTGAGCCTTCGATGGGACCTGTATTCGGTGTCAAGGGCGGAGCCGCAGGCGGCGGCTATGCTCAGGTTGTGCCGATGGAGGATATTAATCTCCATTTTACCGGAGATATGCATGCAATTGGCGCGGCGAATAACCTTCTTGCGGCAATGGTAGACAATTCCATTCAGCAGGGAAATCCGTTCAACATCGATCCCAGAAAAGTGATCTGGAGACGCTGCGTAGATATGAATGACCGTCAGCTCAGAAATGTAATCGATGGACTTGGAACCAGGCTTGACGGTGTTCCGCGTTCTGACGGATTTGATATCACGGTTGCTTCCGAGGTTATGGCTACCTTCTGTCTTGCAAAGGATCTGATGGATCTGAAGAAGAGACTGTCAAAGCTTATCGTCGGCTACACCTACGGCAAGGCTTCAGAGGAGAAGCCGGTTACAGCCGGAGATCTCGGCGCAGCCGGAGCAATGACCGCCCTTCTGAAGGATGCGATCAAGCCGAACCTTGTTCAAACACTGGAGCATACGCCGGTTCTGGTTCATGGAGGCCCGTTCGCCAATATCGCGCACGGCTGCAACTCCGTTATCGCTACACGCACAGCTCTGAAGCTCGGCGATTACTGTGTGACAGAGGCCGGATTCGGCGCGGATCTGGGAGCGGAGAAGTTCCTGGATATTAAGTGCCGTTTCGCAGGTCTTAAGCCAAACGCGGTTGTGATTGTTGCTACCGTTCGCGCTCTGAAGTACAATGGCGGTGTCGCAAAGGCAGATCTGAACAATGAGAATCTGGAAGCTTTGGAAAAGGGACTTCCGAATCTGCTCAAGCACGTAAGCAATATCAAGAACGTATATCATCTTCCCTGCGTTGTTGCGATCAATGCGTTCCCGACCGATACAAAGGCAGAGCTTGATCTTGTTGAGGAGAAGTGCAAGGAGCTCGGTGTAAATGTCTGCCTGTCCGAGGTATGGGCAAAGGGCGGCGAAGGCGGTATTGATCTTGCCAAAGAGGTGGTACGTCTCTGTGAGCAGGACAATTCCACATTCACCTACAGCTATGAGCTTGAGGGTACCTCAATCGAGGATAAGCTGAATGCCATTGTTCAGAAGGTATATGGCGGAGATCATGTTGAATTTACAGCGAACGCGAAAAAGCAGCTGAAGAAGCTGGAAGAAGCTGGATACAGCAATGTTCCGATCTGCGTGGCAAAGACTCAGTACAGTCTCACGGATGATCCGACCAGACTCGGTGCTCCGAGCGGTTTCGTAGTAACTGTCCGTAATCTGAAGATTTCGGCGGGAGCAGGCTTTATTGTAGCGCTTACCGGTGAAATCAGCACAATGCCGGGACTTCCGAAGCATCCGGCGGCAATGGACATCGATGTGGACGAGAATGGCAAGATCACAGGCCTGTTCTGAGATGACCTCCTGTGTCCGGTTGATCCGGTTAAGTCTATAAGGATTGTACATTCTTGTACAGGGTGAAATAATTAGTGTGCCTGCGGTTTTCTTGCTGTTCAACGGCAGTTGCCGCGGGCACATTCTATATCTGCACAGCTGGGAGACAGAAAGACTTTGATGCCTCCATATGGGCACATTCTATGTCTGCATGGACAGAAAGCAGCCGCTCACGAAGAGGATCAAATATCGGAATCGCAGGATGAAACCCTCGAAACGCGCGTTATCCTGCTCTGTTATCTGTTAAAAGATAAATGCCCAATACATTGTGCCATGAGCTGTATTAATCTATAAAATCTATAATGAAGGTCCGGATTTATATGCGCTGCAGATTCCGCAACGGGTGATCTGTCTGCGTTTCCGGATAATGAATAACGGATTGTGTATGTAGTGATCTAAGGTTTCAGAATCAGAAAAGGAGGCAGACTATTCAGTGAGTGATGAAAAAGTAATGAATCAGGAGGATTCAGCGGGACAGACTTACAGATTCACAGATCTTTCCTGCGAAGAGTTTACGGACAAGCTTTCCTCGAAGGCTCCTGTACCCGGCGGCGGCGGAGCTTCAGCTCTTGTAGGTGCCCTTGGGGCGGCGCTCTGCAACATGGTGGGGAATCTCACGGTTGGCAAGAAGAAATACAAGGATGTTGAGGCGGAGATTCTGGATCTGATGGAAAAGGTCACGAAACTTCAGCAGGAGCTGCTCGAGTGCGTGGAGGAGGATGCAAAGGCGTTTGCTCCGCTGGCAGCCGCATACGGACTTCCTCACGGGACGCCTGAAGAGCAGGCACATAAGGCGGAAGTTCTTGAGGAATGTCTGAAGGGCGCATGCAGCGCGCCGATGCAGATCATGCACAAGATCTGTCGCGTGATCTCTATGATCCGTGTCTTCCAGACGAAGGGATCGGTTCTTGCGGTAAGTGATGCGGGAGTTGCGGCGGCTCTCTGCAGCGCGGCTCTCCGGGGAGCAAGTCTGAATGTGTACATAAACACGGGATCCATGAAGGACCGGGAGTACGCGGAGATGCTGAACAGAGATTGTGATGAGATGCTGGATATCTATTGTTCGCTGGCGGATCAGATCTATCAGGAAGTATTCCAGAAGCTGAATCCGTGACAGGGTTCTCTGTATTGACAGAACTCTCAAATTCGTGGAGAAGAAGAGGCCAAAGTGATCTTTTAATCGTTCAGCGTGGAGAAGAAGAGACGAGAGTGACCTTTCAAACGGGTGGAAATGCCGAGCTTTGGGAGAAAATACGAATCAATATTATTTAGATATAGAAAGAGGGATTGACAGAAATGGCAAAACAGTTATTGGGCAAGGAAGTAAATGCGGATCTGAACCAGCAGATCATTGACCGGG
Organism: Bilifractor sp. LCP21S3_A7; assembly: GCF_052118825.1. NCBI lineage: Bacteria > Bacillati > Bacillota > Clostridia > Lachnospirales > Lachnospiraceae > Bilifractor > Bilifractor sp. LCP21S3_A7. The sequence continues at coordinate 48,987 of NZ_JBQKGL010000002.1, read as the reverse complement.
TCAATGCGCTGAAGGAAAAGGGTGTTGTTCCCACCCTCGGAATCATTCGTGTAGGCGAAAAGGACGCGGATCTGTCATATGAGCGCGGCGCAACCAAGCGTTGTGAAAAGCTCGGTGTTGAATACAAGAAATTTGTATTTTCCGAGAACGTTTCTCAGGAAGAGCTGATGGGTGCCATCGATCAGGTAAATAAGGACAGCTCGATTCATGGAGTCCTGATTTTCCGTCCGCTGCCGAAGACGTTGGATGAGAAGGCGGTCATTGCGGCTCTCGATCCGGAGAAGGATATCGATGGAATCACAGACGGATCCATGGTCGGCGTCTATACCGGTCAGAAAAAGGGTTTTCCTCCCTGCACAGCACAGGCGGTAATGGAGATTCTCAGACATTATCAGGTGGATCTGAAGGGAAAGAAGGCTGTCGTCATCGGAAGAAGCCTGGTTATCGGAAAGCCGGCTGCAATGATGCTGCTGAAGCAGAACGCGACAGTTACTATCTGTCACACCAAGACGAAGGATATGGCAGCCGAGGCAAGAGAGGCGGACGTTCTTGTGGTCGCGGCGGGACACCGCGATGTGGTTGATGACACTTTTGTGAGACCGGGACAGATTGTAATTGATGTGGGAATCAACGTGAATGACGAGGGGAAGCTCTGTGGAGATGTTTCCTACGACAAGGTGGAGCCGATTGTTGATGCGATTACACCGGTGCCGGGAGGCGTTGGAAGCGTAACGACATCTGTTCTTGTAAGCCATGTTGTTGAGGCGGCTGAAAGGAGTCTTGAGAAATGAGTGCATTCGATGAGAAATTCGGGGAATTGAAGAATTCCGCGAAAGAGCTCGGAAGCAGAATCGGGAAGGGCGCGCAGGATCTCGGGAGCGCTGCTTCCACCAAGGCAAAGTTAGAGATGGAGAAGGCAAAGCTCAAGGATATCTATGCGGAGCTGGGCTCACTTTATTACAGAGAAAATAAGGATACACCGCCCTTTGAATACTCGGATCTGTTCGAAAGAATTGAGAAGGGAGAACAGGCTGTCGCCGATTATGAGCAGATCATCGACAAGAACCTCAAAAATTTGAAAAAACCGGAACAGTCCTGAGCGGTGGCGGTATTCCGTAACGAAGGATCAGGCATACGCCGGAGAGATGATTTATGCGATTGCTCCTGGTTAGAAGATGCTTTTTGCGATTGAAAAACAGAGAACAATCATATATAATCAAATTAGATGAAGCGGTCGGCAAATTCACCACTAGTCATATGAAGTGGTTAGCAGATATGTCAAACGAAGGGGTCAGCAGATATAACGTTTATCTGCAGGATTGCAAGAACGCAGAGCACGGAGCAATCTGAAGCCTGTACAGAGTGTGGTAAAATGGATCGCAATTCAGTTTGATGAATAACACGAAATGTTGAAATGAATTTTCCTGGGGTGTTCGATCCCCTGTCTATTATGAACCTACATTTACTTTAAAACGGGATTCCTATATCAAGGTACGGCTGTCAGGCCTCCGTTTGCAGAGGAAGGCAAAAGTACGTTTGCGGTTGCCCACCTGGAATTTATTTCTAGGAGTCAAATGGCAGGAACGGCATTTCGGGTCGGAGGAGAGTGTATGCTCTCCTCCCTTTTTTACGCGAACAGTGAGCCGCAGCCGAATGCGAAGTATTCGTGTGCGGCGAGCGTCGCGATAGCGAGATAAAACTCGCGCAGCGTGTTTTATCTCGTTTGCGAGAACTGCAAGTTCGGCGCTTCCGTCGGCATGACCGGGCGATCGTATGCTCTCCTCTTTTTTGCGAGAGCTGAAAGAGGAAATAAATCCACCACATACATTTTATGCCGTTTTTCTTGACACTGTCAGGGGAAGAAGCTAGAATAACAGGCAGTGAAAAGCGTTGAAGACGTATGTATGGGTATATTGACCCGCAGAGAGGAAGGATCGCTGGCTGAAAGTTCTTCCGGGCTCCGGTATATTCAGAGTTTCGCGTCGGAGCTTCTTTTCTGAACGCCGGAGTTTTTCCGGTCGGTAGGATCAGACGTGTCTGCACGTTACAGCAGCTATGAGTGTCCGTTTTTTCTGTGTGGAGAACAGCCTGCGGCAGCAGGGAGAATCATGCGGGAGAATCGGGAATCAGGGTGGTACCGCGAGAGTTTTGCCTCGTCCCTAGACAGGGATGGGGCTTTTTTTACGCGAACAGTGAGCCGCAGCCGAATGCGAAGTATTCGTGTGCGGCGAGAGTCGCGATAGCGAGATAAAACTCGCGCATCGTGTTTTATCTCGTTGCGCTTCTGTTTTCAGCTGAAGGGCCGGCAACAGACGGAAATGACATTTTTGCCGGAAGGCCGGTCCTTAACGGGAATGCAGCTTTCGGCGTGAATCTCGTTGACAGGTGTGATGCCGGGAACCCTCCGGGGAGCGGAGAGTCAGCGGTTAGACAGCGATAGAGTCCCTGCCCGGGCGGTGAATCAGAGAGCACCGTTGAAGTATCATGTAAAGATCAAAAAAGATCAAAAATGAAAGAGGAAAAACAATGAGTGATGTAAGCATGAAGGAAAAACTGGAAGCAATTGTCGGAAAGACATTGGAGAGCCTTCGGGAAGCTCACACTCCGGATGCGTTGAACGAGATCCGTGTCAATGTACTTGGAAAAAAGGGTGATCTGAAGAATCTGATGAAAGCCATGAAGGATGTGGCTCCGGAGGATCGTCCGCGGGTCGGGCAGCTTGTCAATGAGGCGAGAGATACAATTTCAGAGAAGCTGGATGAGGCAAGACAGAAGATTGAACTGGATCAGATGAATCTGCGTATGAAGCAGGAGACCATCGATGTGACGCTTCCTGCGAAGAAGGCCGAGATCGGTCATCGTCATCCGAACACAATCGCACTCGAAGAGATGGAGAGAATCTTTGTCGGAATGGGATATGAGGTCGTGGAAGGACCGGAAGTTGAGTACGACGAGTATAATTTTACAAAGCTGAACATTCCGGCGAACCATCCGGCAAAGGACGAGCAGGATACCTTCTACATCACAAAGGATATTGTGCTGCGTACGCAGACATCTCCGGTTCAGGCCAGGAGAATGGAGCAGGGGAATCTGCCGATCCGTATGATCTCACCGGGACGGGTATTCCGCGCGGACGAGGTGGATGCTACTCATTCTCCTTCCTTCCATCAGGTGGAGGGCCTTGTCATCGACAAAAATATTACCTTCTCGGATCTGAAGGGTACCTTGGAAGAGTTCGCAAAGGAAATCTTTGGACCGGACACGAAAACGAAGTTCCGTCCGCATCACTTCCCGTTTACGGAGCCGAGCGCAGAGATGGATGTCAGCTGCTTCAAGTGTGGTGGAAAGGGATGCCGTTTCTGCAAGGGCGAGGGATGGATTGAAATCCTTGGATGCGGAATGGTTCATCCGCATGTACTGGAAATGTGCGGCATTGATCCGGAACAGTACACGGGCTTTGCGTTCGGAGTTGGACTTGAGCGTATCGCACTTCTGAAGTATGAAATTGATGACATGCGCCTTCTGTACGAGAACGATGCGCGGTTCCTGAAGCAGTTCTGATTATCCGGAGAGATAGAAACGGAACATGGATGCGCCGGGTTCAGAGAAATAAAAGACTGAGGCATGGATAAAGCCGCAGGCGAGGATAAAGCCACAGGTGAGGATAAAGCCGCAGGCAAGGATAAAGCCGCAGGTGAGAATAAAGCACAGGCGAAGACAAAACCCTGATCAGATATAGGAGAGAAAGAATGAATACATCTTATTCATGGATAAAAAAATACGTACCGGACCTTGATGTCACTCCGCAGGAATATTTTGACGGGATGACGCTTTCCGGAACAAAATGTGAGACTTACGAGGTACTGGATAAAAACCTGAAAAATATTGTGGTCGGACAGATCCAGTCGATCGAGAAGCATCCGGATGCCGACCATCTGGTGATCTGCCAGGTGGATATCGGAACCGGGACGGTACAGATCGTAACCGGTGCGCCCAATGCGCACAAGGGCATGCTTACCCCGGTTGTCCTTCCCGGAGGAAAGGTCGCCGGCGGACATGACGGAAGCGCGCTTCCTGAGGATGGCATCGAGATTAAGGACGGTATGCTCCGCGGAGTTCCGTCGCACGGAATGATGTGCTCGATTGAGGAGCTCGGAAGTTCCAGGGAATTCTATCCCGAGGCGCCGGAGAACGGAATTTATGAGTTTTCAGAGGATGACGGGGTGAAGCCCGGCGATGACGCGATTGCAGCGCTCGGGCTTCACGATGTGAACTTCGAATATGAAATTACCTCGAACCGTGTGGACTGCTACAGCGTGATTGGTATCGCAAGGGAAGCAGCAGCTACCTTCCATCAGAAATTTTACCCGCCGGTGATCAGGGAGACGGGCAACAACGAGGATGTCAATGACTATATCAGGGTAACGGTTGAGGACCAGACTCTATGCCCGCGCTATACGGCAAGAGTCGTAAAAAACATTCATCTGGCACCGTCGCCGAAGTGGATGCAGAGATGTCTCGCTTCCAACGGCATCCGGCCCATCAATAATGTCGTGGATATCACGAACTATGTGATGGAGGAATACGGGCAGCCGATGCATGCTTATGATCTCGATACGATTGCCGGAAAGCATATCATCGTGAGACGGGCAGATGATGGGGAGAAATTCACCACTCTGGACGGAAAAGAATACACGCTGGATTCCTCGATTCTGACGATCCGTGACGATGAGAAGGCGGTAGGCCTGGCCGGAATCATGGGAGGTGAAAATTCCATGATTACGGACAATGTACACACCATGCTTTTTGAGGCGGCCTGCTTTGACGGTACCAATATCCGTCTTTCCTCCAAAAAGATTGGAAACCAGACGGATGCATCCAGAAAATTTGACAAGGGTCTCGATCCGAATACTGCCCTTGAAGCGATGAATCGCGCCTGCATGCTCATCGAAGAGTTCGGGGCAGGAGAGGTAGTCGGCGGAGCCATTGATATTTACCCGGTTAAACGAGAAGAGTCGAGAGTTACGTTTGAGCCTGACAAAATCAACCGCCTTCTGGGCACGAACCTTTCAGCGGAGGAACAGCTGAAGTATCTTGCCTCTGTGGAACTCAGATATGATAAGAAGACGAATGAGATCGTGGCTCCGACCTTCCGGCAGGATATCCACAGGACCTGCGATATTGCGGAGGAAGTTGCGAGATTCTTCGGTTATAATAATATTCCGACGACACTTCCGACTGGAGAGGCGACCACCGGGAGACTGTCGTTCAAGAACAGGGTTGAGGCGAAGGCAAGAGACGTGGCAGAGTACTGCGGATTTTCTCAGGGGATGTGCTACTCCTTCGAGAGTCCGAAGGCCTTCGACAAGCTTTTGTTCCCGGAAGATGATCCGGTCAGAAAGGCTATTGCGATTTCCAACCCGCTGGGTGAGGATTTTTCAATCATGCGGACGACTTCTCTGAACGGCATGCTGACATCCCTTGCGACCAACTACAACCGCCGCAACAAGGATGTCCGTCTCTATGAACTCGGAAATATATATATTCCGAAAGAACTGCCGCTGACAGAGCTTCCGGATGAGAGAATGCAGTTTACTCTGGGCTTTTACGGCAAGGGCGACTTCTATGATATGAAAGGTGTGGCAGAGGAATTTCTCGGACAGATCGGCATGCATGACAGGGTAGAATACGACGCGAAAGCCGGAAAACCGTTCCTTCACCCCGGACGCCAGGCACTGATCCGATATGACGGAAATATTATCGGGTATCTCGGCGAGGTTCATCCGATGGTACTGAAAAACTACGGAATCGGTGAGCGCGCATATGTGGCTGTACTTGATATGCCGGAGATCCTTCCGTTCGCTTCCTTCGATCGTAAGTTTGAGGGGATTGCGAAATTCCCCGCGGTAACCCGTGATATATCCATGGTAGTTCCGAAAGAAATTGAAGCGGCAGTTATTGAGAAAATGATCCGCCAGAGGGGCGGAAAAATTCTGGAGGATCTGAAGCTGTTTGATATCTATGAGGGAGAACAGGTTGAGGCAGGACATAAATCCATGGCTTATTCGCTGACATTCCGTTCCAGAGAAAAGACGTTGGAGGAGTCGGATATCGCTGCATCAATGAAGAAGATTCTGAACGGACTGTCAGGTCTCGGCATCGAACTCCGGCAGTAATGTAAGAGGAGAGGTAAAGGTGAAAATATATGCAATCCGGCATGGCGAAACATCCTGGAACAAAGAAAGACGGCTGCAGGGGCAAAAGGGCAGTGATTTGGACAGCGAGGGAGTATTGCTCGCAAAGATGACGGCGGAAGCGCTTCGGGAAGTGAAATTTGATATCTGCTACACAAGTCCTCTGGTTCGTGCCCGTCATACGGCTGAAATTATTCTCGCGGACCGCAAGGTTCCGGTGATTCCGGAACCGAGAATTGAGGAAATCGGATTCGGAGTCTGGGAAGGATTGTGCTGCGATGCGGATCATCCGGAGAGAATGCAGATTCCGCTGGATGAGTATATCCGATTTCAGGAGGATCCGCTTCATTATATTCCGCCGGAGGGAGGGGAACGGATTCAGGATGTCCTGGAGAGAACGCACAATTTTTATGAGGAGCTGATTCACAACCCCGATCTGCAGGACAAAACCGTATTGGTATCTTCACATGGCTGCGCCGTCCGTGCTTTTCTGAACAATGTATACGAGGACAAAAAAGATTTCTGGCAGGGAGGTGTGCCGATGAACTGCTCCGTCAGCATTATTGACGTGGAAAACGGAGTGGGAAGGCTGGAGGCATCGGATCAGGTATTTTATCCGAAAAAATACTATCACAGTTTTTACAAGCGTCCGTCAGATGCCGGTGATCAGAAGGAGAAAAAGAAACATGCCGATGAAAACAAGTGATTTCTATTATGACCTGCCGCAGGAACTGATTGCGCAGGACCCGCTGGAGGACAGAAGTTCCTCCAGATTGATGTGCCTGAACAGAGAGACCGGAGAGGTGCGGCACGAACACTTCACGCAGGTGATTGATCATCTGACAGATAAGGACTGTCTGGTCATCAATGATACAAAGGTCATTCCTGCCCGTCTTTACGGGACCAAGAAGGATACTGGCGCGGTGATCGAGGTTCTGCTTCTGACACGGAAGAAGGATAACATATGGGAGACGCTGGTGAAGCCCGGAAGGAAATGCAAGGTAGGAACGGAACTTGTTTTCGGACACGAGGGAATCCTGACGGGCACCGTCGTTGATGTGACGGAAGATGGAAACCGGTTTATTCAGTTTCATTATGAGGGAATTTTCGAGGAAATTCTGGATAAGCTCGGAGAGATGCCACTTCCGCCGTACATCAAACACAAACTGAAGGACCGCACCAGATATAATACCGTCTACGCGAAGAATGACGGATCGGCAGCAGCGCCGACGGCAGGGCTGCATTTTACAAAGGAACTGCTTCAGCAGATCCGGGACAAGGGCGTGAAGATTGCGCATGTGACGCTTCATGTCGGACTGGGCACCTTCCGTCCGGTAAAGGTGGAGGATGTCACGAAGCATCAGATGCATTCCGAGATGTATATTGTAGAGCCGGATCAGGCAAAAATCATCAATGATACGAAGGCAGCAGGAGGCCGGGTGATCTGTGTGGGCACAACCAGCTGCCGCACACTGGAATCCGCGACAGATGAGAATGGAATCCTTCAGCCGGGCAGCGCATGGACCAGCATCTTTATCTATCCGGGCTATCAGTTCAAGATCATGGATGGACTGATCACGAATTTTCACCTCCCGGAATCCACATTGATCATGCTGGTGTCCGCGTTTGCGGGGAAGGATAATATTATGAATGCGTACCGCATCGCTGTGCAGGAAAAATATCGCTTCTTCAGCTTCGGGGATGCGATGCTTATAGAATAACAGCAAAATCTCATTATTTGCGGTTTGCGGCCGCCTGTGGCCGTAAACACGATTAAGGGCGGCTGTTCTGCTTATGCAGAACAGCCGCCCGAGCTTATACAGTGACCGCAGCGATGCCCATGGCACCTTTTCCGCCGTGGCAGGAAATGGTGCAGCCGGTCATGACGTATTCAGTATTTTGAAATCCGTTCTCGACAGCGATTTCCTTCATACGATCCAGAACATCCTGAGCCAGTCCCTTTCCATACATCAGATACAGGGTATCCTTGCGGCAGTCATAACGGCTGAGAAAATCCCGATAAAACTTATCAACAATCCTGCGCATGGATCCACGGTATTTCCTGGTTGCGATCAGGTGACCGGTGCTGTCAATCTCGATCAGCGGTTTCAGATTGAGGATGTTGGCGGCAATGTAGGAGGCATTGGATACTCTTCCGCCGGCTCGCAGATATGCGAGTGTCGCCGGGATGAACTGGCACTCGATATGATCTGAGATGGAGCGGAGTTCATCCGCGAAGGCGCTGTAATCGGTGATATGCTCCCCGCGTTCCCGGATCAGACGGTATGCTTCTGAAATGTAAGCGGTGCAGCCTCCGGATACAGACTTTGTATCAATCAGATAGACATCCTGAAAACCCTCGTCATCAATGGCAAGCCGGGCGTGGTCATATGTGCTTGATGCGGCGGCAGAGTAGGCAAAATGATAAATCACACATCCGGGATGTTCTTCCTGCAGCCTGTGGAAAAAGTCGATATATTCACCCTCGTTTACCGCGGATGTTGTCGGAATTCTTCCGGTTTCGTCAAAATAGTCAAATACGCGGTCAATCGGAAAATGACCGTCGTCAAATGACTCGCCGTTCATAATGACATGCATTGGAACAACATGAATCTGATATTTTTGTACAAGTGATTCCGGAAGATCCGATCCACTTTCTGTTGATATGAGAATCTCTCTCATATATTTTCTCCTGTCCAGCGCCATGAATTTGGGTTGTTGCAGACGCTTAAACTCAGTATATCCTTTTTCGAAAGAAATGAACAGTGCAAAGCGAGAATTTTCGCTGTCTCATCTTTTCACTGCCTCCGTCAGGACGCTCCGTTCTTAAGCTGTCCGGGGAGCAGGCTGCTCCGGTGAGGCCGGTAAGGGAGGACTGCTCCGGTTGAGGCCGGTCGGGCAGGCTGCTCCGGTGAGAGGTGACCCGGGGAGGCGGCCCTTCAGGTCTGACTCTGCAAACCGTGATCTGCAGCCAGCGCGCAATTTTTTTACAGAAGCGGATATAAAGGGAAAATGGAGGAGGCGAAGAAACAGAAAGACAATAGCGGAGAAAGAAAATAGCAGGAAAATAATTTACATCTGTCACAAAAATGGTAAAATACAGATAGGTTGTTAAAAAAATATCATAAAGCGCGGTCCCTGAAAATGGAAACGGAAAGGCGTATGGAAGAGGAGGAATGAGCTGATGAATTACGATGAAAAGTACAAGGAGAAACTGGTAACCGCCGAGAAGGCAGCTTCGGTGATTAAAAGCGGCGACTGGGTTGATTACGGATGGTGTGTAGGAACGAATGTTGCGGTTGATAAAGCTCTGGCAAAGAGAATGCCTGAGCTTCATGACGTGAACATCCGCGGCGGCGTTCTCTGTCATGCTCCGGCTATCTTCGGAATTGAAAATCCGGCGGAACATTTTATCTGGAACAGCTGGCATATGAATCCGGTGGAGAGACATTCGGTATCCAAGGGGTTCTGCTTTTATACGCCGCTTCGTTATTCTGAGCTGCCGCGCCTCTACAGAGAGAGCACGATGCCGTTGAATGTGGCAATTTTTCAGGTATCGCCGATGGACAAACACGGCTACTTCAATTTCGGCCCCTGCGCGAGTCAGATGAGCGCTGTTGTGGAGACGGCAGATATCGTAATCGCAGAGGTGAACAAAAACATGCCGGTATGTCTCGGAACCCGGGATAATTACGTGCACATTGACCAGATCGATATGATCGTTGAGGGAGATGATCCTGCGATTGACGAGGTGCCGGCAGGGGGAGAAGCCAGTGATGTGGATAAGGCGGTCGCGGAGCTTGTAGTTCCGGAAATCTCGGACGGCGCCTGCCTGCAGCTGGGGATCGGCGGAATGCCGAACGCGATCGGCAAAATGATTGCGGAAAGTGACCTGAAGGATCTGGGTATTCACACGGAGATGTACGTGGATTCCTTTGTGGATATGGCAGAGGCGGGCAAAATTAACGGGTCAAAGAAGAACATTGACCGGGGGCTTCAGGTGTATGCTTTCGGTGCCGGCACCAGAAGGATGTACGATTATCTCGACGGAAATCCGGAATGTATGGCTGCCTCTGTCGGATATGTCAACGACATCGATACCATCGGCGCGATTGACAATTTTATCTCTATTAATAACGCTGTGGACATTGATCTTTACGGACAGGTTAACGCCGAGAGCGCAGGGATCAAGAATATTTCGGGAGCCGGCGGACAGCTCGACTTTGTACTTGGAGCGTATAAATCCAGGGGCGGAAAGAGCTTTATCTGCCTGTCGTCCGCGTACAAGGACAAAAAGACCGGGGAGATCAAGAGCCGGATCCGTCCGACGCTGACCCCGGGAAGCGTGGTTACGGATACGCGCGCGAACACGATGTATATCGTGACCGAATATGGAAAGGTCTGCCTGAAGGGGCTCTCCATGTGGCAGAGAGCGGAACAGCTGATCAATATCGCACATCCGAAGGTACGGGATGAACTGATCCGTGAGGCGGAGAAAATGAACATCTGGAGACGGTCCAATAAGAGATGACATGCGGCGGTGATGTCAAGGAAAAAACTATACAAGATTGCGATCCAAATTTAGCAAGTTTTTTTCAAAATAAAGATTGATAAATATTTGACAAAAAGGCGGAATAGGGGTATGATGATTACATCGTTAAGAAATAAACGAGCATTGTTCCGGCGGTCTGAATCAGAAGACTCGGTACAGCGTTCCGGCTTTTTCCTGACGGTGATTCATGAGGATATACATATTTCACGTACTATAATATTTATTTTTTAAGGAGGCTTTAATATGGCTGAGAAAATTGTTATTGCTGGCGCCTGCCGTACTGCGATCGGTAAGATGGGTGGAGAACTTAGCACAGTTCCGGTTGCTGATCTCGGAACAATTGTTATCAAAGAGGCTCTGAAGCGCTCCGGAGTACCGGCGGATAAGGTAGACATGGTATACATGGGATGTGTACTTCAGGCAGGACAGGGACAGAACGTTGCCCGTCAGGCATCTGTAAATGCGGGAATTCCGGTTGAGGTTCCGGCAATGACTCTTAATATTCTCTGCGGTTCCGGACTTGCAGCTGTCAACATGGCAGCAGACATGATCCGTGCGGGAGAGGCGGAAATCGTTGTTGCAGGCGGCATGGAGAGCATGTCCAAAGCTCCGTACCTTCTGCAGAACGGACGTTATGGATACAGAATGGGCGATGGAGCACTGATTGATTCCATGACGCATGACGCTCTTACCGATGCATTCAACAATTATCATATGGGAATCACAGCTGAGAATGTTGCCGAGAAATACGGCCTGACCAGAGAAGAGCTCGACGAGTTCTCCGCAAAATCTCAGCAGAAAGCCTGCAAGGCAATTGAAGAGGGCAAGTTCAAGGATGAGATCGTTCCGGTAGAGGTAAAGGGACGTAAGGGCAAGGTTACCATCGTTGATACCGATGAGGGACCGCGTCCGGGAACAACAGCAGAAGGACTTGCAAAGCTTCGCCCCGCTTTCAAGAAGGATGGAATTGTAACCGCAGGTAATGCTTCCGGAATCAATGACGGTGCGGCAGCAGTTGTAGTAATGACAGAATCCAAGGCAAAAGAGCTCGGTGTAAAGCCGATGGCTTCCTGGATCGCAGGCGCGCTCGGCGGCGTTGATCCGGCTATCATGGGTGTAGGACCGATCGTAGCTACCAGAAATCTGCTGAAGAAGACCGGAATGACCGTTGCGGACTTCGATCTGTACGAGGCAAATGAGGCATTTGCTACACAGTCTCTCGCAGTTGCCAAGGAACTCGGATTTGATCCGGAGAAGCTGAATGTAAACGGAGGAGCAATCGCTCTTGGACATCCGGTAGGATGCTCCGGAACAAGAATCCTTGTTACCCTGCTCTATGAGATGCAGAAGAGAAAAGCGAACAAAGGTCTTGCAACTCTTTGCATCGGCGGCGGCATGGGCTGCGCTACCGCGGTAGAGAGATACGAGGAGTAAACGGAAACTTATCAGGAGCTGAAACGGAGCTGTTTTTCCCTGCACAGGGAGAGCCGTTTCCGGCTCCTGAATCATATTGGATAAGAAAGGGTTTCTATCATGGCATATGTTACATATGAAACCGAAGGCGCGGTAGCAATTGCCACTATTGACCGCCCGAAGGCTCTGAATGCATTAAACAGCGAAGTTCTTGACGATCTGGAGAAGGTGATTGAGGGCATTGATCTTGATACCATCCGTTGCCTCATCATCACCGGTGCCGGCGATAAATCCTTCGTAGCCGGTGCGGATATCGGAGAGATGAGCACCCTGACAGCTGCCGAGGGAGAGGCTTTCGGCAAGAAGGGAAATGACCTGTTCCGCAAAATTGAGACGCTCCCGATTCCTGTCATTGCCGCGGTTAACGGATTTGCTCTGGGCGGCGGCAACGAGATCGCAATGAGCTGTGATTTCCGCATCTGCTCTGAGAATGCCGTATTCGGACAGCCGGAAGCCGGCCTTGGAATTACGCCGGGCTTTGGAGGCACACAGAGACTTGCTCGTCTGGTAGGACCGGGAATGGCAAAGCAGCTGATCTACACCGCAAGAAATATCAAGGCGGATGAGGCGTTCCGCATTGGTCTTGTCAACCAGGTGGTGCCGCAGGAAGAGCTGATGCCAACGGTGAAAAAAATTGCTTCCATTATCGCGGGCAACGCGCCGATCGCGGTAAGAGCATGCAAGAAAGCGGTCAACGAGGGCCTTCAGGAGAATATCGATGATGCACTTGTGATCGAGGAGAAGCTCTTCGGTTCCTGCTTCAATTCCGAGGATCAGAAGGAGGGAATGGCAAATTTCCTCCGCAAAAAGGATGATCCGAAGAAGGTAAAACACGTGGCATTCCAGAACAAGTAATCGTATAATACAGTACAGGTGTCCGGCACCGGTTTTTTCGCGTTCCGGAAGCCGGACACCAGATACTGTTTCCATCACTATAGAATATCTATGCAGGAGGTACAGCAATGAAAGTTGGTATTATTGGCGCCGGCACAATGGGTTCCGGTATTGCACAGGCATTTGCACAGTGCGGCGAAGTGGAGAAGGTTTATCTCTGTGATATCAAGCAGGAGTTCGCTGACGGCGGCTTCGCGAAGATCAAGAAGGGCCTCGATAAGAGAGTGGCGCGGGGAAAGATTGACCAGGCAACTGTTGATGGAATCCTTGGCAAGATCGAAACCGGACTGAACACAATCTGCACAGATGCTGATCTGATCGTAGAGGCTGCTCTTGAGAATATGGAAATCAAGAAAAACTGCTTCAAGGATCTTCAGGAGAACGTCGTAAAGAACCCGAACTGCATCTACGCGTCCAACACCTCTTCTCTGTCTATCACAGAGATTGGATCCGGACTTGCAAAACCGGTCATCGGAATGCATTTCTTCAATCCGGCACCGGTTATGAAGCTGGTAGAGGTTATTGCCGGAATCAACACTCCTGCTGAGATCGTTGCCCGGGTAAAGGAGATTGCGGTTAAGCTCGGCAAGACTCCGGTAGAGGTTAACGAGGCGGCCGGATTTGTTGTAAACCGTATCCTTGTGCCGATGATCAATGAAGGAATCTGTGTATACGCTGCAGGCGTTTCTGATATTGAAGGCATTGATACCGCTATGAAGCTCGGATGCAACCATCCGATGGGACCGCTTGAGCTGGGAGATTATATCGGACTTGATATTGTACTTGCCATCATGGATGTCATTTACAAAGAGACCGGTGATTCCAAGTACCGCGCATGCCCGCTTCTTCGCAAGATGGTTCGCGGCAAACAGCTCGGAGTCAAGACCGGAATCGGATTCTATGATTACTCCAATGGCGGAAAGGTTCCGACCGACAAGAAGTAATCAAATCATAAAGCATACATTTTCCGGCGGCGGAGCACTGCGTCCGTTTGCCGGATAAACACGTGTCCTTTCAGGACACCTTCGAAAAAATATCCGGCTCCGGTTTTCGGCGCTGCATCAAGCGGCTGTACAGGTTTACATACAGACTTACATGATGCTGGTTCAAGCGCACGGTTGCCTGTTTTGCTTTCCGGAAGAGATTAGAATAACATTTGGAGGTTAGACATGGATTTCACGTTAGATAAAAAACATGAAATGGCGAGATCTCTTTTCAGAGATTTCGCGCAGAATGAAGTAAAGCCTCTTGCGCAGGAGATCGATGAGGAAGAGAGATTTCCGCGCGAGACATTTGACAAGCTCGCAAAATACGGCTTTATGGGAATTACCGCTCCCAGAGAGTACGGCGGACAGGGCTGCGATGAGCTGACGTATGTACTCTGTCTGGAGGAGATCGCAAAGGTCTGCGGAACGACAGCGGTTGCTCTTTCCGCTCATACTTCTCTGTGTATCGACCCGATCATGACCTTCGGTACCGAGGAGCAGAAGAAGAAGTATATTCCGAAGCTCGCAAAAGGTGAGTGGCTCGGCGCCTTCGGTCTGACGGAGCCTGGTGCCGGAACTGATGCGCAGGGGCAGCAGACAAAGGCGGTTCTTGACGGAGATGAGTGGGTACTGAACGGCTCCAAGTGCTTCATTACAAACGGCAAGGAAGCGGATGTCTACATTATCATCGCGGTAACGGGAACCGTTGAGAAACGCGGCAGAAAGCAGAAAGAAATCTCCGCATTCATCGTGGAAAAGGGAACACCGGGCTTTACCTTCGGAACGAAGGAGAAGAAGATGGGTATCCGCGGATCCGCGACCTATGAGCTGATTTTCCAGGACTGCCGTATTCCGAAGGAGAACATCCTCGGCGCGAAGGGCAAGGGCTTCGGAATTGCCATGCACACGCTGGACGGCGGACGTATCGGAATTGCGACACAGGCTC
Source organism: Bilifractor sp. LCP21S3_A7 (assembly GCF_052118825.1). Taxonomy (NCBI): domain Bacteria; kingdom Bacillati; phylum Bacillota; class Clostridia; order Lachnospirales; family Lachnospiraceae; genus Bilifractor; species Bilifractor sp. LCP21S3_A7. The sequence continues at coordinate 33,942 of NZ_JBQKGL010000002.1, read as the reverse complement.
TCGGCCTCGCGGAGGGCGCGCTGGATCTTACCGTAGCCTACACGAAGGAGAGAAAGCAGTTCGGACGTTCGATCGCACAGTTCCAGAACACACAGTTCCAGCTCGCAAATCTGAAGACAACCTGTGACGCTGCTCAGCTTCTGGTATATAAGGCTGCCTGCGCGAAGGACGCTGCCGGCTTCTCACCGGCATCCACGTACAGCGTAGAGGCCGCAGAGGCAAAGCTGTTTGCCGCAAAGGCCGCGATGGATGTCACGACAGAATGTGTACAGCTCCACGGCGGTTATGGTTATATCAGAGAGTATGACGTAGAGCGTATGATGCGTGACGCGAAGATCACGGAGATCTATGAAGGAACCGCAGAAGTTATGCGTATGGTTATATCTGCGAACTTACTGAAATGACAGGAGGAATATACCGTGAAGATAATTGTTTGTATTAAACAGGTACCGGATACAGCAGGCGGTGTCAAATTCAAACCGGATGGTACCCTGGATCGTGCGGCTATGCTTGCCATCATGAATCCGGATGACAAAGCCGGACTGGAGGCGGCACTGAGGATCAAGGACGAGACCGGAGCAGAGGTAACAGTTCTCACCATGGGACTTCCGAAGGCGGCTGATGTTCTTCGCGAGGCGATCGCGATGGGCGCGGACAAGGGCGTTCTTCTGACCGACCGGAAGCTCGGCGGAGCAGATACCTGGGCGACTTCCTCGACGCTTGCAGCCGGAATCCGCAAGATCGGAGAGTACGATCTGATTATCACCGGACGTCAGGCGATCGACGGCGATACCGCGCAGGTTGGACCGCAGATCGCGGAGCATCTCGGCATTCCGGTGATCTCCTATGCACAGGCAATCAAGGTGAACGAGGCAGAGAAGACCGTAGAGGTTGAGCGTCAGTTCGACGACAGATATCATGTGCTGAAAGCAAAGATGCCCTGCCTGATCACAGCTCTTTCCGAGCTGAATCCTCCGCGCTATATGACCCCTGCCGGAATCTGGGATGCGGTTGACGCGGAAATCACCACCTATAACCGTGATGATCTGACGACACTGAAGGATGAAGACTGCGGTCTCGCTGGTTCTCCGACAAAGATCGCGAAGGCTTCCGACAAGGTACGCAAGGGAGCAGGCACCATGTTCAAGGATCTTGATCCGGATGCCGGTGCTGCTGTCATCTGCGAAGAACTGACAAAGAGACATTATATTTAATGAAGGCGGTGAGTAGAATGAGTTTAGAAGATTACAAGGGTGTATATATCTTTGCACAGCAGGTAGATAATCACATTGACAACATTGCCTTCGAGCTGCTCGGAAAGGCAAGAGACCTGGCAAAACCTCTGAACACACAGGTTACCGCAGTTCTGATCGGATACCAGGTTGGGGGCCTTGCAGACGAGCTGGCCGAGTACGGCGCGGACAGAGTCATCGTCGTGGATGACCCGGAGCTGAAGGAGTACCGCACGGAGCCTTACGCGCACGCGCTGGCATCGGTTATCGAGAAGTATAAGCCGGAGATCATGCTGGTGGGCGCAACCGCGATCGGCCGTGACCTCGGCCCCACGGTTTCGGCACGTGTTCATACAGGACTTACTGCGGACTGCACCTCCCTCGATATCGGAGATTTTCCGCTTCAGCCGAAGCCGAATCAGGAGCAGAAGCACAATCAGCTGCTCATGACCCGTCCGGCATTCGGAGGCAACACCATTGCCACCATCGCATGCCCGGATAACAGACCGCAGATGTCAACCGTACGTCCCGGCGTCATGGAGAAGATCACGCCGATCAAGGGAGCGAAGGCTGAGGTCATTAACTACAATCCGGGATTCACTCCGGATGACCGTTATGTCACAATCGAGAAGGTTGTGAAGAAGGTCAGCGAGACGGTAGATATCCAGAAGGCAAAGATTCTGGTATCCGGCGGCCGCGGTGTCGGAAGTCCGGAGAACTTCCAGATCCTCAAAGATCTGGCGGATGTTCTCGGCGGAGAGGTATCCTGCTCCCGTGCGGTAGTTGATAACGGATGGGCGCCGAAGGATCTTCAGGTCGGACAGACCGGAAAGACGGTTCGTCCGAACATTTATTTCGCAATCGGTATTTCCGGAGCCATCCAGCACGTAGCAGGCATGGAGGAGTCTGATCTGATCATTGCGATCAACAAGGACGAGTCCGCACCGATCTTTGACGTGGCGGACATCGGAATCGTCGGAGATCTGAACAAGATCGTTCCGAAACTCACGGCGGATATCAAGGCTGAGATTGCAAAGAAGGCCTGAATAACGAGATAAAACACGCTGCGCGAGTTTTATCTCGCTATCGCGACGCTCGCCGCACACGAATACTTCGCATTCGGCTGCGGCTCACTGTTCGCGTAAATAAAAACTAAAAAGGCAGGACTTTCACGGTGGCGTGAAAGCCCTGCCTTTTCATGTACATGAGCAGACGGACGTAAAACAGAGAGGCAGTTATACAGAGACAATTATAAACAACATTGACGGGCCGTCTCCTCTGAATCAGATTCCGGGAAGGCGGAAGCTGCAGAAAAAGAGGACTTTCACGCGATGAAATTCGTGTGAAAGCCCTCGTTTTTCATGTCAGAACAGGCCCTTGAGAGCGGGATAGAATTTACGGAACCGGTTATACTTCTCCTCGTATTTTTCCGTGAGAACCGGGTCTGGCTCGATTGTATCTGTGACATGTATGATGCGATCTGCCGCGTCCTCGACAGAAGCAAATTCACCACAGCCGACAGCCGCCAGCATGGCGCCGCCGAGAGAGGGGCCCTCCTGAATGGCAGGGACATCGAGTGTCAGATTCATGACGTTGGCGCAGATCTTCATCCAGAGTTTTGATTTTGAACCACCGCCGACAATTTTGGAGCGGGTTACATTGAGACCAAGACCTCTGGCAATTTCGAGAGAATCACGAAGACCGAAGGCAACGCCCTCCAAAACAGCCTGCGTCATTTCGGCACGCGTCGTATCCATGCGCATGCCGATAAAAGCTGCCTTGCAGGAGGGGTCATTGTGCGGGGAACGCTCGCCCATCAGATACGGAAGATAAAAGACATTGTTCTCCCCGAGCCGGGAGATCGATGCCTGCTCTCCGGAATAATCCTTTGTATTCAGAATCTCTTCATTCCACCATTTGTTGCAGGAGGCGGCACTGAGCATGCAGCCCATCAGGTGATAGTGACCGTCTGCGTGGCAGAAGGAGTGAAGCGCGTGGTTGGGAGTATCCACAAACGAGGAACTTGAAATAAAGAGCGTGCCGGAAGTTCCGAGCGAAAGGTTGCATCTCTCATTTCCGACGGTTCCGGTTCCGACGGCGGAAGCCGCATTGTCGCCTGCACCCGCGATGATCTTCACAGTGCGGGGAAAGCCCAGTTCTTCCGCAACGGAAGGCTTGAGTGTTCCGACCGGCTCATAGCTTTCATAGAGCTTTGGAAGCTGTGATTCTGTGATCCCGCAGATCTCAAGCATTTCCGGGGACCAGCGTCTGTTTTTCACATCGACGAGAAGCATCCCGGAGGCGTCGGAGAGGTCTGTGCAGAAGCTCCCGGAAAGCATATACGCGAGGTAATCCTTCGGAAGCATGATTTTGCATATTCTGCGGAAATTATCGGGCTCATTTTTGCGGACCCAGAGAATCTTGGGGGCAGTGAAGCCGGCGAAAGCGATATTTGCCGTCCAGGAGGCAATTTTATCCTCACCGATGGTATGATTGAGATAGTCGGTTTCCTCCTGGGTGCGGCCGTCGTTCCACAAAATTGCGGGGCGGATAACCTGATCCTTGTCATCAAGGATGACGAGGCCGTGCATCTGGCCTCCAAAACTGATTCCGGCGATCTCACTTCTGTTAATATCTTTGGTCAGGATCTTCATGCCCTCCAGGGATTCTCTATACCAGTCTGAAGGGTCCTGCTCTGACCATCCGGGGTGAGGAAAGTGGAGAGGATACTCGCGGCTGATGATGTTCCGGATCGTACCCGCGGAATCCATGAGAAGAAGCTTGACGGCAGATGTGCCGAGGTCAATGCCGATATAGTACATAGAGCTATTCCTCCTGTATGCATTTTTGTGACAAATTGTGGCGCCCTGCCTTTGGAGCAGGGCGCTAACTGGTAATTTACGCGAACAGTGAGCCGCAGCCGAATGCGAAGTATTCGTGTGCGGCGAGCGTCGCGATAACGAGATAAAACTCGCGCAGCGTGTTTTTTCTCGTTGTTAGGCAAAAGGATTTTCGTCCGCATAGCGGTCTCCGGCGGGATGATTGTATCCGATCTCATCAACCGGGACACCGATGAATTTCAGGGTGTCGTAGAGAACCTTACCGTAGTGACCGAACATTACGGCGCCGTGGTGCGGGAAATTCTTCTCGATCAGCCAGTGACGATAGAAACGGCCCATTTCCGGAATCGCAAAGACACCGATGGATCCGAACGATCTTGTCGCAACCGGAAGAACCTCGCCCTGCGCGACATAGGCGCGGAGCTTGTTGTCAGCGGTTGACTGCAGTCTGTAGAAGGTAATGTCGCCCGGAACGATATCGCCTTCGATTGTTCCATCGCACCACTCCTTCGGATGGGTGTTCGCCATGATGGCCTGATAAGCCAGATGAGGGTTTGTGAGCTTGTTGGAGCAGGTGTTGCCGCAGTGGAAGCCCATGAAGGTGTCGCTGAATTTCCAGTTGTATGCGAATTTGCCCTCGATGCTTTCCTTGTACATATCCTTTGGTACGGAGTTGTTGATGTCGAGCAGGGTGACCTCATCCTGGCTCAGGCAGAGACCGATGTACTCGGACAGTGTGCCGTAGATATCAACCTCGCAGCTTACCGGGATGCCCCTCTTCATGAGACGGCTGTTTACATAGCAGGGAACAAAGCGGAACATATCCTGGAACGCGGGCCAGCACTTTGTAGTGAGTGCGACATATTCCTTGCAGCCCTTGTGACTTTCCGCCCAGTCGAGGAGGGTCAGCTCGTACTGCGCAAGTTTCGGGAGCATTGCCGGCCTGTTTGCTTCGGTGTATCCCATTTCGTTTGACATGTCCTCGATAACAGATGCGATTCTTTCATCATCCGCGTGCTTGGTATAGGACTCATAGAGGTCAAGCTCGGATTCTTCCTCGATCTCTACGTTCAGATTGTAGAGCTGCTTGATGGGGGCATTGCAGGCGAGGAAGTTAGACGGACGGGGGCCGAAGGAGATGATCTTCAGGTTGTTCAGTCCGATGGCAACTCTTGCGATTGGAAGGAATTCATGGATGCGGTCCGCCAGATCCTCGGCGTCGCCGACCGGCTCATCGGGGATGTAGGCCTTTACATTGCGCAGGGCCAGGTTGTAGCTCGCATTGAGCATTCCGCAGTATGCGTCGCCGCGGCCGCCCTTCAGATTGGTCTGAGTCTCTTCGGCGGCGGCACAGAACATCACCGGTCCGTCAAAATATTTTGCAAGCATCGTTTCGGAGATCTCCGGACCAAAATTGCCGAGGAAGACGCACAGGGCATTGCAGCCGGCGGCTTTTACATCTTTGAGCGCATTTACCATATCGGTTTCGCTCTCAATGATGGTGATCGGACATTCGTAAATATCTGCGGCGTTATATTTTGCGGCATAGGCATTCACCAGAGCTTTGCGCCGGTCAAGTGTGAGACTTGCCGGAAAACAGTCGCGGCTTACGCCGACAATGCCGATTTTAACAACTGGAATATTGTTCATTATAATATCCTCCTGAGAAATAAAAAATCTGTGAAGCTTTCCCGGGTATAAAAAATCTGTGATTCATTCCCGGGGGAGCGGCTGGTCAGTCTACCCGGAGATTTTCGCCTTCGAGACCGTTAAATGCACCTTCGATTCCGGCATCCGGATGAGCGATGAGCCATTTGTTGACGGCAGTAATCAATCTGTCCTCGCTGTCTCCTCCGTGATCGGAGGTCAGCTCGGTATTCGTGCCCTTCGGAAGGACCACGACACAGCGGAACGGCTTGCCGTCAACGCTGCACGGCGCGTAATGAAGGGTGGTGGCGTAAACCTCGATCACTGTGCCTGCCGGCACAAGGAATGCCTCAACCTTTGAGGTGTCATAGTGAAAATCATCTGTGATATCCTGCTGTTTTCCGAGAAGAAGAATAAGATCATTTTCTGCGATATTGATTTCGGACGAACGATGATATTCCAAAGCGTTCAGAAAAACATTATACCCATTGCAGTATCCGATCTGGACCGGCAGTTCGCCGTATATGGTCTGACGGACCTTCTCACCGGATGCGGTCTGCTCAAGCTTCGGATCCGATGCGACGTAGATGGTGTGATCCGTCGGACAGTCGGTATCCTTTAAAGCATCCATAATGCCGGAAACATCGAGGCCGTTGATTACGCGGCCGTATGGATGAAAGAATTCATCATGGACATTATGTATTACCATTCTAAAAACCTCCCTTAATATCTGTGAAGTTTGTCCTTATGTGGAAAGCTTCTCTAGTCATCGCTTTTAATTATAACAGATTTTGCTGAAAATACGATACATTTTCTTGACAAAAAGTACAAAAAATAGAACAAAAAACAGAACAAAACAGCAGAACAAAAAAACAGAGCAAAAAAACGGCCGGCCTTCGGTTAAAGGAAGACCGGCCGGTGTGGTTGAAGCTTTAAAGAGAAGAAATCGGTATGAGGCGAACAGCAGATCGGGGAAGACTTTGTCACTGCTGCAGAAGGAATTTCAGATCCCGGTAGAATTCCGGATAGGATATGTTCACGCATTCGGCGTCCCGGATCTCCGTTTCGCCGTCGGCGGCGAGAGAGGCAATGGCAAAGGACATGGCGATGCGGTGATCGAGATGGCTGTCGATGAGGGCACCGTGAAGCGGTTTTCCTCCATTGATTATCATACCGTCGTCGGTACCGGTGATGTCGACACCCATGCGGGAGAGATTTTCCACCATGAGGTCAAGACGGTTGGATTCCTTTACCTTCAGCTCTCCGGCATCCCGGATTACGGTTGTTCCCTCTGCCGTCGAGGCGAGGACGGCGATGATCGGGATCTCATCGATCAGGGTCGGAATCAGACTGCCTTCAATTACGGTGCCATGAAGCGGAGTGTACCGCACTTCGAGGTCTGCCGTGGATTCTCCGCCAGAAGCCGAAAGTCTGCGGTAGGTCACAGTTCCGCCCATGTCCTGAATAACGCGCAGAATACCGTCGCGGGTGGGATTTGTGCCCACGTGCCGCAACAGAATCTCGGAGCCGGGGATCATGCAGGCGGCCGCCAGAAAATAGGCGGCGGAGGAGATATCACCGGGTACCTTAACAGATATTCCGGAGAGCTCATTTCCGGGATGAATGGTTGCCGCAAGACCGTCGGAGGACAAATCGGCGCCGAAATGACGAAGCATCAGTTCCGTGTGATTTCTGGAAAGAGCCGGCTCTATGACTGTTGTAGCAGAATCAGCGTAAAGCCCTGCAAGCAGAAGGCATGATTTTACCTGGGCGGATGCCACCGGAGAATGATAGGTAATACCGTGAAGCGGCTGACCTATAATCTGAAGAGGTGCGCATCCGTTGTCACGCTCGCTGGTGATGCACGCGCCCATCTGCGTCAGTGGTTCGATGATCCGGTTCATGGGCCGCTTTTGTATGGAGGCGTCTCCGGTGAGGGTACAAGGAAAATCCTGTCCGGCAAGAATGCCGGAGATGAGGCGGGTTGTTGTGCCGGAATTGCCGCAATCAAGCACGGTGTCCGGGGCGTTGAGCCCGTGGAGCCCCTTCCCGTGGACGATGACATGATCCGGGTGTTCCGGATTGGTTTCGATATCAATCCCCATGCTGCGGAAGCAGCTGATAGTGGAGAGGCAGTCGGCGCCGGGCAGAAAATGGGAGATCTCAGTCGTCCCGTTTGCGAGACTGCCGAACATGACTGCCCGGTGAGAGATGGATTTATCCCCCGGAATATCCAGCTGTCCGTGAAGCGGTTTATCTGTCGGATAAAATTTCATGACACGGTTCCTTCCTTCTGAAAGTTCTGCAGATTCATTTACTGTATAAGCTCTTCGAAAACGCAGACAGGATCGTCACGCGCGAAGCGTGTGTAAGAGACTGTCTGCGATTTCGAAGGCAACAGGTATGAGGATGAAGCGCGAACGCGCGAAATCCGAATGCCTGTAGGATTGCGGGAGTGCGAAGCACGGAGCAATCCGTAGCTTATACAGTATGTGGCACGACTTATCGTATGAGGTTTACTGTATAAGATGCGTAGTAGCTCATTTATATCCCGTTTATATTTCGGAAATGTCATTATTGCCTGCGGCCCATCGGATGACGCGGCGGGAAGCAATCTTTTTTCAGACCTTGCGACGGACAAGATAGTTCCTTTTCCGCAGAACGTCATCTGCGTTGTTCCGGGCGTTTTCCTCATAAAATTCAATCCGGAGGACTCCGTCTTCAAATTCCCGGTTGTGAATGATGCCGATGTTCCGGATGCTGATCTGATTCATGGCGAGCAGCGTCGTAACGGTTGCGATTCCGCCGGGTTCGTCGTAGATATCCACGTACAGAAGATATTGTCTCGGAACCGATCCCCTCTTGATGTCGTCGATAGAATCCCGGTAATCCTTGGATGAGGAAAAAGTGCGGTACAGGCCGTCGGCATCAGCGGAATCGATCATGAAGCGGAAATTGGAGAGAAATTCCATATAGCGATCCAGAACCTTCAGGATATCTTTCCGGTTGGCGAGGCAGATCTGCTGCCACATGACCGGAGATGAGGAGGCTATTCTGGTGATGTCACGGAACCCGCCCGCTGCCACCAGCTTCATCTTTTCATCACGGGTATCAATGCTTTTTACCGTGTTCACCAGAGATGAGGCAACGATATGCTCGAGGTGGCTGACACCGGCAACGATGTAGTCATGCTCTTCGGCGGAGACTACGATCGGGAGAGAACGGATGGACCGGATCAGGTCCGAGTAACGCCGGACCTTTTCGGGGTCGGTTTCCCGGTTTGTCGTAATAAAATAGTACGCGTTTTCCAGCAGGTAATCCGTGGAGCTGGAGAAACCTGTTTTCTCTGTACCTGCCATCGGATGGCCGCCGATGAAATTCTCTGCCAGGCCGGTCCGTACCGCAGCGTCGGTCGTCTCGCCTTTAACGGAGCCCACGTCGGTCAGTATGCAGTCTTCCCGGATGATGGATCTGAGAAACGGAAAATAGGTGATATTGGTCTGTACAGGTGCGCACAAAAAAATAAAGTCACAGTTTCCGAACCGCGGGTCATTCTGGTCGAGAGCTTCGTCGATTGCGCCTGCTATCAAAGCCTGTTCGAGCGTGGAAGGGGTGTGGGAGTATGCGAGTATATGAAAATCCGGATGGAATTTTTTGATGGATCTGGCCAGGGAACCTCCAATCAGTCCGAGACCGATAAAGCCGATACAAGTCATAGGAGTTTTTCCTCACTGTAATATACATCAGCGCGTCAAAGCGCTAAAACAACTTATGTCAGTGTAATGGATAAACAGAGAAAAGTCAATGAAGGCAGATCAGACGATAATCATGTAAAAATAAGACATAAATGCGGCGTAATAACAGCAACGTCCCGGGATGCCGGCCGGAAATGTTGGATAAATGACACAAAAAGGTTGATAATATTGCAAGTTTTTAGTAAAATATATCCATAGCGCCGGGAAAGAGAGAAAGCGCTTTCAAGGCGACTCAAATGTATGGAGGTTAACATTATGGAGGTTTTCAGAACTGACAGGGTCAGAAACGTCGTAATACTCGGACACGGCGGAGCAGGCAAGACTACCCTTGTTGAGGGAATGGCATATCTTTCCGGCATCACCAGCCGTCTCGGAAGTGTTAACGACGGAAATACAATCAGTGATTACGATAAAGAAGAGATTAAGCGCAAGATTTCTATCAATACATCCATTGTTCCCGTTGTGTGGAACAAGTGCAAGGTAAATGTACTGGATACCCCCGGATATTTCGATTTTGTCGGCGAGGCTGAAGAAGCAGTTTCAGCTGCGGATGCGGCGGTAATCGTTGTTTCCGGAAAGGCCGGCGTTCAGGTAGGCACAGAGAAGGCATGGGATCTCTGTGAGAGATACAACCTTCCGAGAATGTTTTTTGTCACGGATATGGATATTGATGACGTATCCTATCGTGATGTTGTTCTGAAGCTTCAGGAGCTTTACGGCAAGAAAATCGCTCCTCTTCATATGCCGATCCGCAAGGACGGGAAGTTTATCGGCTATGTGAATATCGTGAAGAACAAGGGACGCAGATACATTAATAAGAATGAAAAAGAGGAAATCCCGGTACCGGATTACCTGAAGGATTACCTCTCTGAATATAGAGACGCGCTGTTGGAGTCAGTGGCGGAGACCAGTGAAGAGATGATGGACCGCTATTTCAACGGTGAGGAATTCTCCCCTGCGGAGATTGGCGCTGCACTGGCAATGAATGTCGGCTCCGGAGATATGGTTCCGGTCTGCATGGGATCTCCGATCAATCTGCAGGGCGTGAAGATTCTCCTTGATGATATCGTGGAATATTTCCCGGATCCATCCCGGAGAAAACGCGCGGGACTTGACCGCAGCAGCAATGATGTATTCAACGCGGACTATAATTTCACCGGTCCGAAGAGCGCAACGATCTGGAAGACGATTGCGGACCCGTTCCTCGGAAAGTATTCCGTGATCAAGGTCTGCTCCGGTGTATTGAAGTCAAATGACGTGCTCTACAATGTCACGCAGGATTCCGAGGAGAAGATCGGAAAGCTGTATGTCATGACCGGCAACAAGCCGGTGGAGGTACCGGAGCTTCATGCCGGTGATATTGGAGCGCTGGCAAAGCTCGGCGATGCAAAGACCGGCGATTCTCTGGCAACAAAGGATCATCCGGTTGACTTCGGTCCGGTGGCGGTGTCGAAGCCTTATACGGCAAAACGCTACAAACCGCTGAACAAGAATGATGTGGATAAGATTTCCCAGGGCCTTTCCAGACTTCAGCTGGAGGATCTGACAATGAAGGTTGTCAATGACTCGGCAAATCATCAGTCTCTGATCTATGGCATCGGTGAACAGCACATCGAAGTAATTGCGGCGAAGCTGAAGGAGAGATATAAGGTTGACATCGAGCTCTCTGAGCCGAAGATCGCTTTCCGCGAGACGATTCGCAAGAAATCTGACGTGGACTCCAAGTACAAGAAACAATCCGGCGGTCACGGTCAGTATGGACACGTGAAAATGCGCTTTGAGCCATCAGGGGATCTGAATACACCGTTTGTTTTTGAAGAGGAGGTTGTGGGAGGATCTGTTCCGAAGAACTACTTCCCTGCAGTTGAGAAAGGCCTGGCAGAATCGGTGACATCCGGACCGCTTGCGGCATATCCGGTAGTCGGTGTCAAAGCGATTCTTTATGATGGATCCTATCATCCGGTTGATTCCTCGGAGATGGCATTCAAGACCGCAACCATTATGGCGTTTAAGGATGGTTTTATGAAGGCGGATCCGGTATTGCTGGAGCCGATTGTAGATCTTAAGGTGATTGCGCCGGATGCGTTCACCGGCGATATAATGGGTGACCTGAATAAGCGACGCGGACGCGTCCTGGGAATGAATCCGGCCGGAAACGGGAAGACGGAGATCGAGGCGGAGGTACCGCAGCTCGAGCTGAGCGGATATTCCAATACGCTTCGTTCCATGACCGGAGGTGCCGGCGATTTCTCCTATGAGTTCGCGAGATATGAGCAGGCTCCGGCGGAGATCCAGAAAGCACAGGTTGAGGCGAGAGCAGGAAAGGTCACGAAGCTTGATGATTGACAGGACGGCTTTCCTCTGCTGAGAGTGCTCCTGTGAATGTGAATCTGCTGTCTGCTGCATCAGCTGGGAAGCTGTATGCGGCAGACAGCTTTTTTATGCGAACAGTGAGCCGCAGCCGAATGCGAAGTATTCGTGTGCGGCGAGCGTCGCGATAACGAGATAAAACTCGCGCAGCGTGTTTTATCTCGTTATCGCGCCTGAGCAGGAAGAGAACCCATGGCTGCACCGGAAGCAAAGCCGGAGCGGCCAAGTTTCGTGCGCCGTGCTGCGGTTTCAGCGGCTGGGGGAACATCAAAAACACGAGGAACGTTTTGGCTCGCTTTCCGGATATCCTTTGTGTTATGATTATAAGGATTAAGGATTACAAAAATGCACCACATGCGGAGCGGCAGGATCCATACAGGCTACCGCGAAGGCGGAGACATTGATCAGGACGTCCGCATGGAAAGGAGACAGCAAAAATGGGGAATGATAAGGAATTTGAGGCTGGCAGTATGAGAGGGAATCCTCTGGGAACTGACATCAGTGCGGAGGAAGTGCGGGATCTGGCGGAGAAATTCATTTACTCCAGATATATTGTGGGTAAGGAACAGAATCAGAAATTTCTGCATAACCTGAAGATGCCGGAATACCTGGCACTGCATATCGTGCGGGAATACGTAAAGGATCTTCCCGAGGACAATCGGAAAATGTATCTGAATGTTCTGTCGGAGAAGCTGGAGCTTCCGATAAACGAAACCTCCCATGTGGCTGAGGCACTGAAAAACCGCGGTTACGTGACCTGGACCTTTGATGGGAAGGGAAACGGAGGCACTTATCTCAATATTACCCAGCGCGGGCTTGATATGCTTGCGGATAATGAGAAGCGCGTGGACAAGTTTACGAAAAAGGTCGTTAATCGTTTCGGACTCGACCGGATGCTTCAGTTTATGGAAATGAGCTCGGAGCTCTCCCGGATCATGAAGGATGAGCGGGAGGAAACAGAGTCCGGAGAAAGCAGCGGTAAGGCATGATTTCTCCGTATAATTTCCGCAGACTGGAGAAAAAGTGGGAGGGCTTTTTGGGCCCCTCCGCTGATGCCCGGGACGGGATACCGGAGTATTATCAAAGAGAATACGGGCAGGACGCGATGCGCATGTATGTACTGTTCTCCGGAAAACTGCCCGGAAACAGTGAACGGGATGAAGCGTGCGCCGAGGGAATTCTTCGATATCTTCGCAGATACTGGAGAATCGCAGAGGAGATTCTGGAACGGTCGAATGAGTCAGAGTCAGCAGATGAAACAGAGGCTGGTGACAATTTCGACGCATGCAGCGTGAAAAAACTGCCGGGAGAAGCCCGTGAGCTGATATATACTGTGAATGAGAGAGTCAGCCGCTCTAAGTGGAATACAGCGGCAGCTTCGATGATGGAAGGCCTTAATCTGCTGCGTAAGGAGGAGCGTGGCCGGGGATTGATGAACCCTGTGGAAGAATTACTTTTTATGAAGAATTACATTCTTCTGTCTGCTCCGTTCACTCCTTACATTGCACAGGAGCTTTGGGAGAGGTACGGCGGGTGCGGATATCATCGTGGTGTGCCGGACATTTTGGAAGATGAAGACAGAAGAAGTGTCATGGAGGAACCCTGGCCGATTGCCGGGGATGCAGATAGGTCCGGTGATCCGGTTCGCCTTCCAGTCTGTATCGATGGAAGAAAAAGAACCGAGATACCGGCACTTTTTGGGTGGACCCGGGAACAGGCGGAAAGGGCAGCGGCCGCTGCCCTCGGGAGCAGGATGCCGTCAGATGTCAGGAGAATTGTCTATGTGCCGGGGCGCATTCTGAACCTTGTGACAAAGTAAACGGCCATACGATAAGTTGTGACACATACTGTATAAGCTATGGATTGCTCCGTGCTTCGCACTCCCGCAATCCTCCAGTAAACCGTAGTGCTGTATACAGCGGCACACACGGTATAAAGCCAGCGGCTCCGTTGCCTCGTAACTCTCACAGCTGCCACATGAGAGCGGATTCGTCGGTCTGTCGCGGCGTTCAGGCATGCGGTTTTCTGTGTTTGCTCCTTATGCCCAAAAACTGCCCGCCTGACGACGGCTTTATACAGTAAACCTTTTCGCTTTTTTTGTTTGCAAAGTGAAATTTTGGTGTATAATATCAGCAGATTATCATTAGGAGGACAAATCAATGGCTACAAAAGATATTGACTGGGGAAGCCTGGACTTTAATTACAGAGAAACGGATTACAGCTATGTCTCCATGTACAGAGACGGAAAGTGGGATGAGGGCAGGCTGACGAAGGATCACACAGTTACGATGAGTGAGTGCGCGGGGGTTCTTCAGTATTCTCAGTCCTGCTTTGAAGGCCTCAAGGCATATAGAACGAAGGACAACAAGGTGGTATGCTTCCGCCCGGATATGAATGCGCAGCGTATGTATGATTCCTGCAAACGGCTGGAAATGCCGCCGTTCCCGGTTGATCGTTTTGTGAAGGCTGTTGAAGAGGTGGTAAAGGCGAACGTTGACTGGGTACCGCCATATGGCTCCGGCGCAACGCTCTATATCCGTCCTTATATGTTCGGATACAATGCGGTTATCGGAGTAAAGCCTGCTGAGGAGTATATGTTCCGTATCCTCGTAACACCGGTTGGCCCGTATTTTAAGGGCGGAGCAAAGCCGGTTGTTGTGCGTATTCCTGACTTTGACCGCGCTGCGCCGCATGGAACCGGCGGAATTAAGGCCGGCCTGAACTATGCGATGAGTCTTCACCCGATTATGGAGGCGCACAGAGAGGGATTCAACGAGAATCTGTATCTGGATCCGGCGACCAGAACAAAGGTGGAAGAGACCGGCGGAGCAAATGTAATCTTTATCAAGGACAACGGGAAGACACTGGTAACGCCGAAGTCCGATTCGATTCTTCCGTCCATCACCCGCCGTTCCCTCTGCTATATCGCCGAGAATATGCTGGGCATGAAGGTGGAGCACAGACCGGTTATGTTCAGTGAAGTACCGGAATTTGAGGAGATGGGTCTTTGCGGAACCGCAGCCGTTATCAGCCCGGTAGGACAGATCAATGACCATGGCAGAATCATCAACATTCCGAGCGGCATGGAGAAGATGGGGCCGGTTCTCACAAAGCTTCGCAGCACACTGACAGGTATTCAGGACGGAGAGATCGAAGGACCGGAAGGCTGGGTTCATGAGATAGACGTTGACTGAAGAAAAGTGAATCCGTGACGTTCTTTTTACAGGTTAATTGAATTAACAGAAAATTGATGCTAATATGAGACTGTCGCATGATATGCATACAGTGAATCAGCGGACCGGCCGCAGGATGAACACGTACTGCGGACCGGGATAAGCAGAGAAGATTTTGATTCACGGGTAGGCTCAATGCGGTGGTCTCATTTTTTGTGAGTCCGGAAGAAAGACAGAAAGGCATCATAAGTGAATCAGAATAGTACACCGATTTTGGACGCAATTGAAAATTTCCGCAGCGAAAGGCCGGCATTTTTCCGTATTCCAGCGCATCGCTTTGAACGCGGAGCAGATCTGAGGGCTTTGGAGGTTCTCGGGGAAAGGGCGTTTATGAGCGACCTTACAGAGGCTGAGGGACTGGATGATCTGCATCAGCCGACGGGGCCGATCCGGGAGGCACAGGATCTGGCTGCGGAAATCTGGGGATCGGATCACTGCTGGTTTCTGGTGAATGGTACAACGTGTGGGAATGAAGCTATGATTCTCGCCTCTGTACAGCCCGGGGAAAAAATCCTGGTTCCGAGGAATGCGCATAAATCCGTGCTGATGGGCCTGATTCTGAGCGGAGCCGTTCCGGTATGGGTAAACACGGAGACAGTTCCCGGATGGAATATCTCCGGTGAGGTGAAACCAGAGGAGATTGAAAAAGCATTGGAGCGGGACAGCGAAATCCGGGCAGTCTTTGTGGTGAGCCCGACTTATTACGGGATCTGTTCCAATTTGCGGAGAATTGCGGACATCTGTCACCGGCATGGGATTCCTCTGCTTGTCGACGAGGCACATGGATCCCACCTGTATTTTTCGGATGAGATGCCGGAAGGAGCGATCCGGGCAGGGGCGGACGCAGCGGCACAGAGCATTCACAAGACATCCGGAAGTATGACGCAGAGTTCAATGCTTCAGTGGAAGAGCCGTTTTCTTTCACGCCAGAGACTGGATGAGTGCCTGAAGCTCGTGATGAGCACGAGCCCGAATTACCTTCTTATGGGTTCTCTGGACGGAGCACGCCATAACCTTGCGCTCCACGGCGGAGAATTGATGAGCAAATCGATGGCGATGGCAGACATTCTTCGTGAGGAGCTTGCGCGGATTCCTTACGTGGATGTACTGACGACAGATGTGTGTTATGAGATGTCCGGGGAAGAAAAAATTGCCCTTGCGACTGCAAAGTCAGCGGGAATTCCTGTGGAAGAGCTTCTCGGGAAGGGAAAAAAAGTGCCGGAACACCTGACGCTGGATCCGCTCCGGATCGTTTTTTCGGCAAGGAGAGCAGGAATCACAGGTTTTCGTCTGCAGAGACTGCTCTATGATAAGGGCAGAGTCAGCACGGAACTGGCAGATTTTGAGAACGTAGTGGCAGTCGTCACGTGGGGAAATAACGGCGACGATATCCGGCGGCTGATAGAGACACTGAAGAAGATCTTGAGGGAACAGACGGGCTGCGGCACAGAGGACATTCCGAGGGAAAGTGCGGAAGAAATCGGGAAGATCCCTGAGAATAATGGGAAAATGCCGGGCAATAACGGAAAAATTTCGGGGAATAACGGAAAGGCCACAGGAAAGGACGCGAGGATCACGGAGCTGGACAGCTTGTACGGCTTCTCCGACAGCTTGTCGGACGGAAGACGCGAGGACTATCTCAGGCATGCCGCATCTGTGCTTCCCCAGGTGGTAATGACACCGAGAGAAGCTTTTTACAGTGAGAAGATTCTGGTGAAATGGGAAGATGCGGTCGGCAGAGTTGCCGGGGAAAGCATCATCCCGTATCCGCCGGGGATTCCGCTGATCTGCCCGGGTGAGGTGATCACCAGGGAGATTTTCGACATTGTCCAGCGGTACAGGGAAAACCGGCTGCCGATCCACGGACCTGCGGACCGTGATCTGGAAACCATGAGGGTCATCCGATATCGAACAAAGCCGGATATCACCTGAGGATGGCATGAAGGAAAGATATATAACCGGGAGGTATGCATGAAATTTATATCCTGGAATGTGAATGGGCTGCGAGCCTGTGTGGGAAAAGGATTCAAGGAGTATTTCGACAGCACCGGCGCGGATTTCTTCTGTATTCAGGAGAGCAAGCTTCAGGCCGGTCAGATCGATTTTGCGCCGGAGGGCTATTACTGCTACTGGAATTATGCCGACAGAAAAGGATATTCCGGCACAGCGGTTTTTGCAAAGCAGGAGGCGCAGAATGTCACTTACGGGATCGGAGTGGAGGAGCATGATCATGAGGGACGCGTGATCACTCTGGAATATGAGAAGTTCTATCTCGTGACCTGCTATACGCCAAATTCCCAGAGTGAACTGAAACGGCTGGATTATCGGATGCGCTGGGAGGATGATTTCCGTGCTTATCTCCACACCCTCGCGGAGAAAAAGCCGGTGATTGTGTGCGGGGATCTGAATGTGGCACATGAAGAAATCGATATCAAAAACCCGAAGACGAACCGCAGAAACGCCGGATTTACCGATGAAGAGCGGGAAAAGATGACTGAGCTTCTGGATTCGGGTTTCACGGATTCCTACCGCTGGCTGCATCCTGATAAGATTGAGTACTCCTGGTGGTCGTACCGCTTCCGGGCGCGTGAGAAAAATGCGGGATGGAGAATCGATTATTTCCTGATCACCGATAATCTCAGGGATCATGTCAGCGATGCGGTTATCCACACCGATGTGATGGGATCGGATCATTGTCCGGTTGAGCTGGACCTTACGATATGATTTCAAGCCGGATGAGGTCGGATTCGGGGAAGCCGGCTATCTGACTACAGGTATGGGGATGAAGCTGCGAAGCAGCGAAGTGACGCGCAAGCGGCACGAAAGTGCGAATATGCGCGGGCGGGTGAGCCACATCTGCGCACACAGTGTGAAGCGGTTTACCTGTCTGTGATCAGGGAAGAACCGGAGGAAGAGAATGGCAGAGAAGACAGAATTCAGGGTAACACCATCAGATCCGGAAAGACTTGGAGTGCACGGCATTACGACGAACGGAGTGCGGAACGGAAACCTGTTCGCCTGCGTGATTCCGGAAGGGAAGCGGGCGGAGCTTCTGCTCTATCATACCGGGGAGATAGAGCCGTGTCAGGTGATTCCCCTGGAGGAAAAATACCGGACCGGCGATATCAGTTCCGTCTTTGTGGAGATGGAGAATTCGGCAGCGTATGAATACAATTATCGGGTAGAGGGGAAGATCGTGGCGGATCCGTATGCCAGATCTGTTCGGAAAATTACAAATCCGGTCAGCGGCGAGGAAGAGTACCGGTGTTCGATGCGGGTCTATTTCAAGGCGGGAACCGAGCCTCTCAATATCCCCTATGAGGACAGTATCTTCTACAAACTTCACGTGAGAGGCTTCACAAAGACCCGGCCGGCGGGCGTGAAGCATCCCGGAACATTTCTCGGTGTCACGGAGATGATCCCGTATCTGAAGGACATGGGGGTGACTTCGCTGATCCTCATGCCGTGCTATACCTTCGAAAATCAATCCAATGAGGAAAAATACTACTATCTGGATCAGCAGGTGCAGGTGAAGGAACCGGAGAATAGTGCGGACCCGGTTTTGAATTACTGGGGATACACAAAGGGATTATATTTCGCGCCGAAAAAGGCTTACTGCGCCACGGATAATCCGAACAAGGAGTTCGCGGAAATGGTGGATGCCCTCCATGAGGCTGGCCTGGAATGCATCCCGGAGTTCTATTTTCTTCCGGAAGCGGATGCAAGGCTTGTCACCGATGTGCTTCGCTACTGGCGCCTTCACTTCAAGGTGGACGGTTTCCATCTCGTCGGCGACGGGAGCTGGATTCACGCGGCCGTTACTGACCCCCTGCTTCGGAGAACGAAGCTGATTACCTCCGGTTATGATACCTCCGTGCTGTATGGAGGCAGAAAACCGGTATTCCGGAATCTTGCGGCTATGAATCCGTCCTACGAGCAGGCGATGCGCCGGTTTCTGAAGGGCGATCCGGATGTCGGCACGGACGAAGCCGGCTGGTATCTCCGAAGAAACAGCGAGGACCAGGCGTTCATCAATTATTTCGCTGACCAGGATGGCTTCACGATGTATGACATGGTTTCCTATGAGGAAAAACATAATGAAGCCAACGGTGAACAGAATCACGACGGGACAGATTTCAACTTTACCTGGAACTGCGGGGAGGAGGGACCGTCCAGAAAGAGCGCGGTCCGTGCGCTGAGACGGCAGCTGCTCAGGAATGCTTTTCTGATGCTGATGACCAGCCAGGGAGCACCGATGGTCTACGCAGGGGATGAGATGGAGAACAGCCAGGGGGGCAACAACAATGCCTGGTGCCAGGACAACCGCACCGGCTGGGTTACATGGAGCAGATCAAAATCGGCGAGAGAGATGCATGATTTTGTCAGGAAGGCCATTGCGTTCCGCAGGGAACATCCGGTTCTTCGATCCGCACGGGTGCTGCGGATGGCGGACTATAAGGCCTGCGGATTCCCGGATCTTTCGTTTCACAGCGAGGTGGCATGGATGAGCGCCTCCGGAAAGACGAAGACAGGATTCGGCGTCATGTACTGCGGGCAGTATGCGGAGAAGCCGGACGGAACAGCGGACGACACGATCTATATCGCATACAATATGTACTGGCTGACGCAGCGGTTCGCACTTCCGGATCTTCCGGAAGACTTCCGGTGGGTTATCAGCGCGGATACGTCGCGTGAGCAGGCGTTCCCGGAGGAAGGTACGGAGACGGAAATCGATTCAGACGAGAAGGCAGTGGAGGTATCTCCGAGAAGTATCGTGATCTTAGCGGCGGTGCGGAAATGAAGAATAATTACGCGTGGCAGCATTTCAAGACAATTACATATCACAAGTGCCTGGTTCTTCATTATTGTTTCCGTATGGGGCTTTACTGGCAGGGAATTGTGCATGATCTGTCCAAGTATTCGCCTACGGAATTCCGCGAGGGGGCGAGATACTGGCAGGGAACCAGAAGCCCGAACAACGCGGAACGCGAGGCTACAGGAGTTTCCCTTGCCTGGCTTCATCATAAGGGGCGCAACAAGCACCATTTCGAATATTGGATTGACTATGGTATAAACTGTGATACAATCATCAAAGGCGTGCCGATTCCCCGCAAATATGTGGCGGAAATGGTCGCGGACCGCATCAGTGCATCCAGAGTATATCTGGGGGACGGCTATAATGACTGTGCTCCCTATGAGTACTGGAAGAAAGGCAGAGACAGGCTGTGGTTTGTCGATGATTCCGTGAAGAATCAGCTTGATCAGCTGCTCAGGATGCTGGCAGAGAAGGGTGAAGACGTAACTGTTTCATATATAAGACACACATTTTTGAAGGGTGGACAACAGGAATGAAAAAAGTAGTGAAATTCGGTGGCAGTTCTCTCGCAAATGCTGAGCAGTTCAAGAAGGTCGGAGATATCATCCGGGCGGATGAGGGCAGACGCTATGTTGTCCCGTCGGCACCCGGCAGACGGTTCAGCAATGACACCAAGGTTACCGATATGCTGTATGACTGCTACCATCGTGCGGAGGAAGATCAGGATTTCTCCGACGCGCTTCAGAATATTCGCGATCGTTACGATGAGATCATTCACGGTCTGGGCCTGTCTCTCAATCTGGACAGCGAGTTCGAGACAATCGCCGAAAATTTCCGCAGCAAGATCGGAACCGACTACGCTGCGTCCAGGGGAGAGTATCTGAACGGAATTGTGATGGCGGAATACCTCGGATATGAATTCGTCGATGCCGCAAGAGTTGTGGCCTTCGATGAAGACGGAAAGTTTGACGCGGTAAGGACAGATAAACAGATGGGTGCGGTGCTTGAGCCTCTTGAGCATGCGGTGATTCCGGGATTCTACGGCACAAAGCCGGACGGTACAGTGGAGACCTTCTCCCGGGGCGGGTCCGACATCACCGGATCCCTCGTGGCAAAGGCGGTTCATGCGGATCTGTATGAAAACTGGACGGATGTATCTGGCTTCCTGATGGCGGATCCGAGAATCATCAAGGATCCGGTTACCATCAATACGATTACCTATCGTGAGATGCGCGAGCTTTCCTACATGGGAGCGACGGTTCTCCACGAGGATGCGGTTTTCCCTCTCAGAAAGGAAGGAATTCCGATCAATGTTCGAAATACAAACCGTCCGCAGGATCCGGGCACAATGGTTGTCGAGAACACCTGCAACAAGCCGAAATATACCATCACCGGTATCGGCGGCAAGAAGGGATTCGCTTCCATCACGATTGAGAAAGCCATGATGAACGCGGAGGTCGGATTCGGCCGTAAGGTGCTTGAGGTGTTCGAGGACTGCGGGATGACGTTCGAGCATACGCCTTCCGGCATTGACACCTTCTCCGTGTATGTCAACCAGAATGAATTTGAGAAGCACGAGCAGCAGGTTATCGCGGGGCTTCACAGATCCGTTCATCCGGACATGATCGAGCTGGAATCTGATCTGGCACTGATCGCGGTTGTGGGCAGAGGTATGAGAAGAACCAGAGGAACCGCGGGACGGATCTTTGCCGCGCTGGCCCACGCTCATGTCAATGTCAAGATGATCGACCAGGGTTCCTCTGAGCTGAACATCATCATTGGCGTGGAAAACCGCGATTTTGAGACGGCGATCAAGGCGATTTATGATATCTTTGTTGTTTCACAGCTGTAATCGTCAGATTTTATAGCGATAAAGAATTCCTTTATGCTATAATATAAGCAGTTGCCGTACGAATCATCGGCGGCAGGGCCCGTAAACAGAAGAAGAACAAGGAGATCGTGCATGAAAAGACTATTGCTGAAGCTCAGCGGAGAAGCGCTTGCAGGAGACAGGAAGACTGGATTTGACGAGGAAGTTGTAACAGGTGTCGCAAAACAGGTTCGGAAACTGGTGGATGACGGCTTCCAGATCGGGATTGTTATCGGAGGCGGAAACTTCTGGAGAGGCCGCTCCAGCAAGAATATCAACCGCACGAAGGCGGATGAGATCGGTATGCTTGCGACGGTTATGAACTGCATCTATGTGTCCGAGATTTTCCGGTCACAGGGGATGATGACATCGGTTCTGACACCCTTTGAGATCGGCGGAATCACGAAGCTTTTCTCGAAGGACCGGAGCAATAAGTATTTTGCGCACAACATGGTTGTATTCTATGGCGGAGGAACGGGCAGCCCGTATTTTTCGACAGATACGACCGCTGTTCTCCGCGCGATTGAAATCGATGCTGACGAACTGCTTCTGGCGAAGGCTGTCGACGGCGTCTATGACAGCGACCCGAAGAGCAATCCGAACGCAAGGAAGTACGATGAGGTTTCGATTCAGGAGGTCATCGACAAACAGCTTCAGGTGGTGGATATGACCGCATCGATTCTGGCGAAGGAGAACAGGATGCCGATGGTGGTGTTCGGTCTTGACGGGGAAGACAGCATCGTCAATGCTGCGCACGGGAAGATCACCGGGACAAGGGTGACCGTGTAAGAGACCAGGGAGGAATTTACAATGAATGAGAGAGTAAAGGCATACGATGCCAAAATGGAGAAGACACTCGCAAACCTTGCAAATGAGCTCGGTGCCATTCGTGCCGGCCGTGCGAATCCCCATGTCCTGGATCGTATCACGGTTGAATATTACGGCGCTCCGACACCACTGAATCAGGTGGCGAATATTCAGGTTCCGGAGGCCAGAATCATTCAGATTCAGCCGTGGGAATCTTCGATGATCAAACCGATCATCAAGGCAATCCAGACGTCCGATCTTGGCATTAATCCGAATACGGACGGTAAAGTGATCCGCCTGATTTTCCCGGAGCTGACGGAGGAGAGACGTAAGGAGCTCACAAAGGAGACAAAGAAGAAGGGCGAGGAAGCCAAGGTGGCTGTCCGCAACATCCGCCGGGATGGCAATGAGGCTTTCAAGAAACTGGAAAAATCCGAGGATCTGTCCGAGGACCTCATCGCGGAGCTTCAGGATGACCTTCAGAAGGCGACCGATAAGAGAATCAAAGAAATCGACAAGGCTGTGGAAGAGAAGTCCAAAGAGCTGATGAAAGTCTGATCGGCACAGACGGCTTCGTGAAACAGAAATGAGGGGGAGCTGACGTACGAAATGCTTGTTGTATAATTTGCCGCAGAGGTTTTGCTCCGGGGCATTGTGCAAAAAGGTGTTTCGCGCGGCAGCTTCTTTCTATGCTTGCTGCTAATTGCTGCAGCTGGAGGAAGAAATGAAAGAAGAAGACCAGCTTGAGGGCCTGAAGGTCCCGAACCATATTGCGATTATTCTGGACGGTAACGGAAGATGGGCAAAGCGCAGAGGAATGCCGCGCAGCTACGGCCATATTGTCGGCTGCAATAACCTGGAGAAGATGTGTGATGAGATCTGCGAAATGGGGGTAAAGTATCTCACGGTCTATGCGTTTTCCACCGAAAACTGGAAACGGTCGGCGGATGAGGTGAAGGTGCTGATGAATCTTTTTCGGAAGTATCTGAGGCGTGTCGAGATGAAAGCGCACAAGAACCGGATGAAAGTGCGGATTATCGGTGATCCTTCTGCACTTGCACCGGATCTCCAGGAAGAGATCCGCGAGGTTGAGGAGGCATCTGCAGATTACGATCAAATGTATTTTCAGATTGCCCTGAATTACGGTGGGAGAGATGAGATCGAACGCGCGGTTACAAGGATTGCGGAGGATGCCAGTAACGGGAAGCTTCCGGAGGGCCGGGTGACCGGAGAGATCTTTGAGAGATACCTGGATACAGCCGGAATACCAGATCCGGACCTCCTGATTCGTACAAGCGGCGAGCAGAGGATCTCGAACTTTTTACTGTGGCAGCTGGCATATACGGAATTCTATTTTACCGATGTGGCATGGCCTGATTTTCATAAGCAGGATCTGATTGAGGCGATCGAAAAGTATAACGGGCGGGACCGTAGATTCGGAAACGCAAAGTAAGGACAGCAGGGAGGAAATACTAATGTTTTATATTCTCGGCCTTGTCGGGGTACTTGTGATGCTTGTCGTTCAGTATCTGACAAGAAAGACGACAAATTCTTTTCTCACAAGACTGGTCAGCGGTGTGATCCTGGTTCTGATCGCACTGATGGGGATCAATGCCGGAGGGTGGGTGCTCTTTCTCATCTCTCTCGCTCTGGCTCTGATCGGCACATTCGAGCTGTATCGTGCCCTCGGTATTCACAGGGGCGGCAGAACCATCGATATGCTTGAGCTGTTCGGATATATTTCAGTGATTCTCTACTATGTGAGCCTCGTCTATATGTGGGGCAGTTATCAGGTGTTCGCGATCATCTGCAGCCTGGTCATCGTGATGTTCGTCTATGTATTCTCTTATCCGAAGTACAATGCCCGTCAGATTATGGAGACGTATTTCGGGGTGATTTATGTGGGCGTCATGCTTTCCTTCGTCTACCAGACCCGTTGCCTTGAGGGAGGACAGTTTATTGTCTGGCTTATTTTCCTGTGCTCATGGGGATGCGATACCTGCGCCTACTGCGCGGGGAGACTATTCGGCAAACATAAGATGGCGCCGGTGCTCAGCCCGAAGAAGACCATCGAGGGAGCGATCGGGGGAGTCGCCGGAGCAACGATTCTCGGCATGATCTATGCGCTTCTCACGCAGGGGCCGGTAATGGAATACATGATCATCTGTCTCATCGGGGCGCTGATCTCGATGGTCGGTGACCTCTCGGCATCTGCAATCAAGAGAAATGCCGATATCAAGGATTACGGGAAGCTCATTCCCGGTCACGGCGGAGTTCTGGACCGCTTTGACAGTGTGATCTTTACCGCGCCGATCATCTATTTTCTGGCAGTGACGCTGGTGAAGTGAGCATAGTTCGGGCGAAAGCACCGGCGAGGTGAGCATAGTTCGGGCGGAAGCGCCGGTGAAGTGTGCATCATCCTGGTGGTGACGCCGGTGAAGCGGGCAGAAGCACGGCAGAAAGGAGCAGGCAGGAATGAAAAAAATAGCCATTCTGGGTTCGACCGGATCAATCGGTACCCAGACGCTGGATGTGGTGAGGAACAATGGGGATATCCGCGTGGTTGGAATTTCCGCGGGACACAATGCAGACAAGGCGGAAGAGCAGATACGGGAATTCCATCCGGAGATTGCGGTTATCTACGATGGGCAGGCGGCGGAGGAGCTCAGAATCAGAGTCCGGGACACGGATACAAGAGTGCTGTCGGGCATGGACGGACTTCTGGAGCTGGCTGTGATGCCGGATGCGGACATTCTGGTCACTGCCATTGTAGGAATGATCGGGATCCGCCCGACACTGGCTGCCATTGAGGCCGGAAAAGATATTGCCCTTGCCAATAAGGAAACCTTGGTGACAGCGGGGCATCTGATCATTCCGCTGGCGCGGGAGAAGGGGGTGCGGATCCTTCCGGTTGACAGTGAGCACAGCGCGATTTTCCAATGCCTGCACGGTGAAGACAGAAGGCAGGTTCACAAGCTCCTCATCACAGCTTCCGGAGGACCCTTCCGGGGTAAAAAAACAGCAGAGCTTTCGAACATCCGGCCGGAGGATGCCTTGAAGCATCCGACGTGGTCAATGGGAAGAAAAATTACCATTGATTCCGCAACACTGGTCAATAAAGGTCTTGAGGTCATGGAGGCCCGATGGCTGTTCGATGTGCCGCTGGAAAGAATTCAGGTCGTTGTCCAGCCACAGAGCATCATTCACTCTATGGTAGAATTTGAAGACGGGGCGGTTATGGCGCAGCTCGGTTCTCCGGATATGCGGCTGCCAATTCAATATGCGCTTTATTATCCGGAGCGAAGATATCTTCCGGGAGAGCGGCTTGATTTCACAAAGCTGCGCTCCATCGAAATCGATGAGCCCGATATGGAAACCTTCCGGGGTCTGCCGCTTGCAATTCAGGCGGCGAAAGAAGGCGGCTCAATGCCGACGGTCTTCAATGCCGCAAACGAGGAGGCCGTGGCTCTGTTTCTGGATCACAAAATCGGTTTTCTGGATATCTACCGCATTATCGAGGGGGCAATGAACAGACACAGAACGATTGAGAATCCGGATCTCGGACAGATCCTCAGTGTTGAGGCAGAGACCAGGAGGCGGATCTCAGAAGAATGGAACAAATAATATAGGGGAAGCGTATTGAAATATATCATCGGAATCCTGGTGCTGGGACTTGTCGTCCTTTTTCATGAGTTCGGCCATTTTATCCTGGCGCGGAAAAATCACATCGTTGTTGAAGAGTTTGCCATCGGCATGGGACCGAAGATTTTGTCGTTCAAAAGCAAAAAGAGCGGAACAGTCTTTGCATGGCGTCTTCTTCCCTTCGGAGGATCCTGCGCGATGCTGAATGAAGATGAAGGGGAGGAAATCCCCGGCAGCTTCATCGGTGCGCCGGTGTGGAGGAGAGCACTTGTAGTCGCGGCAGGACCCGTCTTCAATTTTATTCTGGCATTTCTGCTGTCTCTTGTGATTGTCGGTGCGATGGGAGCGGATCCGGCGGTAGTCGCAGAGGTTCCATCCGGCACGCCGGAGGCAGAGGCGGGCCTTAGCACGGGGGATGAAATCGTATCGTACAATGGAGAGTGGATCGTAAATTCCAGAGACTTCTATATGGACCTTCTGATGAAGGAGATTCCGACAGATAAGGTTACGCTTGTCGTAAGGCGGGACGGAAAGAACGTCCGGGTCAGCTATCAACCGTTATCGCAGACGAGATACCTGCTCGGAATTCACTGGCAGGAGGCGGAAGACGGAAGCGGCCTTCAGCTGACCATGGTGAATAAGGGAACAGCTGCCCGGAAGGCAGGCCTTGAAATGGGCGATATTGTAACTGCGCTGAACGGGACAAAGGTCCGCAGCACGGAAGATATCAGCAATTATCTGGAGGAGCATCCTCTGGACGGATCTCCCGTGGAGATCACCTATGAGAGAAACGGAAAAGAAGGGACGGTGACGGTAACTCCGGAAAAGACGGTTACTGCCACGTTGAATTTTTCCTATCAGTCTGCCCGCGTAAGGCAGGGATTCTTCGGCGTAATTCGTTACTCCTTTTACGAAGTGATCTTTTGGATCAAGATGGCCTGGAAGTCTCTGGCGGGGATGCTGAACGGAACGTTTGGCATAAATGACATGTCCGGACCGGTGGGAATCGTCAAAACGGTAGGAGACACCTACAGCGCGGCCGCGGCAGAGGTATCGCCGGCAGCGGCTCTCTTCACACTTCTTAGCGTAATGTCCATGATATCCGTCTCTTTGGGATTTATGAACCTGATTCCGCTTCCGGCTCTTGACGGAGGAAGACTTCTTCTGATGCTTATTGAAGGCATACGAAGGAAGCCGGTCAACCGCAAGATCGAGGAAAATATCAATTTCTATGGTCTGATGGCGTTGCTGGCATTTATTGCGTATATTACGGTGCACGACATCATGAAACTTATCTGAGACAGACGGAGCCGCGTGGCTGTCGTACTATGCATCGCGATGCGCGCGTGAGATCGCGATGCCCGCTGTGTTGTGGTTCGTTGTAATGGCGGGAGAACGAATGGCGGCGCGTCCTGGCGGTTTTCTGGTTAAAAGAAGAAAGGGAATAAGAATGATTTCATCAATTACGGCAATGGATGTGCGGGTACTGGTATTCTTCCGGGATCACCTGCGCTTTTCGTGGATGACACCGATTATGCAGGGAATCAGCGCCTTCGGTTTTTTCGGCTGGTTCATTTTGACGATTCTTCTGCTGGTATTTCGGAAGACAAGGGATGCGGGGAAGGTGGCCGCGGTTTCACTCGTGATTGAGGCAATTGTTGTCAATCTGATGATGAAGCTGCTCTTTGCGCGTATAAGACCCTTTGATGCCTTCAACTTTTTGATGCCGATCGGAAAACTGCCGACGGACTATTCCTTCCCGTCAGGACATACGGCGAACAGCTTTGCCGTAGCGCTTTCGGCTGTACACATGCTGCCGCGGAAAGCGGGGATACCTTTGGTCATCCTTGCAGTGTTGGTCGCGTACTCCAGGATGTATCTGGGGGTTCATTACCCGTCTGACGTGATCGGCGGGTTTCTGGTAGCACTGGTGATCAGTCAGGCAGTGTGGTACTTCATGGTAAAGAGACCGGTGGGAATGGAATCCAAAGCCACAGAGTCCGAGTAGACTGTTGATTGAAATGTGAGTCCGCAGCGTTTTTCGCCGGGCTGTTTTTATGCTGAGAAGGACAGATGACGGGCGCGAGAAAAACTGGAATTTTTTCTTGTAAATTTCAAAAAAACTGTTGACGAATCCAGGTACAGGTGCTATTATAATATTCGTTGTCGGCGAGAATAACAGCGATAACAAAATGAATAAATGCGGAAGTGTCGGAACTGGCAGACGAGCAAGACTAAGGATCTTGTGGTAGCAATACCGTGTGGGTTCAAGTCCCATCTTCCGCAGACCAAAACCGTCTGATTTCATCAGGCGGTTTTTTCATGCCCTGAAATGCCCGAATAGCTGCGAAAATGGGCCTGAAAAAGAGGCTTTAGATGACGTTTTACAGAGAGCAATGTGTTATCTGAAAATTACACGCTGTTTTCCTCTTATTCGTGATTTCTGCGACAAAATATGTTACTATATACTAAAGTATTTGCGCAGAAGGAGAAAAATTTGGACAAAAAGACAAAGATGAAGAGGAGCGCACTCCGCAAAAGGTGGATCATTACCGGTATCGTTTTTTTGCTATGTGCAGCTGCATTATGGCTCTTTATCGGGGCGGTACGCAGAAAATCCGCAGCACAGATGAGAGAGATGTGTCGTCTGAGCGAGCAGGCACGGATAAGCGAGCTTAACGCAGACATTGATCAGTGCAAGGATATCACGCAGACGCTGAAATTACTGCTGCAGGACAGCAACAGTGAAGAAATCCGGAATTTTACCATGATTTCCAGGAATATGCTGTACGGCCGTAATGAAGTGGCTTGCCTGCAGCTGGCTCCGGATGGAATCGTCAAGGAGACATATCCTGAGGATGCCGGATACTCGGATAAGAAAGATCTTTTCCAGGATAAGGAAACAAGGGAAATATGTGAGTATTCCAAAACATCTGGCGCGATTGTGGTTCAGGGACCGATAGAGATGAAGCAGGGCGATTCATGTATCGTGGTGCGGAATCCTGTTTATCTGTATGGGCAGGACGGGAAGAAGCACTTCTGGGGCTTTACCATTGCGATTATCCGTGTTTCCAAGGCATTTCAGGCAGCGCTGAATTCCCTGAGTTCCTTCGGATATGATTACCACCTGTATAAGACAAATCCGCTGGACACAAAATATCATCTGGTGAATTCTTCAAAAAGATACCTGGTGAAGCCTGAGACGGTTTCCTTTGTAAATGGTGGCTGCACCTGGCGGCTGGATGTGACGCCGAAAAAAGGCTGGCAGGTTACCGATTCCTTGAAAAATTACTGTTATTTCGGCTCGGTAATCTGTGTTCTGATCACGGTGCTGGTGTATCTGGTTCTGATGATTTCAGAGGACCGGAAAAAGCTTGTGTCGATGTCAGAGCATGACAGTCTTACCATGCTGTTAAACGGACGAAGGTTTGGCACGGATGCCGCTGCCGCTGCCGCTCGGGCAGCGTCGAACGGATGTGGATTCGGAATTATTTATATTGATCTCAACTGCTTCAAGAAGATTAATGATCAATATGGTCATCAGACCGGTAATGATGTTCTGGTGGAGGTGGCTAAGAGGCTTTCTGCGTCGGTGCCATATGCAGCTTATCGGCTTGGCGGGGATGAATTTGCTCTTCTTGTAACAGATGATTTTACGGAGGACGGATATGGGGACATCATTCGGGGCATCAAAGCCTTTTTTGAGGCGCCGGTTGTTGTGGGAAGTCATCTGATTTATGTCAGTATTAGTGCGGGATATGCGCTTTCTTCCAGGGATGGAAACGATCCGGAGAAGCTCAGGTCAATTGCGGATCAGTGGATGTATCGGGAGAAGCAGAAGTATCACAGAATGAAGGAGATAGAGAATATTGATGGGACTAAGCAAGCTTATTGAGTACTTTAAAACCAGTGATACCATTGGCGAAAATCAGGAGGCTATAGAGACTATGCGTTACTATAGCCGCGAATCCCAGAAGCTGACCATGGAATTAAATACCGGTTTTCATGAGCCGGAAGAAATCGCGGAGCTCTTCTCCAAAATTATCGGAAAACCGGTAGGAGAGGGATTTGGGCTGTTTCCTCCTTTTTATACGGATTTTGGAAAGAATATTACAGTAGGAAAAAACGTCTTCATCAATTCTGATTGTAAATTTCAGGATCAGGGCGGAATTTTTATTGACGATGATGCCCTGATCGGGCCAGGAGTTGTGCTTGCAACACTGGACCATGATTTCAACCCGGAAAAAAGACATCAGATGCATCCCGCATCTATCCATATTGGAAAAAGAGTCTGGATTGGTGCAAATGCAGTGATTACCAGGGGAGTAACCATCGGAGATAATTCTGTTGTCGCAGCGGGTGCGGTTGTAGTGCGTGATGTACCTGAAAACACGGTTGTTGGAGGCGTACCTGCCCGTATGCTCAAAAGTATTACCTGAGAATTCTCCGGGTGAACTACTCCGACTTATAGAAGTCGGAGTAGTTCACGTCCGGCCACAGAGCACTGATGATGACGCAGTTTGCCACGGGTTTATTGTACGTGATTGCATTTTTCTTTGGGAAAAGCAGCATCATGCTTCTATTTGTAGTTTTGTTTTGCGCAACCGCAGTAAGTGGAAAGGAAAAAGTAAAAGAGAATAGAAAGCATTTGATTCAGGAGACCTCAGGCGGATACTGCAGAGGTCTTTTTTTACGCGAACAGTGAGCCGCAGCCGAATGCGAAGTATTCGTGTGCGGCGAGCGTCGCGATAACGAGATAAAACTCGCGCAGCGTGTTTTATCTCGTTGATGATGGAAAATACCGCGGAATCTTCAGATGTGTACTGCTTCTTACAAAGAACAAAAATGAATGTTTGTCTGCATGTAGAATCATGTTGAAATTATTTTTTGTCATATTGTATTAATCTATTGACACAGACGAGTACTCGTGATATTGTTCTAGTGTACTAAGGAACTAATACAGACATGCGAAAGAGATGATTGCAAGGCCGTAGGGAGGTGGTTATACAGATGGCATGGGAATTTAAGAACGGTATTCCGATTTATCTTCAAATTATGGAAGGAATAAAAACCCGGATTGCTGGCGGACTGCTTCCGCCGGGAAGCAAGCTGCCTTCGGTCAGAGACCTTGCTGCGCAGGCAGGGGTGAACCCGAATACAATGCAGCGTGCGATGACGCAGCTGGAGCAGGAAGGGCTGCTTTATACACAGCGGACAAGCGGAAGATTTGTGACGGAGGATGAGGCGAAGATGAAGGAATTAAGAAGCAGCCTGAGTGAGAAGTATGTGGAGGAATTGTTTACACAGCTTTCGCGGCTTGGTATGTCAAGAGAGGAAATCATTTCTGAAGTCAGCCGGTGGAGACCACAGGAAGATGAGAATGTTAATAAGAGCAGTGAATGAAAATCATATTTATTTTTCATAGAAAAGGATGTAAGGAGAAAAATAATGGCAGAAATAGAATGCAGGGATCTGGTAAAAAAATATGGGGCGAAGGTCGCGCTGAATGGAGTGAACCTGTCTCTGGAGAAACAGAGAATCATCGGGGTGGCAGGGCCGAACGGAAGTGGAAAGACGACGCTCATCAAGCTGATTGAGCGGCTGCTTACGCCGACATCCGGAGAGATCTTAATT
The DNA here is from genome assembly GCF_052118825.1 of Bilifractor sp. LCP21S3_A7. NCBI lineage: Bacteria > Bacillati > Bacillota > Clostridia > Lachnospirales > Lachnospiraceae > Bilifractor > Bilifractor sp. LCP21S3_A7. The sequence goes on along the minus strand of NZ_JBQKGL010000002.1, from coordinate 2,096 downwards.
CACGGATTGCAGCCGGGAAAGGAAACAAAGGAAATTGTTTCCTACCTTCCGGACCGGGATTTTCTTCCGGATTGGATGAAGGTAAAAGAGCTGCTGGATTTCTTTGAAGCCTTCTATAGCGATTTTGATCGGGTTAAGGCTGAAAATCTGATGGATAAGCTGGAAATCGACTACAATTTGAACTTTAAAAAGATGTCGAAGGGTACCCGGGAAAAAGTGCAGCTGATTTTGTGCATGAGCCGCAAGGCAGAGGTATATCTGCTGGACGAACCGCTTGCCGGTGTGGATCCGGCGGCGAGGGACTACATTATTCATACAATATTGGAAAACTATAACGAGGACGGATTGGTTCTGATCTCTACACATTTGATTACAGATATTGAATCGATTTTGGATGAGGTGATTTTTCTTCAAAACGGAAAAGTCCTTCTTCACCGGAACGCAGATGATCTCCGCGCGGAAACGGGAAGAAGCATCGATGATTATTTCAGGGAGGTATTCGCATGCTGAGCAAGTTAATCGGTTATGAAATGAAAGCTTTTGGAAGGATCCTGTTTCCGGTTTATCTGGCGATCGTAGTGGTTGCGGTACTGCTTGGCATTGATTTCCGTCTGTTTTCGGCCCCGGAAGGTGCGGCTGGATCTGTTGCGCTTACCATTATACTTGTACTTTTGATTGCGGCAGTGTTCCTTATTACGATTATTCTTTCTGTAGTGCGCTTTTACACAAATCTTCTGGGGCGGGAGGGATATCTGATGTTTTCCCTGCCGACGGGAACGGGAAGCCTGATCTGGGCGAAGGTTATTTCTTCTGTTATCTGGAGCCTGTTCAGCGTAATCGTGGCAGCTGCATCGGTCATTCCATTTTTCCTGATCCCGTCTTTTTCTGAGGAAGTGGAGAAAATCGAAATCAGCAGCATTGTCTCAAGGGTTTTTGAAGCGGCGGCACCGTATACGGCAACTATTGTGCTGGGAGTTCTTATCGTGATTGCCTCGACTGTTGCTGCGATCGTTCGGATATATGCGGCCATATCCATCGGACATTTATGGTCGGATCACAGAATTATCGGTGCGGTTCTGACGTATATAGGATTTGAGATTCTGGAATTGATCATAATGGCCATTCTGGGCAGCAGCCTTTTCATAACAATTAACCTTCCGGGTTTATTCCGTGCGATGGGATCAATCGGAGCGGAGGTGTCCGTTTTGCTGGGGTGTATTGTGATAATTGCAATTTATAGTATCGTTACCTGGATCGTTCTCGATAGGAAACTTAATCTGGAGTGAAGCTGAAATACCCGCCTTATCTCAGCGGGATCGAAGATCATGGCGTCGGTTGAGAAAAACGTCTCACCGGCGCATCCCTTTTTCTCTGGTGTGAACAGGTTCCACAAAAGGTGCACGGGTTCGTTGATCCAAAGGATAAAATGATGTATGGTTACGATCTGCACCAGGCAATCAGAACCGCACAGACCTGCCCGTGGGAGCGATCAGCTTGAGGATGACACAACAAATGCCTAAATTGCCTGAACAATAGGTACAATAGCATGCGGCATGTTGAGCCGCTGGGTGAAAAACGCATATTTGAAGGAAATATCAGTGATAAAAAAATTCTTCAAAAATCTACAATTCATGGTTGACATTCGTGCCCTACGGTGTTAAAGTATCATTTGTCGCCGAAATACAGCGACAGCACAGAAGTAACACAGAATGAACATTGACAACTGAACAGTAAAACACATCCTCGAAAATTCAAATGAAGTTTTATTAAATTTTTGTTTGAACGATCGAAAGTATTCAACGGGTTATTGAACTGCCTAGCAGGGAGATAACAAATTGATTACGATCCTTTAAAACAGTAAAAAGGGATGAATTAGCCAAGTGTTAATTCTGAACGAATCAATCTTTTTTATGAGAGTTTGATCCTGGCTCAGGATGAACGCTGGCGGCGTGCTTAACACATGCAAGTCGAGCGAAGCGCTGAAAAAGATTTCTTCGGAATGATTTTTCAGTGACTGAGCGGCGGACGGGTGAGTAACGCGTGGGGAACCTGCCTCATACCGGGGGATAACAGTTGGAAACGGCTGCTAATACCGC